>JAEZQX010000456.1 GCA_023441105.1 Pseudomonadota bacterium | reverse complement strand
GCCGCCGCCCGGTGATCCGCGGCACCGGCTGCGCGCCGATCGCCAGGGCGAGGTCGATGAAGTAGCGGTTCCAGCGCGGACTGTCGGGCGCGACGAGGTTGTAGACCGGGGCGCGTCCGGTCGGCTCGGCAGTGAGTTGCAGCGTCGCGATCACCGCGCCGACGACATCGTCGACATGCATCAGGTTCGACCAGCCGTCACCGGCGGCGCCGAGATCGCCCAGGCGTCCGGCGCGCAGCCAGTCGGCAATGCGCAGCACCCATTGCGGGCTGCCTGCTCCATACACGCACCCTGGCCGCAGGATCACCACCGACCCGCCGGCGATGGCATGCCGCTGCAGGGCGGCTTCCGCCGCGACCTTGGCCTGGGCGTACCAGTTCAGGCTGTCCCCCGGCGCATCCGCTTCACGAACCAGGCCGGTGCGCCGGCCGTAAACCGCCATGCTGCTGAGATGCACGATCCGCAGGTCCGGCCGGGCGCCTGCCGCTGCGACCAATTGCGCCGCACCCTCCTCGATCGAGCTGCGATCGCCCATCACGCTGTTGACCACGACGTCGACGTCCTGCAGCGCGGTGCGCAGGACGGCGGGGTCGCGGCAATCTCCCTGGATGCTGCGCCAGGGAGTCGCGCCGCCAGCAGCGTATTGACCGCCGCCCCCTGCACCCTCTTGCTGCGCGTGCCGGCTCAGCGACACGACCGCGTGTCGACCGGTGGCGCCAAGCCCCGCAACGATCCGGCGCCCGACGAAGCCGCTGCCGCCGATGACCAGCACCCTCATCGGGCCGCCTGCTCGATCGCCTGTGCCGCGTCGGCGACCGGGGCTACGACGTTTCCGCGGAAACGTCCGGCCAGTCGCGCCCCAAGATGGTCGGCCAGTCGCAGCGCCAGCGCGACCAGGGTCAGGGTCGGCGTCGCCTGGCTCGACGTCGGGAACACCGAGCTGCCGGCGACGAACAGGTTGCCGACGTCGTGCACGCGGCAATTCGCGTCGACGACGCCGTCGCGAGGCGTCGCGCTCATCCGGGTGGTGCCGAGGTGGTGACCGCCGTAAGCGCCGAAGCGCAGGATGTCTTCCTCGAGCCGCGTGCGATCGTAACGGAAGCGGCCGGCGCCGCCTGCCGCCAGCGCGTCCGCCACCGCATCGAGCGTGCGGCCGATGGCGTCGATGTCGCTGCGCCGGTAGCGCCAGTCGATCCGCACCTTCGGCATGCCCAGCGCGTCGCGCGCGCCGTCCAGGAGTTCGATGCGGCTGCCGGCATCTGGGGACTGCTCGGCGTGCACTTCCAGGCTGAAGCGGTTGCTGCGGTTGCGCAGGATGACGGACGGGAACTTGCGCTCCGCCAGCGAGCGCCTGGACAGCCAGTGCAGGGCGAAGGCGGCGGTGTCCAGCGGATCCAGCAGGACGTTGCGCAGGTGGGCCGCATACCGGCCGGCCGTGAGCCGCGTCCCGTCGTGCAGCCGCCGCGCATATTCGTAGCTGATCAGCGGGCGAGCCAGGAACAGCCCCGACAGCACGCCGCTGCGGTGCGATGGATCCGGGATGCGGGGCAGGTGCAGGCGCATCACCATGTTGGTCACCTGCAGCCGGCGCTGCTGCTCCGCGGTGAGCGCCAGCCGTCGCCGGCAGTAGACGCCTTCCGGCGCCATGTCGTAGCCGTGCCTCACCCGCGATGGCGAGCCATCGAAGACCACCTCGCCGATGCTGCCGGCGAAGTGACACATGTAGTGGCGGCCGACCTGATCCGCCGCGTTGCCGATGCCGGCGTGGCGGACGTCGTTGGACGCCAGCAGCAGGCGCGGTGTTTCGATGCCGCCGACAGCGAGCACATAGTCCCGCGCGCGAACCGCCAACCGGCGTCCGCCCATCGACGCCACCCGCAGCTGCCGGACGGCGCGACCATCCGGATCGATGTCGATCCCGACGCAGGCGGCGTCGAGCAGCACGCGGATGTTGCCGGCAGCGGCCAGGCGGCCGCGATAGCGTTGCGCGAGATCGGTCGGGCAGGAGAAGCGCTCGAGCCCGTCGGTCGTCAGCACGTCGCTGTCGAAGCCGTCGACCATCGGCGGCGCGGCACCGGCGAAGGCGGTGCGGGCGTCGTAGTCGAAGCGGCCGGCTTCCAGCAGCTCGTTGGCGTCGGGGTAGTACGGCAGCAGGTCGGCATAACCGATCGGCCAGCCGCTGCCGGGGACCCAGGCGCGCGCTTCGAAATCGATCGGATCCAACGGCACGCAGGCACCGCCCCAGATGGCGGTGGAGCCGCCGAAGCGGCGCTGGCGGTAGGTGGCCGGCGGCGAATGCAGCGCGGAGTTAGCGACCTCGCCGTCGTAGCAGGCCTGCACCGCTGCATCGAAGCGTTCTCCACCGGCCTCCAGGACCAGGACGTCGATGCCGCTGTCGACGAAGCGCAGCGCCATGGCCAATCCGGCCGCACCCGCGCCGACAATGCACAGGTCGCATTCCAGGATCGAGCCCGGAACGAGCGCCTGCGACGACAGAATCACGGGAAGAGCCCCATGGGGGCGGAATATAGCAAAGGGCCGCGTGATAGCGGATCCCCGGGTCAAGTCGCGGGTTGTGCTGGAAGCGGCAAAAGGGGGGGGGGGCCG
>JAEZQX010000366.1 GCA_023441105.1 Pseudomonadota bacterium | reverse complement strand
CGGCGAACCGGCTGGCGCACTGCCGAGTGCCGCGATGGCTGGCAGCAGGCGACCCTGCACCGCCTCCACGGTCAGCGCGCCGATGTGCTTGAAGCGGATGACGCCCTGTCCATCGACGAGAAAGGTCTCGGGCACGCCGTACACGCCGAAGTCGATGGCCGTGCGGCCTTCGCGGTCGGCGACGATCTCGGCGAAGGGATTGCCATGGCGCGCCAGCCAGGCACGCGCGTCTTCCGGCCGGTCCTTGTAGTTGATGCCGACGATGCGGATGGTCTTGCGCCTGGCCAGCTCGACCAGCACCGGATGCTCCTGCAGGCACGGCGCGCACCAGGAAGCCCAGACGTTGAGCAGGTAGGGCTGCCCCTTCAGTTCGCCGCCGGAAAGCGCGCCGGGAGCGGCCGCATCCCTGGCCACGCTGGTCGTGCCGGCGGCAGGCCCCGAACCGGCGTTGCTTCCCGCGCTTGCGCCTGCGCCAGCCCCAGCGCCGGTTGCCAGGCGCGGCAGCGTCCAGTCCGGCGCCGGCTTGCCGATCAGCGGCGACGGGATCTCGCTCGGGTTGCGGTCCAGGCCCAGCAGCAGGAAGCCAGCCACCACCAGGAACAGCAGCACCGGGACGATGTAGCGCAGCGATCGCATGATGCCTGCATCAACCCGCGGCGCTGCCGGTCGCGGCAGCAGGCCGGCGCGCGGTGGCGGTGCGACGCGCGGTGCGGTAGCGGCGATCCGCGATGGCGGCAAAGCCGCCCAGCGCCATCAGGAAGCAGCCGGCCCAGATCCAGTCGATGAAGGGCTTGATCCAGGCCTTGATGGTCCAGCGGCCGTCCGGCAGCAGCTCGCCCAGCGAGACGTAGACGTCGCGGGTGAACCCCGAGTCGATGGCGGCTTCGGTCATCACCGAGCCCTGGCTTTCGTAGATGCGCTTCTCGGGCCGCAGGGTGAACTGGCGCTTGCCGTCCTGCCAGACCTCGACCTGCCCGCGGGTGGCGCGGTAGTTCGGACCATCCACCGATGCCAGCCCGATGAGCTTGAACTCGTAGTCCTCGAGGGTCAGCGACTGCCCGGGCGCGACGGCGTGGTCGGCCTCGACCTGCAGCGTGTTGACGCAGGCGACGCCGATGGTGAACACGCCGACCCCGACATGCGCGAGCAGCATGCCGTAGAAGCCGCCGGGCAGCGAGCGCACGCGCTGCGTCCACGGCATGGCGCTGGCGCCGCCGACTTCCTGCAACCGTTCGAGCCAGAGCGCGAGGCTGGCCGCGATCACCCAGATGGCGATGAAGATGGCGATAGCGAATGCCACCGCGCCGAGGGCGCCTTGCGACAGCCGCTCGCCGCCGAAGCGGCCGGAGGTGGCGGCAATCAGCACGGTGGTCGCGACAGCGACCAGCATCGCCCACTTGAGGCGGCGCGCCAGCTCCGGCACCGGCGCCGAGCGCCAGCGCGCCATCGGCCCGATGCCCATCAGGAACACCGCCGGCGCGAGCAGCGGGAAGAAGACCGCGTCGAAGTAGGGCGGCCCGACCGAGATCTTGCCGAGGCCAAGCGTGTCGAGAAGCAGCGGGTACATCGTGCCGAGGAAGACCGCGGCGGTGGCGACCGTCAGCAGCAGGTTGTTGGCGAGCAGATAGCCTTCGCGCGAGCTGGTCGAGAAGCTGACCGGTGCGGTGTGGTCGGCCAGGGTGGGCGCGCGCCAGGCGAACAGGGCGAGCGAGCCGCCGATCACGATCACCAGGAAGCCGAGGATGAAGATGCCGCGCGCAGGATCGGTGGCGAACGCATGGACCGACGTGAGTACGCCGGAGCGCACCAGGAAGGTACCGAGCAGGCTCAGGCTGAACGCCGAGATGGCCAGCAGCAGGGTCCAGCTCTTGAAGGCGCCGCGGCGCTCGGTGACGATCAGCGAATGCATCAGGGCCGTGCCGACCAGCCACGGCATGAAGGAGGCATTCTCCACCGGGTCCCAGAACCACCAGCCGCCCCAGCCGAGCTCGTAGTACGCCCAGGCGCTGCCGAGCGCGATGCCGATGGTGAGGAAGGCCCACGCGGCCGTGGTCCACGGCCGTGCCCAGCGGGTCCAGGCGGCGTCGACGCGCCCGCCCAACAGGGCGGCAATGGCAAAGGCGAACGCCACGGAGAAGCCGACGTAGCCCATGTAGAGCATCGGCGGATGGATCACCATCCCCGGATCCTGCAGCAGCGGATTCAGGTCGCGGCCGTCCGGCGGCGCCGGCAGGCTGCGGGTGAACGGATTGGAGGTGAACAGCAGGAAGGCCAGGAAGCCGACCGAGATCAGGCCCAGGATGCCGACCACGCGGGCCCGCACCACGCTGTCCAGGCCGCTGCCGAGGTTGACCACCGCGGCCGTCCAGCAGGCCAGCATCAGCGACCAGAGCAGCATCGAGCCTTCATGCGAACCCCAGGTGGCGGCGAAGCGATAGGGCACCGGCAGGCGGCTGTTGCTGTTGCTGGCGACGTTGATGATGGTGAAGTCGTTCTCGACGAACGAGACGGCGAGGCAGCTGAAGGCCAGCACCACCAGCAGCATCTGCGCAGTGGCTGCGTTGCTCGCCACCTTCATCAGGCGCAGGTCGTTGCGGTGGGCACCGACCAGCCCGAGGCTGGTCTGCACGCAGGCGACCGCCAGCGCTACCCAGACCGCGAAGTGCCCGATCTCGCCGATCATCATGGTTGCGCCGCCCCCGCGCCGCCGTTGGCGCCGCCGCTGTTCCCGCCCTTGGCGCCCATCGGATGGCCCGCCTGCCGCAGCGCCTCCGCCGCTTCCGGCGGCATGTAGTTCTCGTCGTGCTTGGCCAGCACTTCGGTGGCGGTGAAGACGCCGTCCGCGCCGAGGCTGCCCTGCGCCACCACGCCCTTGCCCTCGCGGAACAGGTCCGGCAGGCTGCCAGTGTAGGCCACCGGTATCTGGCGGGCGTTGTCGGTCACCCGGAACGTGACCCGGGTCCCGTCGCGCTGGACGCTGCCGGTTTCGACCAGGCCGCCGATGCGGAAGTTGCGGCCCTTCGGTGCCTCCTGCTGCGCGACCTGGGTGGGCGTGTAGAAGAAGACGATGTTGCTGTTGAGCGCGTAGAGCACCAGGCCGGTGGCGATGCCCAGCACCGCGATGCCGCCGAGGATGAGCGCGAAGCGCTTGTGGCGCGGCTTCATGTGACGGCTCCGGCTCCGGCCCCGCCGCTGGCGCGGTCTCCGATGTCCATCGCCTCGTCGTCTTCCAGCGACGCACGGGCATTGCGCCAGGCCGCGCGGCGACGCCGCAGCAGCAGCACGACCTCGAGCGCCACCGCGGCGAAGGTCAGGAGGTAGGCGATGGCGATCATCTGCCAGTGGTTCATGTTCGGTTTCCAGCTTCCTGCAGCGACGGGCCGCGCAGCGGCGCGGCCACCAGGCGACGGACCCAGGGGCTGTGTCCTTCGCGTTCGAGAATGATCGAGCGTACCCGGTGCAATGTGCAGGCGATGCAATAGCACCAGGCGGCCAGGGTCATGACCAGCATGCCCTGCAGCATGATCGCGGCCATCGAGGAGCCGCCGGTGGGACTCACGCTCGCCCCCTGGTGCAGGGTGTTCCACCACTGCACCGAGAAATAGATGATCGGCACGTTGACGACGCCGACCAGCACCAGCACCGCACCGGCGCGATCGGCGCGCTGCGTGTCCTCGATGGCGCTGACCAACGCGAGATAGCCGAGGTACAGGAACAGCAGGATCAGCGTCGACGTCATGCGCGCGTCCCACGCCCAGTAGGTTCCCCAGGTGGGCTTGCCCCACAGTGCGCCGGTCCACAAAGCGATGGCGGCCATCAGCGCGCCGGTGGGCGCCAGCGCCAGCGTCATCATCGCCGACAGCCGGGCGCGCAGGGCCAGGGTCAGCACCGAATAGCCGGCCATCACCAGGTAGACGAACATCGCCATCCACGCGCTCGGCACGTGGATGAAGATGATCCGGTAGACCTCGCCCTGCTGGAAATCCGCCGGCGCCACCAGGAATCCGATCACCAGTCCTGCGATGGCCAGCAGGACCGCGGCCGCGACGAACCACGGCAGCAACCGCCCGGCAAGCGGGAAGAAGGCCTGGGGGGATGCGTAGCGGTAGAGGTTCATTCGAGGGACGTGCGCAGGCTGAGCGCCGCGACGAAGGGCGCGCTCGCGAGGGCCAATAGCATAACAGCGGCGAGCAAGGCCAGATGCGCCAGGGGGGAAAGGCCGGCTGCCTGCATCTCGACCGCACCGGCGCCGAAGATCAGCACCGGCACGAACAGCGGCAGGCAGATGAGCGTGATCAGCGTCGCGGCGCCGCGCAGCCCGAGGGTGAGCGCCGCGCCGATGGCGCCGATCGCCAGCAGGCTCGGCGTGCCGAGCAGCAGCGACGCCATCAGCAACAAGGTCGCGCCGCTGTCGAGGTAGAGCGACATCGCCAGCAACGGTGTCACCACCACCAGCGGCAGCGCGCTCACCAGCCAGGCCGCGAGCAGCTTGCCGGCCACCAGCGCCGGCAGCGAACGACCGCTGGCCAGCATCTGCTCGAGGCTGCCGTCCTGATGGTCGTGCTCGAAGAGCCGCGGCAGCGCCAGCAGCAGCGCGAGCAGCGCGGCCACCCAGATCACGCCCGGACCGACTCGCTGCAGCCAGGCCTGTTGCGGCCCGATGGCGAGCGGGAACATCGTGCAGGCCAGCACGAAGAAGCCGAGCAGGTTGAGCGTGTCGGACTTGCGCCGCATGGCGAGGGTCAGGTCGCGGCGCAGCGCCCAGCCGAAGGGCGAAAATGAATCGTCCGCGGCCTGCATCGCGCTCATCCGAGCTCGATCCTGCGCAGCGTGCTGCCGGCGAGCACCGGCAGGTGGGTGGCGACGATGGCCGCGCCGCCCCGTTGCAGGTGCCGTGCCAGCAGCGCATCGAGCATGGTCGCGCCGGCACGGTCGAGCGCCGCCGATGGCTCGTCGAGCAGCCACAGGGGGCGCCTCGCCGGCTGCTCGGCTGCAAGGGCGAAGCGCGCCAGCACCAGCCGCTGCTTCTGGCCTTGCGACAGCCGGCGGGCGGCGATGGTGGCTTCGCGCACGATACCGGTGACGGCAAGCGCCGCCTTCAGCGCCACCGGATCGCCGGCGGAGCCGTCGAGGGCGGCTGCCAGCGCCAGGTTCTCGACTGCCGTCAGCTCGCCCTTGAGGCCCGGCGCATGGCCCTGGTAGAGGACGTGCGGACAGAGCCTGCCGCTGCCCGGGGCGAAGGCGCTGCCGCCGAAGCGCAGCGTCCCGGTGGCCACCGACAGCCCCAGTAGCGCGCGCAGCAGGCTCGACTTGCCGCTGCCGTTCGGGCCGTGCAGGAGGATCGCCTCGCCCGGTTGGAGCTCGAAGCCGAGCTTGTCGAGCAACAGCCGCGGCCCGCGCGACAGGCACAGATCGCGCGCCTCGAACCAGGGACCGGCCGTCGGCGTCACCGGCTCAGCGGACCCGGCGGTCGATGCGTACCTGGACCGACTGCGCGTCGGGCGCGACCACGGCGCTGCGTCCTTCGAGGTCGCCGGCACCGGCGTTGGCGGTGCCGCTGCGCGAGACACGCGCCACCACGATCACCTGCGCCTGGCCGGAGAGCCTGGCTGCCGGGCTCATCGCCTGCCGGTCGGAAAGCTCGAACTGCAGGGGCAGGTCGCCGACCCGCGCCCGCAGCACGGCGGCCGGCGGCCCGACGGGCAGGCCGTCCGCGTCGACGCCGCGCGCGGCGACGAAGACCGTCTCGTCCGGGCTGGCATCGGCGGCCAGGGCGGGATCGAGCTCGACGCGCCCGCGCAGCAC
>JAEZQX010000362.1 GCA_023441105.1 Pseudomonadota bacterium | reverse complement strand
CCTGCGACCTTCCCGATTACTGCTTGGCGCCCGAGGCGTCGACCGCGGCGCGGACCCGCTGCAGGTTGGCCGCGCCCCAGCGCGCTTCGAGGTTCTTCAGTGCCGGCGCCATCTTGGCCGCGAACGCCGCGCGATCGGGCTTGTCGACAACGGCGGTCCTGCCGCTCTTGCGGATCTCCTCCAGCATGCTGGTCTCGCGTTCCTGCTGCAGCTTCGAGTTCTTGGCCGATACGGCCGCAGCCTCTTCCAGCAGCACCTTCTGGAACTCCGGCGACAACTTCTCGAAGGAGCGCTTGTTGACGATCATGGTGTTGTTCTGGAGCATGTGGCGGGTCATCGAAAGATGGGCCTGCACCTCGTAGAACTTGCGCGAGTAGATCGTCGGGATCGGATTCTCCTGGCCGTCCACCGTCTTCTGCTGGAGGGCGGTATAGACCTCGCCGAACGGGATCGGGGTGGGAGCACCGCCCATGGCCCGGATCATCTCGACCCACACCGGCGATTCCGGCACGCGGATCTTGAGGCCGGCCAGGTCTTCCGGCTTGTTGACGGCGCGGGTGCCGGTGGTCAGGTTGCGCCAGCCCCAGTACCAGATCTTCGAGAGCATCAGCACGTTGTGCTTGTCGCGCAGCTCGTCGAACTGCGGCTGGAAGGCGGGTCCGGTGATCACCTTCTCGGCCTGCGCCCAGTCGGTCCAGAGGAACGGGGCGCTGGCAATCTCCAGGGCCGGGACCAGGCCGGACAGCGACGGCATCGACGGCGCCGAAATGTCCAGCGCTCCCGACTTCACCTGCTGGATCAGGTCGCCTTCCTTGCCGAGCTGCTCGGCGGGGAACACCCGGATGGTGACTTCGCCCTTGGTGCGCTTGGTGACGTTGTCCGCGAACTCCTGGAACAGGTCGGTGGCGATTTCGCCGTTGTTGTTGGCATGGCCGAAGCGCAGCGTGGTGGCGGCGGAAGCGGCGCCCGGCGCGGCGGTGAAAGCCGCGAAGAGCGATGCGGCCAGCGTGGTGGCCAGCAGCTTGCGAGGGATGAAGCGGTGCATGAAGTCTCCTTGGTCGGTGATGGCAGCGGTTGCAAGAGTGAGAGGTGAGAGGTCGGTCGGGGATCCTGGGACGGCGCGCGCCCCCCGCAACCCGTGGGCGGAGCGGCCGGCGGCAGCTGTCGTCGTGGCAGCGGGCCACCGTCAGCCGATGCCTTGGCCTCCGGCGCGGTCGAACACGTGGTGGGCGGTGCGATGGGCGGCGATCCACTCCCAGTCGTAGTCGACGCCCAGGCCCGGCCCGGCGGGCACGGGCACCGTGCCGGCGGCATCGACGCAGTCGAGCTGGTCGCTGTAGCCGCAGCGATAGACCGGCGGCATGGCGTTGGGACAGTCGGGGCCGACCAGCGCGACCTCGTAGAAGTTGCTGTTCCTCATCGCCGACATCAGGTGGCGATGCGCCGGTCCGCTGGCGTGGATCTCGCAGTCGAGACCCAGCGCTTCGGCCAGGTGCGCGATCTTGAGCGCGCCGGTGATGCCCATGTCGTATTCCGGATCGACGCGCAGGAAATCGGTGCCGCCGGCGATCACGAAGTCCGCCTTCGGCTCGACGCCACGCACGTGCTCGGTCTGCAGCAGCGGCGTCCTGATCATGCTGCGCAGGCGCTTGTGCGCGAACGCCGAGACGCCGCCGTCCCGGAACGGATCCTCGTACCAGAAGTAGCCGGCCTCGTCGCAGGCGCGGCCGACGTACAGGGCGTCGGCGAAGGTGCGCAGCTCGCACGCCGGATCGAGCATCAGCGTCATGCGGTCGCCCACCGCGCGGGCGACGTGCAGGACGTTGTCCGCTTCCTCGCGGGCATTGCCGTCGTTCCAGCCGTGCACCTTGAAGGCCTGGTAGCCGATGTCGAGGCAGGCCCGGGCGAAGTCGGCGTAGGCCTCCTTGGAGGACAGGCCGCCGGCCCGGTCGCCGTGGTAGGTGCTGGCATAGGCCGGCAGGCGCTTGCGGTAGCCCCCCAGCAGCTCGGACACCGAGGCGTTGTAATGGCGGCCGGCCCAGTCCCAGAGGGCGATGTCGATCGGCCCGTGTCCCATGTGGTCGAACTGGCGGATGTCGCGCTTCAGGTCTTCGTAGATCGCGATCCGCTCGCGGGCATCCTTGCCGACGAGACGCGGGGCGAGCATCAGGGTCTGGCCGAGCGAGGAACGGGTGGCGACCCACAGCGCCACATAGTCGCCGCGGCCGCCGTCCTCGGTGTGGATCGACACCGCATACTTGCCGAGCCGGGTGGTCTGGCCCTTGCTGTAGCCGACCGACTGCGATTCGCCATCGCGCGCCAGGTTCTGCGCGTCGAACTGGAATTCGTGCACTTCGACGCGGGTGATGATGCTCATGGGTCTCCCGTTGCTGCCTGCAGGCCCGCCTGCCGGGTCGGGAGGGCTCCCGGCCTCGGGCTGGCCGTCACGGCGAGCGAGTATACGGTAGGGCAGTGAGCGGATCGTTCCAGGGGCGGCTGGGGGGCCGGGCCATGCCGGATCGGTTTGACCTCCCGGACCGGCCGCGGGCGGCTCAGCTGTCCGGCGTGCCGGCGCCCACCGCCGGGTCGGCGCGGCCGCGCCAGATGCCGGCGGCAAC
>JAEZQX010000242.1 GCA_023441105.1 Pseudomonadota bacterium | reverse complement strand
ACCGCCTCGACGAGGCCGGCTATCGGCGGATGATCGACAGCACCACCCGCCTCAACACCCCGGGGCGGGCGCTGGCGGAGCTCGACGCGGTGCATGCGATGACCGACGTGACCGGCTTCGGCCTGCTCGGCCACGCGCTCGAGATGGCGCGCGGCGCCGGCTTGCGGGCGACCCTGCGATTCCAGGACCTGCCGCTCCTCGAGGGCGCGCTGGCGCTGGCCCGCGAAGGCTGCATCACCGGCGCCAGCGGCCGCAACTGGGGCGGCTATGGCGCCGACGTGAGCCTGGCCGCCGGCGTGGATCCGGTCATGCAGGCGCTGCTGACGGATCCGCAGACCAGCGGCGGCCTGCTGGTGGCCTGCGCGCCGGAGGCGGTGGCCGAGGTGATCCGCCAGTTCCAGCGCGAGGGCTTCGAGCAGGCGCGCGAGATCGGCGTACTGCGCGAGGGCAAGGCCGGCGTCGACGTCGCCGCTTGAGCAACCCAGGGCCAGCAGGCGAGCCGTGCCGGTCCTTGACCTGAAGCAGGTCTCGCGGCGCTTCGACCCGCGGCGCTGGGTCCTGCGCCATATCTCCCTGCAGGTCGATCGCGGCGAGCGGGTGGTGCTGGTCGGGGAATCCGGCGTCGGCAAGTCGACGCTGCTCAACCTTTGCGCCGGACTCGACACGCCGGATGAGGGCGAGATCATCGTCAATGGCCAGTCGCTGCGCGGCCTCGACGACAACGCCCTGGCGGCGATGCGTCGCGCCAGCCTCGGGTTCGTCTTCCAGGCGTTCCACCTGATTCCGCACCTGCGCCTGTGGCAGAACGTGGCGATCCCGCTGCTGCTCACCGGCGCGGACGAGTCCTCCGCCCGCCCAGCCGCCATTGCCATGCTGGCCGAAGTGGGCCTGGGCGAGCGCGCCGCCAGCCTCCCCGGCGAGCTCTCCGGCGGCGAGCAGCAACGGGTGGCGCTGGCGCGGGCGCTGGTCCACCGGCCGGCGCTGATCCTCGCCGACGAGCCCACCGGCAACCTCGATCCGCAGACGGCAGCCGCCGCCACCGACCTCCTGGCCGAGGAAGTGAGGACGCGCGGCGCGGCCTTGTTGATGGTGACCCACTCGGTCCAGGCGGAGCGGATCGCCGACCGGGTATTGCGGCTGACGCCCGACGGCGTCGTCGCCGCATGAGCGCGGTCCGGTCCCCCGGCAGAGGCGCCTCCGTGCTGCTGCGCTGGCTGCGGCGGGCGCAATGGCGGGCACAGCCCGGCCGGGTGCTGGCAAGCGTCGCGGCGGTGGCGATCGGCGTGGCGCTGGCGCTGGCGATCCACCTGGTCAATGCCTCGGCGCTCGATTCCTTCCGCCATGCGATCGCCACGGTCAACGGCGAGGCCGACCTGCAGGTGCGTCCGGCTCAAGGCCTGATGGCCGAGGGCCTGCTCGATGTCGTGGCGGGCGTCGACGGCATCGCGGTGGCCAGTCCGGTGCTGGAACTCGACCTTTATCCGCAGGCGGCGCAGGCCGGCAACGCCGGCGACGCTGCCGCCGGCGACGGCGGCGAACGGCTGGCCCTGGTGGCCATCGACCTGTTCACCTCGGCGCAGGTCACGCCGGCGTTGCAGCCGCTGGCGAATGACGATCGCCTGGACCTGTTCGAGCCGGATTCGATCTTCCTGTCCGATGCGGCGGCCCTCGCCCATCCGGGACCGGTGCTGAGCGTGCGCCACGGCGCGCAGCCGCTGCGGTTGCGGGTGGCCGGCCGGGTGCCGGGCGCGGCGGCCGGGCAGCCGCTTGCGGTGATGGATCTCGGCTCCGCGCAATGGGCCTTCGGCGCGACCGGCAAGCTCAGCCGCATCGACATCAAGCTCACCGCCGGCGCGGCGCTGCCGGCGGTGCGCCAGCGCCGCGAGCAGTTGCTGCCAGCCGGCCTGCAACTGGTGTCGCCACAGGCAAGCGAGCAGCGCATGTCGAACCTGTCGCGGGCCTACCGCGTGAACCTCAACGTGCTGGCACTGGTCGCGCTGCTGACCGGTGGCTTCATCGTGTTCGCGACGCTGTCACTGGCAGCGGTACGCCAGCAGCAGGAGATGGCGCTGCTCTTCGTGCTCGGCGCGCCACCCGATGTAGCCAGTCGCGCGTTGCTGTCGCAGGGGCTCCTGGTCGGTATCTGGGGCTCGCTGCTGGGCATGGCCGGCGGCCTGGCGCTCGCCTGGCTGCTGCTCAATACGATCGGTGGCGATCTCGGCGGCGGCTACTTCAGCAGTTCACGAGGGTCGCTGGCGGCGCGGCCGCTGACCATCCTGGGCTTCGGGCTGCTCGGCTGCCTGACGGCAGTGCTTGGCAGCCTGGCGCCGGCGCGGGCCGCGCGCCACCTGCCGGCGGCACAGGCGGTGCGCGCGGGCAGCCAGGAAGCGACGCTCGCCGGCTGGGGGCATCGCCGGCTGGCGGTCGTGCTGGTGCTGGCGACGGCCGTGCTGCTGCTGCTGCCGCCGATCCTCGGTCTGCCGCTCGCCGCCTATCTCGCCATCGCCGCCCTGCTGTTCGCCGGCATCAGCCTGGTACCGACGGTCATCGGCACGGCGCTGGCGACGGTGCGACGCCAGCTGGCCGGCTGGCTGTGGCGCCGGCCGGTGGCATGGCTTGCGATCACCCGGCAGGCGCAGGCGCCGGCGTCGGTGGCCATCGCGCTGGCGGGGGTGGTGGCGAGCTTCGCGCTGACCTGCGCCATGGTCATCATGGTGTCGAGCTTCAGGATGTCGGTCGACGACTGGCTCGGCCAGGTGCTGCCGGCAGACCTCTATGCGCGCACGCCAGCCACCCTTCAAGGCTCGATCGATCCAGCCGCGCAGCAGGCGATCGGCGCCGTCCCGGGGGTCGGGCGGGTGCAGTTCCTGCGCAGCATCGAGATGACGCTGACGCCCGGGCGGGCGCCGGTCCTGCTGCTCGCCCGCGAGCTCGACGATCGGCCGGCGGAGCAGCAATTGCCGCTGACCGGCAGGCCGCTGCCGGCACCCGCCGGGGCGGTGCCGGTCTACGTCTCGGAGGCGATGGTGTCGCTCTACGGCTTCGAGCCCGGGACGGTACGCCAATTGCCGCTGCAAGGCGGGATGGAGCAGGTATTCGTCGCCGGCGTGTGGCGCGACTATGCGCGCCAGACCGGCGCCATCACGATGCGACTGGCCGACTATCGCAGGCTCACCGGCGACACCACCGTCTCCGACGCCGGCATCTGGCTGGCCCCGGATGCGGCGGCGGCGGCCGTCGTCGAGCGCATCCGCGCGGCCGCGCCGGTGCTGGCGGACGCCACTTTCCGCAGCGCCGGCGAGATCCGGCAGCTGTCGCTGGCGATCTTCGACCGCAGCTTCGCGGTCACCTACGTGCTCGAGGCGATCGCCATCGTGGTCGGCCTGTTCGGCGTGGCCAGCACCTATGCCGCGGAAGCGCTGAATCGGGCGCGCGAGTTCGGCATGATGCGCCACCTCGGCGTGTCGCGCCGGATGGTGATGGGGCAGCTCGCGGCGGAGGCCAGTGTCGGCACCCTGATCGCCTTGCTGTGGGGCGGCCTGATCGGGCTGCTGATCGGCGTCATCCTGATCAAGCGGGTCAACCCGCAGTCGTTCCACTGGACGATGGACGTGGCGCTGCCCTGGTCCATCCTGCTGCCCAGCGCGCTCGCGCTGCTGGCGACGGCAGTGGTCACTGCGATGCTTGCCGCGCGCAGCGCCAGCGCCGGCGGGCCGCTGCTGGCCATGCGGCAGGACTGGTAGCCATGCGTTGGCCGCGTCGCCGATCGCTAGGCCTGCTGGGCCTGCTCGGCCTGTCGGGCGTTGCCGCGGTTGCGCCGCGGGTTGCGGCGCAGGCCTTTCCCGGCCGCCCGCACCAGCATCCGCCGGCCGACCCCGCCTACCGCATGACCTTCCCGCGCGACTTCGGCGCCCATGCGGACTTTCGCACCGAATGGTGGTACGTCACCGGCTGGCTCGGCGACGAGCGCGGCTTCCAGGTGACCTTCTTCCGGGTGCGCACCGGCCACCCGCAGGAAAACCCCAGTCGCTTCGCCCCGACCCAGCTGCTGTTCGCGCACGCGGCGCTGATGCTGCCGCAGCGCGGCCACGCGCTGCATGGCCAGCGGGCGGCGCGCATCGGCACCCCCGGCGCGCGGTTCTCGGAGGAGGACGCCAACCTGGCGATCGGCGACTGGTCGTTCGCGCGCAGCAGCGACGACCGCTACCGCACCGTCATCCGCGATGCTGCGTTCGATCTCGACCTGCAGCTCGCGCCTCCCGGCGCGGCAGGCGAGGCGCGCAACCGGCCCTGGCTGCAGGGCGAGGACGGTTTCTCGCGCAAGGGCCCGCAGCCCGGCCAGGCGAGCCACTACTACAGCCGGCCACAGCTCCGGGTGAACGGCACGGTGGACGGGTCGCCGGCCAGCGGCGTCGCCTGGTTCGACCACGAGTGGTCGACCACGGTGCTCGATCCTTCCGCCGAAGGCTGGGACTGGGCCGGCATCAACCTCGACGACGGCAGCGCGCTGGTCGCCTTCCGGATCCGCCGCCGGCACAAGCCCGGTGGCGACGGCAAGGACGCCGCCGCGGACGCGACGCTGTGGCGCTACGGCGCGCTGCGCGCGCCCGACGGCAGCAGCCGGCAGGTCGAGCCGATCGAGTTCGAGGTGCTGCGCGAGTGGCAATCGCCGCGCACCGGCACGCGCTATCCGGTGGCGATGCGCCTGCTACTGCCCGATCGCCGCCTGCAGCTGGAGCCGTTGTTCGACGACCAGGAGCTCGACGGCCGTGCGTCGACCGGGACGATCTACTGGGAAGGCGCGGTGCGGGTGCTAGACGACCGCGGCAGGCGCATCGGCCGCGGCTACCTCGAGCTCACCGGCTATCACACGGCGCTGCGGCTGTGAGCCCGAAGGCCGTGATTCAGCGCGCGCCGGCCGGATCGCGGCGGTAGCGTCCCAGTCGGCGGTCGGCCAGCTCCGACGCCTCGGCAAGCACCGCCGGCGGCAGCTTGTTCACCAGGAAGGGGATGCCCACCATCAGGATGGCGAGATCGTCGGCCCAGCCGAACAGCAGCGCGAAGTCCGGCAGGACGTCCACCGGGCTCAGCAGGTAGAGGAACAGCAGCAGCGAGCCGAGCTTGACGGCCCGCGGCGTGGCGGGATTCCTGAAGGCGTACCAGAGAATCAGCGCCTCGCGGCCGGTGGCGCTGAACAGTCGGCGCAGCCGTAGAAACCAGAGCATGTCGTTCCTCCCAGGTGGGACGCGCCGGCCGGAGCTACTTGACCAGCTGGTTGATCTCGATGATCGGCAACAGTACCGCAAGAACGATCATGAGGACGACAGCACCCATTATCAAGATCAGGATGGGCTCGAGCAGGGTCGTCATGGTCAGCGTCCGCCGCTCGACCTCCTGCGACATCGTCTGGGCGGCGCGCTCGAGCATCTCCGGCAGCTCGCCGGTGGCTTCGCCGCTGGCGATCATGTGGATCAGCATCGGCGGGAACTGCTTGCCGGCGCCCAGCGCCCGGGACAGCGGCACGCCCTCGCGCACCCGTGCCAGGGCGTCGAGCACGTTGGCCTTGAGCGCCTCGTTGCTGAGGGTGGCGGCGCCAGCCTCCAGCGAGCGGATCAGCGGCACCCCGCTGCCGGTCAGGATGCTCAGCGTGGAGGCGAAACGGGCGGTATTGACGCCCCGGATCAGCCGGCCGAACATCGGCAGGCGCAGCAGCCGCTCGTGGAATGCCAGCCGCGCGGTGGGCGCGCGCAGCGAATAGCGGAAGGCGAGGAAGGCGGCGACGATGCCGGCCAACACGACCCAGCCGTAGACCCGCACGAAGTCCGAGACCTTGATCAGGATCACCGTCAGGATCGGCAGCTGCTGCCGGGTCTGGTTGAAGACGCCGACCACCTGCGGCACCACGTAGGTGAGCAGCGCCACGATGACCGCGAGCGCGACGAAGGTGACGATGGCCGGATAGGTGAAGGCCATCTTCACCTTCGAGACCAGCGCGGTGCGGCCCTCCACGTAGTCGGCCAGCTTGGACATCACCTTGGCGAGGTCGCCGGATTGCTCGCCGGCACCGACCAGGGCGCGATAGGTGTCGGGGAAATCGCGCGGAAACTTGGCCATCGCCTGCGACAGCGTCTGGCCACCGACCACGTCGCTGCGGACGGCGGCGAAGCGCTCGCGCACGCGCGCCGATTCGGCCTGCTCGACCACCGCATTGAGCGACCGCTCGAGCGGCAACCGGGCCGACAGCAGGCTCGACAGCTGGCGCGTGCAAAGCGCCAGGTCGGCGTCGCGCAGCCGGCCGCCGATCACCACGCTGCCGGCAGCCGCCTGGCGGTTCTCGAGCGTCTCGACTTCCAGCGGCGTGAGGCCGCGCTCGCGGATCATCGCGCGCGCCTGGCGCGCCGAATCCGCATCGAGGATGCCTTTCTGGAACTTGCCGCTCGGATCGGCGGCCTGGAAGCGGTAGGCAGGCATCGGCCCGCTCAGTCGCGGGTGACGCGCACGACTTCGTCGAGCGACGTGACCCCGGCCTGCACCCAGCGCTGGCCGTCCTCGCGCATCGACAGGAAGCCGTTGCGCCTGGCCGCCTCGCGCAACTCCTCTTCCGACGCGCTGCGATGGACCAGCCCGCGCAGCTCGTCGTCCACGGTGACGATCTCGTAGATGCCGGTGCGCCCCTGGAAGCCGGTCTTGTTGCAGGCCAGGCAGCCGACGGCCCGCCAGCCGCGGGTGACGGGATCGGGCTGGCGGCACTGCGGGCAGAGCTTGCGCACCAGGCGCTGCGCGGCGATGCCGATCAGGCTGGAAGACAGCAGGAACGGTTCGATGCCCATGTCGATCAGGCGCGTCACCGCCGAGATCGAGTCGTTGGTATGCAAGGTGGCGAGCACCAGGTGGCCGGTGAGCGACGCCTGCACCGCGATCTGCGCCGTCTCCAGGTCGCGGATCTCGCCGATCATCACCACGTCCGGATCCTGGCGCAGGATCGAGCGCAGCGCCTTGGCGAAGGTCATGTCGATGCGCGCGTTGACCTGGGTCTGGCCGATGCCCTCCAGGTCGTACTCGATCGGATCTTCCACCGTCAGGATGTTGGTGGTGCTCGAGTCGAGCCGCGACAGCGCGGCATAGAGCGTGGTGGTCTTGCCCGAGCCGGTCGGGCCGGTCACCAGCACGATGCCGTGCGGCTGCGCGATCAGCCGGTCGAAGGCGCTGAGCGAGCCGGTGGCCATGCCGAGCTTGGCCAGGTCGAGCCGGCCGGCTTCCTTGTCGAGCAGTCGCAGCACCGCCCGCTCGCCATGGCCGGTCGGCAGGGTCGAGACCCGCACGTCCATCGGCCTGCCACCGATGCGCAAGGTGATCCGGCCGTCCTGCGGCAGGCGCTTCTCGGCGATGTCGAGCTGCGCCATGATCTTGATCCGCGACACCAGCGCGGCATGCAGCTCGCGCCGCGGCTTGACGACGTCGCGCAGCGTGCCGTCGACCCGGAAGCGCACCATCGAGTAGCTCTCGAACGGCTCGATGTGGATGTCCGAGGCGTTGTCGCGCGACGCCTGGGTCAGCAGCGCGTTGATCATCCGGATGATCGGCGCGTCGTCCTCGGATTCGAGCAGGTCTTCGATCTTGGGGATGTCCTGCATCAGCCGCGACAGGTCGACGTCGCCGCCGACCTCGTCGACCACCGAGGCAGCCGAGCCTTCCTGCTGCGCGTAGGCGCGCGAGATCGCCGCCGCCAGCTCCTGCGTGCCCTTCCTGACCGGCACCAGCCGGTACGGCAGGTTGCGCGACAGCTCGGTCAGCGCGGTGAGCGGCGTCGCGTCGCCGATCCAGACTTCCATGGCGTCGCCGCTGACACCGGAGATCAGGACCTGGTGCGTCCGCGCAAACCCGTACGGCACGTAGCGGGAAGGAGAGATTGTTGCCATGATGCTGAGTGTATTGCTGTCCCGGGGGACTGGGCGCGCCGCGGGGCCG
>JAEZQX010000123.1 GCA_023441105.1 Pseudomonadota bacterium | reverse complement strand
CCCCCCGCTGCCCGGGCCCGTCGACCGCGCCGTTGCAGGCCATCAGGCCACGGCCGACAAAGGCTCGCCGCATTCACAACGCCCGCTCCGGCCTTCCAGCCGGCGCATGCGGGCGCAGCTCGGGCAGCGCCTGAAGCCGTTGCTCTGCACGTGCAGCCAGATGCTGCTCGCACCGCCCTCGGCCAGGTCCGCCTGCAGCACGCGGCGCATGGCCTCGCCGTGGGCGCTCCCGATCAGCGACTGGCGCAGCGAGCGGACCGATTCCCAGGTCGACATGGTGGTCAGGCGGCGACCGGCAATGCTGACGGTCAGGCCGATGAAGCCGGGCCGTTCGGGCATTTCCGTCGCGACCTTGGCGCCGAGCTCCTCGAGCAGGACCATCTCCTCCTCCGAGCGCGCCACCAGCTCGGTGATGCCGACGGCGCCCTCGTCGATCGGCCTGCCGGTGCGGAGCACGCGACTGGCGCCGCAGACGATCGGGCCGATGTGCTGGGGCTGCATCATCACCTGCAAACCCAGCTGTCGCGGCAACGCCGCCGAATCGAAGTAGGCGCTGGCCGCGGCAATGCCTTCGCGCACGCAGCGGAACAGGTCCATGCCCCGCAGGCTCACCGGCCGCCCGGTTGCCGACAGGCCGTGGTAGTCGCCGCCATGGGTGCCGCTCATCGACCAGTGCAGCGCCACGCGATCGGTGGCCGATGCGACCGGCTCGTCCGCCGTCAGGGCGAAGTCGGGAAATGCCCGCCACAGCGCTTCGGCATGGGCCTTGAGTTGCGCGCCGCTGATGGCACCGGCCGTGGTCGGACTCTCGTAGCGCCCGTCGAGGGCGAAGCAGCCGAGGATCGCCTCGGCGTCGTGCCGGTTCCATGCATCGACGTAGCGTCGGCAAAGGTCGCTGGGGTTCATGCTGCATTCCCTATTCATTCCGATCGATGCCCGCGCCGCAGCCCGCCGCTGTCGGGCGCCATGCGCCGTCCTGGAAGCCTGGGCTTCTGATGCATTCTGCGAAGCGAGCGGCGTTGCCAGCCACGGACGCAGGTCCCGGATCGGGCTGCCGATGCGACGCATCGGCGACCCGGGGCAGGACAATTGTCCCGACAGGGCCCCGGCGTTATAGTCGCCGCTTGGCGGCAGGACGAAGGGGCATGCAGTCGCTTCAGCAACAGATCCGGTTTTGCCACGGTCACGACGGCGTCCGCCTGGCCTACGCGGTCGCCGGCGAGGGGCCGGTCCTGATCAAGGCGGCCACCTGGCTGAGCCACCTGGAGTACGACTGGGAGAGCCCGGTCTGGCGACACCTCCTCCATGACCTGTCCTCCCGCTGCACTTTCGTGCGCTACGACGAACGCGGCTGCGGGCTGTCGGATTGGGACGTCGAGGACCTGTCGTTCGAAGCCTGGGTCCGTGACCTCGAGATCGTGGCCGACGCCGTCGGCGCCAGGCGCTTCGCGTTGCTGGGCATCTCCCAGGGCGCTTCCATCGCCATCGCCTACCAGGCGCGCCACCCGGAGCGGGTGAGCCACCTGCTGCTGCACGGCGGCTACGCGCGGGGACGGCTGGTGCGCAGCACGTCGCAGGAGGAACGCGACGAAGCGGAGCTGATGTGCCGGCTGGCGGAACTCGGCTGGGGCAAGCGCGATCCGGCTTTCCGGCAGTTCTTCACCACCCAGTTCATCCCCGGCGGTACGCCGGAGCAGCATCGCTGGTTCAACGAGCTCGAGCGGATCTCCACCTCGCCGCAGAACGCCGCTCGCTTCATGCATGCCTTCAACGGCATCGATGTCACCGGCCTGCTGCCGGATGTCGACTGCCCGACGCTGGTGCTGCACAGCCAGCGCGACGCCCGGGTACCTTTCGCGGAAGGCCGGCTGATCGCCGGCAGCATCCCGGGTGCCCGCTTCGTGCCGATCGACAGTCCGAACCACCTGCTGCTCGAGCACGAGGCCGGATGGAAGCGCTGGCTCGAGGCCGCCGCCTCGTTCCTGCCGGCTGCCGGCGGCATGGGCGACCCGGCCTTCGCCGGCCTCACCCAGCGCCAATGCAGCCTGCTCGACCTGATCGCGCAGGGCCGGGACAACGCGCAGATCGCGGCAACGCTGGGCCTGAGCGAAAAGACCGTCCGCAACCACATCACCAGCATCTTCGCCAAGCTGGAGGTGGAAAACCGCTCCCAGGCGATCGTGCTCGCCCGCGAGGCGGGCTACGGCAAGCGAGCGTAACGCAAGCGGCGCAGCGCGAGGGGAACAGGTCCGGCAGGCGCGGCTACCGGGCCCGCGGCCGGGGCGGGACGATGGTCCCGCCGCCGGGCGAGCAGCGGCAGCGGCTTCGAGGCCTGCCGGGACGGCAGTCCCAAGGTGCCGGGACGCGACGGCGCTCACAATCCGGCCAGGACGACGCCGCCCGCCCCGGGCAGGCGTGCCCTACCGGAAGGGGCGAGACATGAGCGACACGAGCCTTCCCCGGCTGCGGCTGCACGCCGGCACGGCGGTCTGGTCCGGCGGCTCGCCGCAGGGGCTGCTCGACCTCTGGCTGCTCCCCGGCTTCGGCGACTCGCACCTGTGCTTCAGCGAGGCCTTCAACCAGCCGCTGGCCGCCCGCGCCCGCATCCACGTCTGGGACCTGCCGGGCCACGGTGCCTCGCCGCCGCAGTCGGCCGGACTGACGGTCGCCCGGGCGGCGCGGCTGCTGCGCGACCTGGTCACCGATATTTCGGGCGATCGGCCGGTGGTGCTGCTGGCCCATTCGACCGCCGCCGTGGTCGCGATCGTCGCCGCGCAACTGCTCGAGATTCCGCCGCGGCTGCTGATCAACGTCGAAGGCAACCTCACGCCGGAAGACAGTGCCTGGTGCAGCCGGGCCGACGACTTCGACTCCCCGGCGAGCTTCGTGCAAGACCTGCACGACGAGATCCTCGCCGCCGCGCCGGGCCAGCTGGCGCAAAGCCGCTACTGGCGCAGCCTGCGGCTGGTCGATCCGCGCACGCTGTGGTCGCTGTGCCGCTCGCTGCTCGCCTACCGCAACATCGGCGCGGCCTACCTGCGGCTGCCCTGCCCCGCCATCTACTACTGGGGCGCGGAGGTGACCTCGCCGGGCACGCGCCGCTTCCTGACGCAATACCGGCCGGCCCAGCGTCGCCTCGAAGGTCTCGGCAACTGGCCGATGATCCAGGCGCCGGCCGACTTCTACCGGCTGGTCGAGGAGGACATGGGCCGCCACCTGCAAGCCGAAGGACCCGCGATCGCCGTGCCGCGTCCCGGCGGACCGGGGCTGCGGCGGCCGCGGCCGCGCCAGGGCTGGCGACCTAGTAGCCGTCCGGGTTGAGGCTCTGCCAGCGCCAGCTGTCGGCGCACATCTCCTGCAGGCCGCGCGTGGCGCTCCAGTCGAGCTCTCGCCGGGCCGCGGCGGGATCGGCGTAGCACTGCGCGACGTCGCCGGGCCGACGCGCCACGATCTGGTAGGGAATGCGGCGACCGCTGGCGCTTTCGAAGGCCTTGACGATATCCAGCACCGAATAGCCCTGGCCGGTGCCGAGGTTGACCGTCCAGATGCCGTCGGCCTTCTCCACCCGGCGCAAGGCGGCGAGATGGCCCAATGCCAGGTCGACGACGTGGATGTAGTCACGCACGCCGGTGCCGTCGGGCGTGGGATAGTCGCCGCCGAAGACCGACAACCGCTCGCGCTTGCCGACCGCCACCTGGGTCACGAACGGCATCAGGTTGTTGGGAATGCCGCGCGGATTCTCGCCGATGCGGCCGGAGAGATGGGCACCCACCGGATTGAAGTAGCGCAGCACGCCGATGGCCCAGCGCGGATCCGACTTGGCCAGGTCGGCGAGGATGTGCTCGATCAGCCACTTGGTGTTGCCGTACGGATTGGTCGGCGCCGTCGGGGCGTCCTCGCGGATCGGCACGCTCTGCGGATCGCCGTAGACCGTGGCGGACGAGCTGAACACGAAGCGCCGGACCTGCGCCTCCGCGAGGCATTGCAGCAGCGTTACCGTGCCACTGATGTTGTTGCGGTAGTACGCGAGCGGGTCGGCGACCGACTCGCCCACCGACTTGAGGCCGGCGAAATGGATGGTGGCATCGAAGCGATGCTCGGCCAGCAGCCTGCCGAGCAGTGGCGCGTCGTTGATGTCGCCCTCCACCAGCGGCACGTCGCGGCCGGTCAGCTCGGCGATGCGCTCCACCACGCGGGCCGAGCTGTTGCTGAGATTGTCGAGGATCACCGCCTCGAAACCTGCGTTCAGCAGTTCGACGACGGTGTGGGAGCCGATATAGCCGGCGCCGCCGGTCACGAGGATTTTCTGGATGGTCATGACGGCCATTCTCACACAGGCGTCATCGCGGCGGCGGGACGGTCCCGCCGCTGCTCGGATGCGACGAACCGCGCAGTGGCCCGGCACCGACAACGGCGGCGCAGTGGCCGCCGCGGCAACACCGGCACCCGGCTTGCCGGCACCCGGCTTGCCGGCACGGCTACAACGGGCACTGTCATATTGTTGCAATGGCCATGTAATACTCTGCTTCGCATCGGCAATCCTGCGACAGTTGCCTCGTCGCGCCTCTCCGATGCAAGGTCCTTTTCATGCCAGCCAGTATTCTCGTTGTCGAAGATGAACCCGCGATCCGCGACCTGTTGACGGTGAACCTGCGCCATGGCGGCTACAAGCCGCTGCAGGCCAGCGACGCCGGCAGTGCCCGGCGCCAGATCGACGAAGAGCTGCCTGACCTGGTGCTGCTCGACTGGATGCTGCCGGACCAGAGCGGCACCGACTTCGCCCGCCGCCTGCGCAGCGAGGACCGCACCCGGGCGCTGCCGATCATCATGCTCACGGCCCGCTCGGAAGAAGGCGACCGGCTCAACGGCTTCGATGCCGGCGTCGACGACTACATCTGCAAGCCGTTCTCGCCGCGCGAGCTGCTGGCGCGCATCAAGGCGCTGCTGCGCCGCGCCGCGCCGGATGTCAGCGACGACCCGATCGAGGTCGACGGCCTGCGGCTCGAGCCGCAGACCTTCCGCGCCAGCGGCAACGGCCAGCCGCTCAAGTTGGGGCCGACGGAATTCAAGCTGCTGCACTACCTGATGCGCAACCCGGATCGCGTCCTGTCGCGCGCCAAGGTGCTGGACGGCGTCTGGGGTGACCATGTCTTCATCGAGGAGCGCACGGTCGATGTCCACATCCGGCGGCTGCGACTGGCGTTGCAGCCCTCCGGACACGACCGCCTGATCGAGACCGTGCGCGGCGGCGGCTACCGGCTGCTGCCCCGCCTGCCGGCGGTGCAGGACTAGCGCCGGGATGCCGCTGGACACATGACCTTCGTTCGCGGCATCGTCTTCGTCGTGGTCGCGCTGCTGGTCGCCGCCATCCTGGTGGCGGCCGGCAGGTCGCAGGCTGCGGTGGGCTGGCTCGGCGCCTGCCTGGTGGCGGTGAGCGCCTTCCATCTCTATCACCTGCGCGGCCTCGACCGCTGGTCGATCCTGCCCCGCCAACGGCCGCTGCCGATCGGCATCGGCACCTGGCGGACCATCCTCGATCGGCTGGGCCGCTTCGTGCGGCAGGAAGCCGCCGAGCGCGAGGAGACGGCCACCGAGCTCGAACGCCTGCATGCCGCGGTGGACCTGCTGCCGGATGCCCTGGTGGTGATGGACCGCTACAACCTGGTGCAGTGGTTCAACCGCGCGGCCGAGGACCTGCACGGCATCGTCGGCCTGCGCCGGCCCATCGACCACTTCATCCGCCAGCCGGAATTCACGCGGTTCCTGGAGACGGGTGACTTTCGCGCCCCGCTGCAGCTGGCGCTGCCGCGCCGCCCCGGCCGGACCTTCCTGCTGCGGCTGGTACCGACGCCGGACTCCTACCGCTTGCTGGTCACCCGCGACATCACCGAGCAGAACAAGCTCGACGCCATGCGTCGCGACTTCGTCGCCAACGTCTCGCACGAGATCCGCACGCCGCTGACGGTGGTCAGCGGCTACATCGAGACGCTCATCGACCTCGACCTGCCCCGCGAGGAGATGCTCACGCACCTGCACGCGGCCCGCAAGCAGGCGGTGACCATGCAGCGCCTGCTCGAGGACCTGCTGACGCTGTCGTCGCTGGAAAACGCCGCGAACCGCCCGGCCGACCAGGATTTCGAGATCGAGCCGCTGCTGCGCAGCCTGCTGGCCGATGCCCGGACGCTGTCGGCCGGCCGCCATGCCATCGAGCTGCTCATCGACAAGCCGGTGCGCCTGCGCGGGGTGCCGTCGGAGATCGAGAGCGCGGTACGCAACCTGCTGACCAATGCGATCCGCTACACGCCGCAGGGCGGACGGATCACGATGAGCTGGGCCAACCGCGCCCAGGGCGCGCAGTTGACGGTGGAAGACACCGGCATCGGCATCGCCCCGGAGCACCTGCCGCGGCTCACCGAACGCTTCTATCGCGTCGACCGCGGCCGCTCGCGCGATACCGGCGGCACCGGGCTGGGGCTGGCGATCGTCAAGCACATCGCCCAGCGCCACGATGCGCTCCTCAAGTTCGACAGCACCCTCGGCAAGGGAACGCGGTTCACGCTGGCGATCCCGCGCGAGCGGGTGCTGCCGCTGGCAACCGGCAGCCTGGCGGCCGAAGCGGCCGGCGCCGGCAAGGGCTCCTGAACGGCCGAAGCCGGCAGCGGCGGGCGTCCCGCGCGCCGCGCCCCGTGTCTCGACCGGAAGCGCTCAGGCCCGCGAGTCGGCGCGGCCGGCAGGATCGTGGCGGCGGTCGACGCCCTCGACCACGTTGACCACGTATTCGGCAATGTTCTTGGAGTGGTCGCCGACGCGCTCGATCGACTGCACCACCAGCACCATGTCCATGGCGGAGCCGATCATCGACGGCGTGCTGGCCATCCCGGCCAGCAGCTCGGCGATCACCGCATCGCGCTGGCCGTCGAGGCTGCGGTCGCGCTCGTTGAGCGCCGCCGAAATGCGTGTGTCGTGGCGCACGAAGGCATCGAGCGCCAGGCGCAGCATGTCGCAGGCCTCGTCGGCCATGGCGCTGACCGGCGCGAGCGAGATCGGCAGCGCCATGCCCTGGAAGCGGCGCACCTTCAGGGCGATCTTCTTGGCTTCGTCGCCGATGCGCTCGAGGTCGTTGATCATGTGCAGGATGGCGATGATCTCGCGCAGGTCGACCGCGATCGGCTGGCGCCTGGCGATCACCTGGTTGCACATCAGGTCGATCTGCACGTGCAGGCGGTTGACCACCTCCTCGTCCTGCAGGACTTCGGCAACCAGCCCCAGGTCCATCAACCGGATGCCGTCGACGGCGCGCGCGACCTGCTTCTCCACCAGCCCGCCCATCTTGAGGACATTGCTGCGCAGCAGATCGATGTCCGTGTCGAACGCCTTCGCCGTATGCTCGGCCACCATTGCTCTTCCCTGTGCGATTGCGCGCTTGCTTCGCGCCGCGGATTCTGCGACTAGTGTAGAACGGAACCGCGACGCCGAATCAGCGCGGCATGTCGCCGTTGCCGGCTTGCGGCAACGGCTTCTGGAAGGCAAGCAGCAGATCGCCGAACGGCGTGCGCGGAACCCGCTCGCGGGCGCCGACCTCGAGCAGGCCATGCGCCTGCATCAGCGCGCTCCACTCATCGGCGGCGCGGAAGGCGCGCGGGTGCGACTGGCTCGCTTCCCAGGTGGCGCCGGCACACAGGAACCCGAGTGTCACCGCCAGCGATGCCTCGAGCCCTTCGTGGGCCGACTCGACGTCATGCTCGAGCAGCAGCACCAGTCCGCCGGGACGCACCACTTTCGCCAGCTGCGCGAGGCAGGCCGGCAGTTGCGCTGCCGTCAGCCCGCTCAAGCCGCCGTAGAGGGTGACCAGCCCGACGCTGTCGGTCTGGTTGCCGAACACCTGCTCGTCCCACTGGCTGGCGTCGCCGATCGCGGTGCGCGCCGGCACGCGCGATTCCAGCCAGCCCGAGTCATGGGCGAAACGGCTGCCGAAGCTGTCGATCTGCCGCACCAGGCCGCCGATCTTGAGGTGGCGGCGCAGCGCGCTCAGCTGCTTGCCGCCGCTGGCCACTTCGAGCATGCCTTCGAGGTGCTTGCCATCGGTTGCCTTGGCAACCCGCAACTGCTCCTGCGAGTACCGCGCGAGACGCCGGTGCAGCGCGCCCTGCCAGTCGGCCTGGCGCATGGTGATGGCCGCGAACAGGGAGCTGCGCCACTTGAGCAGCGTGCTGCGCATGTTGCGATAGATCAGCTCGTCCTCGCCGCTGCGCTGCGACATCCGTTGCAGCAGACCCAGCATGCGCGGCGCATGGCCGCGCGGGCCGCACTCGGCAAGCAGCCGGTAGACGGCATCGCGCGAGGTGGTCTTGGCGAAGGCGGCGCGGAACTCCGAGATCTCGCCGGCAGTCGCCCCGTCGACGCCATCGTTGTCGTCGAGGTAGCGGCTCCACAGGCCGTTGCCGAAGCGGTTGGCCGGGTCGTAGCGGCGCTTGGCCTGCAGCAGCTGCGGCCGCCGCCCGAAGGCGCGGTCGAACTGCTCGGCCGTCGCATGCATCTGGTAGGCAGGATTGAAGCTGCCGCCGCCTTCGAGCGCGGCGTCCACCAGCTCCCGGCTCCACACCGCGTAGTCGGCCTTGAGCGAATCGACCGGCTTGGCACGCACTGCCAGCAGGAAGGCGAAGGAGTCGCGTTCGGCCAGGCTCAGGTAGCTGTCCTCGCAGCGGCCGTAGTGGCGGATCGACAGGTAGACCGCCGGCACCTTGTAGCGCGCCACGATTTCCTGCAGCCTGGCCAGGAAGCTCATCGCGTGCGCCGGGCTCACCACGTACTCCTGCAACTCCAGCGACGGCTCTTCGTGGATGCGGGCGTCCAGCTCGACCAGGTCGTGGCTGGCCTCGAAGTTGCGCCAGTGCACCACCTTGCGGGCGTAGCGAATCGGCTCGACCACCAGTTCCTCGCGCAGCCGCCCGAACCAGGACGTCGGCCGCGACCAGTCGAACACCTTGCGCAGCGGATCGTCGAAGCCTGCCAGGTTGAGCGGCTGGTCGTCGGTGCAGCGGTCTTCGGAGCGGACCCAGGTGGTGGCCCGCAGGCGTCGGAACGACGGGGCGTAGAACTCGGCGGTGTGGAAGACCGCCCCCGGATCGGTGGCGATGCGCGCCTTGTAGTAGTCGACATACTGCTCGGCCGGCAGGCGCAGCGACTTGCGCATGACCCGGGTGTTCTCGGTCAGCTCGAGCTCAACCTCCACCACCACCGCGATGCCGCCGAAGCCGCCGACCACCGCGGCGAAAAGGTCCGGCTTGTCGCTGCGGCTGGTCTCGACCTTCGAGCCGTCGGCCAGCACCACGCCGAGGCTGCGGATCGACGCCGACAGCGGGCCGATGCCGACATAATGCCCGTGGGCATTGCTGGCGACCGAGCCGCCGATGCTGAAGTTGGCGAACTGCGGCATCACCTTGACGGCGAAACCATGCGGCTGGATGAAGCGCAGCAGCTCATGCCAGCGGATGCCGGCCTGGACGCGGATGATGCCGTCCATGGGCTCGAAGCGGATGACCCGGTTCAGCCGCGACATGTCGATGTGCAACGCGCCGGCGAGGGCGAACTGCGTGTCCGGGCTGTAGCGCGCGCTGCTGACCGACAGCCGGCCGTTGCTGCGGCGGACCGCCTCGCTGACCTCGGCGATCGTCTCCGGGACGACGGTTGCCCAGACCGGAACGAGGGTGGTGCCGGAGGCGTTGCTGATGCTGGTGCCGGATTTGTCTGCAGCCATGATCCGTGTCGGACTCGCGCCCGCGCACTGTCCTAGAGGTGGTTCCCACCACTCTAGCCGGCCGCCGGTAACAATCTGAAACCGGCCGATGACCGGTTTGCTCGATCCGATCACCTGCGCGCCTGCCGGCGCCCCGGCGTCAACGGCCGATCAAGTCCAGGAACTCCTTGCGCAGGCTGGCATCGCGCAGGAAAGAGCCTCGCATTACCGAGGTGGTCATTTTGCTTCGATCCTTGACGCCGCGCCAGTGCATGCAGAAATGATCCGCGCGCATCACCACGGCGAGCCCGTCGGGGGCGATCTTTTCCTCCAGCTCGTCGGCGAGGTTCTTCACCGCCTCCTCCTGGATCTGCGGCCGGCTCATGATCCAGTCGGCCAGCCGCACGTACTTGGACAGCCCGATCAGGTTCGACTCGGCATTGGGCAGCACCCCGATCCAGATCTCGCCCATGATCGGACAGAGATGATGGGAACAGGCCGACCGGGCGGTGATGGGTCCGATCACCATCAGCTCGTTGAGCTTCTCGACGTTGGGAAACTCGGTCATCGGCGGCGCCGGCTCGTAGCGACCGGCGAAGACTTCGTTCAGGTACATCTTGGCGACGCGGCGGGCGGTTTCCTGCGTGTTATGGTCCGACTCGGTGTCGATCACCAGCGCCCGCAGCATCGCCTCGATGTGGCCTTCGACCTCGGTGCGCAACTGCCGCCGTTCATCGTCGGAATGGATGAATTCCGCGATGTTGTCGTTGGCGTGGAAACGCTTGCCGGCCGCCACGATCCGTTCCCGGATCACCTGCGACATCGGCCGGCCCTGCTCCGCCGAGACCTGCGCGAGGGATGTCACCTTGCTCTTCACGGGGTACTCTGCTCCTCTCTCTGTCGGTTTCCCGCCTATTGTGCCCTGACCCGGGAGCCGCGGCCGTGGGCGAGCCGGCGCTCGATTTCCTCGGCCAGGGCACCCAGGTGGCGCTCGAGCGAACGCTCCACCGCATAGGCGCCGATCATCGGCGGCAGGTGGAAGTCCGGCAGGAAGCGGCCGCGGTATTCGATCACCGTCAGGTCATCCTTGCGGGTGAGCAGGTAGCTGCCATCCATTTCCTTGAAGCTTCCCGCCAGCGCCCGGACCGACAGCCGATACGGCGGGTTTTCGACGATCGCCAGGCGCACATCGACTCGATGGCGGAACAGGAAGATGCCCTCGTCGGCGCTCTGCTCGACGACCACGGTATTACCGTCGCGCGACACCATCCTGGAGGCGAGCATGCCCGGCAGGAAGGAGGCCATGTTGCCGTAGTCGGTGAGGACCTGGAAGGCGAGCTCGAGACCCGCCGACACCTCGACGCTACCCCAGCTCACCACATGGGCGCCCTGCATCTGCGCATCGCCCTGGGCAGAGGTCGCGGCGGCCGGCAGCGGCACGCCGGCGGCCAGGGCGGAGGCCAGCAGCAGGCCGGGCATGAAGCGGAATCCGGTCCGGAACCACGGGATCGTTGGCGAAGGGAAACTCACCAGTTGGAGCCGTTGCGCGCTGTCGCCATGGCGACGCGTCAGCCCGCGTGGCGCTCCGCGGGTAGCGTCGACAGGTCGATCAGGTGCCCGGCGCGATCCCGCTTGGTGGTGATGTAGCGCTCGTTGTGGCGGTTGATGTGGCCGCCGATGGGCAGCCGCTCGACGACATCGAGCCCTGCGGCACGCAGCGCGGCGATCTTGGACGGATTGTTGGTCAGCAGCCGGATGCGGGCGATGCCGAGCGCCTTGAGCATCTGCACGGCGACCGCGAAATTGCGCTCGTCGCCCCGGAAGCCGAGGTAGCGGTCGGCGTCGATGGTGTCGAGGCCGGCATCCTGCCGGGTATAGGCGCGCAGCTTGTTGGCGAGGCCGATGCCGCGCCCTTCCTGCGCCAGGTAGAGCAGGATGCCGCCTTCGCCGAGGCGGTCGATGGCGCCGCGCAGCTGGTCGCCGCAATCGCAGCGCAGGCTGGCGAACAGGTCCCCGGTCAGGCAGGAGGAATGCAGCCGCACCAGCACCGGCTGCGACAGGTCGGGGCTGCCGACGATGATGGCGACATGCTCCAGGTCCGCCACCGTCTCCCGGAAGAGCACGAAGCGGCTGTCCTCATGCCCGGCCAGCGGCACCGGCGCCTCGCTCACCCGCAGCAGCGAGCTGGCCCGGTCGTGGGGGTAGGCCAGCACGTCCTCGGCCGCAACCGCGAGATAGTCCGGATCCCCATCGGCCGCTGCCGGCAGGCCGGCGGCGGCTGGCAGGCTCGAGGTGACGATGGCCGGTACCAGCCGGGCCAGGCGCGCCAGCTCGAGCGCCGCCCGCATGGCCGGCGTGGTCTGCGCCGTGGGTGAGCTCGACTGGGCGGCCAGGATCATCGCGGCGCTACCGCCGTCGGCGCCATGGCTGCCCAGGCCCGCCATCTCGGCCAGGTGTGCCGGGTCGGAATCCGGCGCCAGGCGCAGCGAGACCGGCAGCAGCGGCGCCGGCGCGTCGGCGTCGAC
>JAEZQX010000113.1 GCA_023441105.1 Pseudomonadota bacterium | reverse complement strand
CGGTGAGCCCGGCGACGAAGCCGCCCCCCGGCAGGTTGTGCCCGCGCAGGAACAGGTAGGCCGCCACCACCAGCGTGACGGGAAGCATCAGCCGCACCAGCACCGCCGGCACCACCAGGGCGGCCCGATGCGCATCCTCCCGCGGCGAGGGCGCGTGCCGCCGCGCGAGCTGCTGCTGCGGCGGGATCTCGGTCATCTCGCGCGGCGGGCGGAAGCGCCGCAGCAGCGCGTACACCGTCAGGGCCACCGCCGACAGCACGGTGACCTCGCCAAGGGTGTCGAAGCCGCGGAAGTCCACCAGCATCACGTTGACCACGTTGGTACCTCCGCCTTCCGGCAAGGCGTTGGCGAGGAAGAACGGCGAGATGCTCTGCGGGAAGTTGCGGGTCAGGATCGCATAGGTGATGGCTGCCAGGCCGCCGCCGGCCAGCACGGCGAGGATCAAGTCGCGCAGCCGCCGCGCGCGGGCCCGCAGGCTGCGACGTCGCGGATCGTCGGCCAGCTCGATGCGCTTCGGCAGCCAGCGCAAGCCCAGCAGCAGCAGGATCGTGGTGACGATCTCCACCGTCAGCTGCGTCAGCGCAAGGTCGGGCGCCGAGAACCAGACGAAGGTCACGCAGGTGACCAGGCCGGCGCCGCCCGCCAGGATCAGTGAAGCGAGCCGGTGGTACTTCGCCTGCCAGGCGGCCGCGACCGCACAGGCCATGCCCACCAGCCAGAGGAAGCCGAACTCGATCGCCAACGGCAGCGGTGCGCGGTCGGCCGGCGCCAGCTCCAACCATTGGAATGGAGCGGCCGCCACCACGAAGGTGAGACCCAGCAGGCACAGGACCTGGATCTGCAGCCGGTCAGTGCCGACGAGCCGCAGCCCGCGACGTCCGAAAAGGCCGATGCCCACCAGCGTCCAGTAGAAGAAGCGCCTGCCATCGAGCAGATGGATCAGCGGCGGCCGGTCGAAGCGGCCCTGCTTGAGCCGGCGGCGCAGCAGCAGGTAGAGCACGACGCCTCCGCCCATGGCGAACAGGCTCATGAGCATCGGCGCGTTGAGCCCATGCCAGACCGCGAGGCTGTACTCCGGCAGCGTGCCGCCCACCACCGGGCTGGCCGCCGCGTCGAGGAACCTGCGCACCGAGACCTCGGGAAAGATGCCCACCACCAGGCAAGCGAGGACCAGCAGGTCCACCGGCACGCGCATCAGCCGCGACGGTTCGTGCGGCTGGCGCGGCAGGTCCGTCGCCAGCGGACCGAAGAACACGTCGGCGGTGAAGCGCAAGGCGTAGGCGACGCCGAAGACGCCGAAGATGGCGGCAATGATCGGCAGGGCGATCTCGATCCAGGGGGCAGCGGTGATGAAGACAGTCTCGGCGAAGAACATCTCCTTCGACAGGAAGCCGTTGAGCAGGGGCACGCCGGCCATCGCGGCGCTCGCCACCATGGCGAGGGTGCCGGTGATGGGCATGACCTGGAAGAGTCCGCTCAGCCGGCCGATGTCGCGGGTGCCGCTCTCGTGATCGATGATCCCTGCCGCCATGAACAGCGACGCCTTGAAGGTGGCGTGGTTCATGATGTGGAAGACCGCCGCCACCGCTGCCATCGGACTGTTCATGCCGAGCAGCAGCGTGATCAGCCCGAGGTGGCTGATGGTGGAGTAGGCCAGCAACCCCTTGAGGTCGTTCTGGAACATGGCGGCATAGGCGCCCATCACCAGCGTGATGGCGCCGGCGCCACCGACCAGCCAGAACCATTCGTCGGTACCGGAGAGCACCGGCCACAGCCGGGCCATCAGGAACACGCCCGCCTTGACCATGGTCGCCGAATGCAGGTAGGCGGAGACCGGCGTGGGCGCGGCCATGGCATGCGGGAGCCAGAAATGGAACGGGAACTGCGCGCTCTTGGTGAGCGTGCCGAGCAGCACCAGCACCAGCACCAGCGTGTAGTGCGGATGCGCCCGGATGACGTTGCCCGAGCCGAGGACCGCGTCGAGCTCGTAGCTGCCGACGATCTGGCCGATCACCAGCACGCCCGCCAGCAGGCACAAGCCGCCGCTGCCGGTGACGAGCAATGCCATCCGGGCACCGCGCCGGGCGTCCTGGCGATGGTGCCAGTAGCCGATCAGCAGGAACGAGAAGAGACTGGTGAGCTCCCAGAAGAAAACGATCTGCACCAGGTTGCCCGACAAGACCACCCCGAGCATCGAGCCCATGAAAGCCAGCAGGAAGGCGAAGAAGCGCGGCACCGGGTCTGCCGGGGACATGTAGTAGCGCGCATAGAGGACCACCAGGGCACCGATGCCCAGCACCAGCATGGCGAACAGCCAGGCGAAGCCGTCGATGCGGATGACGAAGTCCAGCCCCGAGTCCGGCAGCCAGGCGATGCGCTCGCGGCCCACCTCGCCGGCGCTGATCTCCGGGAACAGGAGCGCCACCTGCACCAGGCCGACCAAGGCGATGGCACCCGCCACCGTCGACTCCGCATTGCGGGCGTTGATCGGGAGCAGGACGGCGAGCAGGCTGCCGATGAAGGGAAGGATGACCAGCAGGACCAGGGGCATCGTCGGATTCTACGGGACGGTCCGGCAGCATCCCGGCCGCGGCATCAGGTCATGGG
>JAEZQX010000475.1 GCA_023441105.1 Pseudomonadota bacterium | reverse complement strand
GGGGGCGGGGCGGGCCGAGGACCTGCGGGACGATATCGCCGCCTTCCTGCGGGCGTACCAGTCGGTCCGGGTGAGCCTCGACGAGCGGGTCAGCGCGGAGATCGTGCATAGCGTCGTCGAAGGCGTCGCCGACATCGGCGTGCTGTGGGATGCGGTGGAACTGCGCGGCCTCCAGCAACGGCCCTATCGCTGCGATCACCTGCAGGTGGCGCTGCATCCCGCGCACCCGCTGGCCCGCCGCAAGCGCCTGCACTATGCCGAAACGCTCGACCAGGTCTCGATCGGTGTCGCACCTGGCGGCATGGTCGACACGATGCTCAAGCGGCAGGCGGCGCTGCTCGGCCGCACGCCGAACCAGCGCATCCAGGTATCGAGCCTCGAAGCGGCTTGCCGCATCGTGGCCGCCGGGCTCGGCATTGCGATACTGCCGCACGAAGCCGTGGTGTCGCATGCGGCCAGCTCGGGCCTGTCCATGGTGCCGCTTGCCGACTCGTGGTCCCGCCGGCGCTTCGTGGCCTGCTCGCGACCGGCGCTGCCGGCTGCGGCCCGGCTGCTGCTCGACCACCTCGAGGCGCGGGCGAGGTCGGACGACTGACCGCGGCGCTCAGTGGAGTCGCCCGCCCTGCCCCGACGGCTCGGGGATTCCCGCCAGCTTGTCCGGATTGCGCACCGAATAGATGGCGGCGATACGCCCTTCGTCGACGACAAAGGCCTGCGCCGACTCGAGCTTGCCGTCGATGTAGCGCAGCAGGCCGGGTTCGCCGTTGATCCGGGCGAGCCGGTAGACGATGTGCCGGCCGCGCCGCCTGAACAGCGCCCAATAGAGGTTGGTCACCCGGTCGGCACCCCGCAGGATCCGCAGGAAGGCCGGCACCTTGCCGCCGCCGTCGCTGACCAGCTGCACGTCCTCGGCCAGCAGGCTCCTGATCGCGCCGCGCTCGCCGCTGCGCGCCGCGTGGACGAACTTCTCCAGGAGCTTGCGATGGACATCCTGCGGCACGCCGAAACGCGGCCGCTCCTGCTGCACCCGCTGCGCTGCCCGGTGCACCATCTGCCGGCAGGCAGCCTCGCTCTTGCCGAGCAGCGCGGCGATCTCGGGGTAATCCGTGTCGAACACCTGGCGGAGCAGGAACGCCGCGCGCTCCTCGGGGGCCAGCCGCTCGAGGACCCACAGCAAGGCCAGCGACAGCTCCCCTGCCATCTCGACCGCCGACTCCGGCGTTGCCTCGTCGATGTCGACCAGCGGCTCCGGCAGCCACCAGCCGACATAGGCCTCACGCTCGGCCTTGGCGGCCCGCAGCCGATCGATGGCGAGCCGCGTCACGACGGTCACCAGCCAGGCCTCGGACGACTGCAGGGCCTGCCGATCGGCCGCATGCCAGCGCAGCCAGGCATCCTGCAGCACGTCCTCCGCATCCGCCCGGCTGCCGAGCATCCGGTAGGCGATGGCGAACAGCCGAGGCCGCAACGCGCCGAAGTCATCCGGCGCGCGAGAGGTTTCAATCCGCATGTCGATTCGAATCCTTGCCGTCTCCATGACAAGACGGGGCAGCCGCTCGTCCTGTGACAGGGAAGACGCCGCCACTACGTCGTGAACGGGACGACGCAGCAGCGCGCCTTGCGACAGGCAGCGCCGCGGCTGCCGCTCCGATGCTCACCCCTCGCGCGCGCGATATCGCCCGTGCAGGTTGTTGTGCTTCCAGGTGCCGCTCTCGCTGAACTCCGCGATCTCCAGCGACAAGGCCAGGCCCTGCGACTGATACTCGCGGGTGAAGTGCGTTTTGAGCGCCTCGAAGAGCTCGTCGCCGGTCGCCTTCCTGATCGCCTCGCTGCGGCCGGCGCCGATCTGCAGTCGCGCATGGACGAACGCCGCATCGGCGATGCTGCCATCGCCGACACACCAGTATTCGGCGGCGATGGCGCGAACACGGATGCCGCCGATGGGGTACACCGGCTTGCCGTCGGACTGCTGCTCCACCAGCACCTTGGCGAGCTCGCTGCACAGCTTGGAGAAGCCGCCGAAGTTGCGCAGGTTGGCGGAATACTCGATGGTGAGATGCGGCATGGGGACCTCCGCGGCGATGCGCGTCAATGCGTCAGAGCGGCGTGACCGGAAAGATCGCGTTGATCTGCCCGGTGCCCGAGCTGCCGAAGTACGGCGTCACCACCTCGACGCCGCCGCGGTAGTCGCGCCCGCCCAGCAGGCCGAGCAGCATGGCGGTGTCGTGCATGCCGCCCTCCCCCCAGCACTTGTCGGCGTACATCGGCAGCATGTCGATGAAGGTCGGCCACTGCCCCCGCTCCCACAGCTCGACCACGCCGCGATCGACCTGCTCCAGGAACGGATCATAGACCTTGTGCATGAACTCCGGCGCGGCGCCGTTGTCGGCGAAATGATGCGACAGGGAGCCGCTGGCGAAGACCGCGACGTTGCCCTCGTAGTCCCGCTCGATCGCCTGCCGCACGGCGCGGCCGAAACGCATGCTCTCCTCGAGCTTGTGCCACATGCACCAGGCAGCCACCGACACCACCTTGAAATGCTGGTCGCCGTTCATGTAGCGCATCGGCACCAGGGTCCCGTACTCGAGCTCGAGCGTGGTGTCGTGATGCGCCCGGGTGGCGACGCCGGCGTCGACGGCTGCCTGCTCCACCAGCTTGCCGAGCCCGGGGTTGCCGGGATAGGCATACGGCATGTTCTTGATGAAATGCGGCAGCTCGTTGCTGGTGTAGACCCCCTGGAACGACGGCGCGCAGTTGACGTGGTAGTCCGCATTCACCAGCCAGTGGACGTCGAAGACGACGATGGTGTCGACGCCGAGCTCCCGGCAGCGCCGGCCGATCTCGATGTGTCCGTCGATGGCGGCCTGGCGGCAGCCCTTGTGCGGCCCGTCGAGCTCGGACAGGTAGAGCGACGGCACGTGGGTGATCTTTGCTGCGAGCGACAAGCTGCCCATCGGCGTCTCCTGTTGGGCCCGGGGGAACGTCCGGTCACAGCCCCCAGCGCGGGATCGGATGCTGGTCGATCGAGACGCAGACGTTCTTCGGCTCGAGGAATACCTCGAAGCTCCAGGTGCCGCCTTCGCGCCCGGTGCCGGATGCCTTGGTGCCGCCGAAGGGCTGGCGCAGGTCGCGGACGTTCTGGCTGTTGACGAAGCACATGCCGGCCTCGACCGCCGCCGCGACCCGGTGCGCCCGCCCCAGGTTCTGCGTCCAGACATACGACGACAGGCCGTAGCGGGTATCGTTGGCGAGCCGGATGGCCTCGGCTTCGTCGGCAAACGGGATCAGGCAGGCAACCGGGCCGAAGATCTCGTCCTGCGCGATCTTCATGTCGTTGCGGACATTGCCGAAGACGGTTGCCTGCACGAAGTTGCCGGCGGCCACGGCATCCGGCAATGCCGGCGCAGCCGCGCCGCCGGTAAGCAGCTCCGCGCCTTCCTGCTCGCCCAGCTCGATGTAGCGGCGCACCTTGGCAAGGTGATCCCGCGAGATCATCGGCCCGATGATCGTGGCTTCGTCCCGCGGATCACCCACCCTGATCCGCGCCGCGCGTTCCGCGAAGCGCCGCGCGAACCGGTCGTAGATGGAACGCTGCACCAGAATTCGCGATCCGGCGGTGCAGCGCTCGCCGTTGTTCGAGAAGATCATGAACAGCGCCGCGTCCAGCGCGCGCTCCTCGTCGGCGTCCTCGAACACGATGAACGGGCTCTTGCCGCCCAGCTCCATCGAGAACTTCTTCAGCCCCGCCACCTGGCAGATGCGGTTGCCGGTGGCGGTCGAGCCGGTGAAGGAGACCGCGCGCACGTCCGGATGACGAACCAGGGCCTCGCCGGCCGTCCTGCCGTAGCCGTGGACCAGGTTGAGGACGCCCGGCGGCACGCCCGCCTCGAGCGCGATCTCGCCAAGCATGGCGGCGCTGATCGGCGACAGCTCGCTCATCTTGAGCACCGCGGTGTTGCCGAAGGCAAGGCACGGCGCGGTCTTCCAGGTTGCCGTCATGAACGGCACGTTCCACGGCGAGATCAGCGCGCAGACGCCGACCGGATGGAACAGCGTGTAGTTGAGCATCACGCCGTCGACCGGATAGGTGTGCCCGTCGGTGCGGGTGCACATCTCGGCGAAATAATGGAAGTTGTCCGCAGCGCGCGGCACCAGCGCCTTGCCAGTCTGGGCGATGACCTGGCCGGTGTCGCGCGTTTCAGCAGCCGCCAGCTCCGGCACCCGGGCGGCGATCAGGTCGCCCAGCCGATGCATGATCCGGGCGCGCTGCGCCTGTGGCGTCGCCGCCCAGCGCGGGAACGCCTCCTTCGCCGCGGCCACGGCAGCCGCCACCTCGGCCTGGTCGCCGGCCGCAACCTCGGCCAGGACCTCCTGGTTGGCGGGATCGATTGTTTCGAAGACCGTCTTGCTGGCGACGGGCTTGCCGCCGATCAGGTGCTTGATCATGGGGTGGCCAATTGCTTAACATGTTAAGCATAGAGTGCCGCCGGGTTGCCTGTCAATGAACGAACCGACCGAACTGCGGGCCTTCTCCCGGTCCCTGCCGATGGCGCTGCTGCGCTGCCGGGAGGCGGTGATGTCGCGCTTCCGCCCGCTGCTGCGGCAACACGGGCTGTCGGAGCAGCAGTGGCGCATCCTGCGCGCCTTGTCCGCCGCGGGGCCGCTGCGTGCCGGCAATCTCGCCCAGAGCACCCTGCTGAGCTCACCGAGCCTGTCGCGGCTCCTCAAATCGCTGTCGGAGCGGGAGCTGATCCGCCGGACCGCGAGCGCAGACGACCTGCGGGCGGCCACCATCTCGATCAGTGCGAAAGGTCGTCGCCTGGTGGCGCGGATCGCGCCTCAGTCGGAAGTGATCTATGCCGGCATCGGCGGCGACATCGGGTCAGCCGAACTCGACGACCTCTATGCCTTGCTCGACGACGCGACGCGGCGATTGGGTCCGGCAGCGCCGGCGGAAGACGATTCCTGAGCTGGCGCCGATTGCTGCCGGCGCCTGTTGCGCAGGTACAGGTACTGGCCGGTGAACGCAACGAACAGCAGCATCACGTTGCTGGTCACGAACACCCAGTTGCCGAGCAGATAGCTGTAGATCACGAAGCCGGTCGAAGTCGCCAGCTGGCCGATGAAGAGCCAGGACGACACGCCCTGCGTGCTGCCCGACTTGTACTGCGTGATCACCTGCTTGCTCATCGTCATGAGGAGCAGCAGGTTGCTCAGCCATCCGATCGCTTCGGTTCCCATGACCCGCGCCATGCAAGGCATATGCCTGAGCGAGTCAGCCACCGGCCAGGAAGAATTCGGCGATGGCCCGCGACGCATCCGGCCCTGCGGGATCGGTATGCGATCCCTCGCGCCGCCCGCCGGCCCAGGCGTGGCCCGCGCCCTGCACCTCCCACTGCTCGACCATCGGCCGGCCGCTCGCATCGGCATGCACGGTGCGCAGGTACGACCGCCCGCCCGGCGAACGGCCGCTTTCCTGGCGCGGCGACAAGCTGCCGCCCGGATAGGCAGCGAGAGCCCCCTCGACGACCTGGCGGCCGTTGGCCGGATGCACCGTTCGATCCTGCCGCCCATGGAACACGATGGTCCGGAGCTGCGGCCGCCCCGCGCCTGCGGCGTTGGCTGGCGCGCCGGCCGCCTTCGCAGGGCCAGCAGCGTCGGGCACGGGTTGCGTCGGCGACGCCGCACCGCGCTTCATCGCGGCGAGGGCCGACGGCAGGTCGTGTGCCGCCCCCGCGCGCAGGCCGCTGTGAACCGCGACGGCGCTGAAGAGTTCAGGATAGGCCGCGCCCAGGATCGCGGCCATGGCTCCGCCCGCCGACAGCCCGGCCACGAAGACCCGGTCATGCGGAATCCCGTAGCGGCCGATTACGTCCCGCGCCATGCCGGCGATGATCGCCGGCTCGCCCTGGCCCGCACGCTGATCCCGCTGCTCGAACCAGTTCCAGCAGGCCGAGCGGTTGGCCAACTTGCTTTGGGCCGGATAGAGAACGACGAAGCCGTGACGGTCGGCGAGCTCGTTCATGCCGGTACCGGCCGCGAAGTCCGCCGGCGTCTGGGTGCAGCCATGCAACATCACCACCAGCGACAGCCCGGCCCCGCCACCGGCTGCCTGCGGCGGCAGGTGGAGCAGGTAGTCCCGGCTGCCGGCGGCTGCCGTGAAGCGGCCCGCCAGCATCCCCTGCCTGGCCGTCTGCGGCTGCGGCTGCGGCTGCGGTTGCGCATCGCGGCCCGCGCTGCCGGGCACCGGCTGGCGAAACGCATCCGCGTCGAACGACGACTGTGCCGTGCGGGCAGCCTGGGACATCCGAGCCTGCAGGTCGTCCAGCCACCGCGCCTCGACGTCGATCACCCGGTCGTCGTCGGCGGCCGCGCCGACGTTCTGCCCGGCGGCCGGTGAGCTGGCAGCAGGTACCTCGCCGGCCAGAGCGCGCTGGATCGCCTGCGTGGCCGCGTTGAGGTTGCCGGCGGCGGTGAGCTGCGCGGCGGCAAGCATCGCGGACTTGAAGTTCGGGGACGTGAAGTTCGATTTCATGCGTAAACCTTGTTGTTCGATGCCGTGGAAGTTCAACCGAGGCGACCGGCAAGGGCCGCGCGCACGGCGGGGCCCGCCTGCAGCGAGCCGAGGACCGACAGGCCGGCGATGGTGGCGCGCGCCAGCTCCGGCGACACGTCGTCGTCGATCACCGCGAGGCCGACGACGCCGATCCGGATCCGCTGCCCCGCCTCGCGCAGGGCCTCCAGCTCCAGCCGCGTGATCCGGCGCAGGCCGAGCGTGCGCTCCTGGCGCGCCAAAGCACCATTGATGATGTCGCGATGGTCGGCGAGCAGGTTGCGCACGGCAGTCCTGATCAGGTCCGACCGGTTGGAGAAGAAGCCTTCGCCGACCAGCAAGTCGATGCTGCCGAGGTCGACTGCGCCGAGGTTGATGGTGAGCTTCTCGCTGTCCGCCCCGCGTCCGCGCGCCGCGCCGGTCATTGCCGGATCGTCGGCGGCTGGTGCCGCGGGGGTCGCGGGCGCCGACGGCGGCGATGCGCCCCGCTTGCGCGCGACGGAAGCCGCGTTGTCGCCGCCGGCAACGACGCCGCGGCGCGCGGGGGGCTTCTCGGCGCTTGCTGCCAGCGCGCGGAGCTGCGCACGTGCGTCGCTGGCGAGCCTGGATGGTGGCCGCGGACCGGACATGGTGCGGGCCGAGCGGATCTTCGGCATTGGGCGCCTGTTCCTCGACGGTGGATTGGTGGATGGTGGCGGGCGGGCAGCGGGATGGCAATTCCTGTCACTCGCTTCGCTGCCGAGCAGGGATGATAACACCACCATCCAAGAACCATCCATAAACCATCCAATCACCATCCCTCAGACATCCAAACGCCACCCACTGTCGCTTCCCGGGTCACGCGAGCGGCCGGCAGCCGGTCCGGACACCACCCGCGCCCCCCGCCCTCCCGCAATGGGCATGCCGGTTGCCAAGGCGCTTCGCACGCGCCTGCCACTCGGCGGGCCGGAACTGAAAACCACCGGACGATGGAGCGATTGGCCCAGGAACTCGAAGCGCTGCTCGCAGCCCACCGGATCCGCTACGTCAGCGCCACCGACCTGAACGTCTACCGCCAGCGCTGCGGGCGCGGCTTCGTCTACCGCGATGCGCAGGGCCGCACGGTGCGCGCGCCGGAGGACCTGCGGCGCTTCAAGAGCCTGGCGATCCCGCCAGCCTGGCGCGAGGTGCGGCTCGCACCCGAGCCGGCCTGGCACCTGCAGGCATTGGGCTGCGATGCCCTCGGCCGGTTGCAGCGGCGCTACCACGAGGCATGGGAGCAGATTCGTCATGCCGACAAGCTCGTGCGGCTCAAGCGCTTCGCCAAGGCGCTGCCCCGCGTGCGAGCCCAGGTAGCGGAGGATTTTCGCAAGCCCTTGACCGAGCCGGACGCCATCTGCGCCCTGGCCGTGCGTCTCATCGACCTGGCCCGCTTGCGGCCGGGAAGCGAGGCGGCGCTGAAGGAGATCGGCTCGCGCGGAGCCACAACGCTGTCGCCGTCGAACGTCGACATCGAAGGCGACGAAGTGCGCCTGTCGTTTCGCGGCAAGTCGGGGATGTGGGTGGAAGCGGCGGTGAACGACCAGCACCTGTCGCGTCGGCTGGCCCGGCTCAAGGAGAGCAACCGGCGCCGGCTGTTTCGCATCGGACGCGGCGACGACGCCTTCGAACTATCGTGCGCCGACCTGAACAACTACCTGCAGCGCATATCCGGCGCCGCCATCTCGGCGAAGGATTTCAGGACCTATGATGCCTCGGCGACCGCGCTCTGGCGCCTTGCCGGAGAGCCGCTGCCGGCCTCGCACCACAAGCGCCAGCGGATCCTGGCCGCGGTATCCCGGGAAGTGAGCCAGCGTCTGCACAACACGCCGGCGATCGCCCGCAAGAGCTACATCCATCCAACGGTCATCGAGGCCTGGCTCGCCGGCGAATTCGAGGACGGCGTCGGCGAGAGCCTCCGCCGCTCCGTCCGGCGCACGCCGTTCAGCTCGCGCGAGGAGGCGGCGCTGCGCCGATTTCTCGCCAACCGCAGCGGCTGACGCTCACTGGGCCGGGGTTGCCGGTGCGGTCGTCGGAGCCGCGCCGCTTTGCACCGAGCCGGCAGCTTGCATCCACGGCTGGGCGCTCAGGTCCATGCGGTCGAGGCGCGACTTCTCGATGGCCGGCTTCTGCGCGACCGTTTCCTTCGACACATCGAGCACCAGGTCCTTGCCCTTGCCGCGTTTGAGTTCGGACACCGGAAAGGCAACCAGCTTGTCCTTGAGCGACCAGCCCTTCTCGAACTCGATCAGCGCCACCCTCGCTTCGCCGGCCTGCAGGTCGACGATCAGGTCCTCGATCTCGCCGGCGTCATGACCGCCGCTGTCGTCGACATCGGTACCGAGCAGCTTGGTGCCGAGGACGTACGGGGAATCCTTGTCGAGCGGCTTGGCGGCTTCCAGGCTGTCCGGGGGTGTTCCGAGCTGGACCTTGAGGGGCGCATTGTCCTCCGCGGAGCGACTGAAGACCTGCAACTGCCTGAGAGGAACCACGTAGTGCTTGTCGCCGACGCCCATCACGCCGCCGATCGATACCAGTGCGTGCAGGACGCGCCCCGATGCGGCGTCCACGACGAGATCCTCGACTTCGCCGATCCGCTTGGCGTTGTCGTCATAGATGTTGACGCCCTCGAGCTTCGACAGCCGCACGGCTTTCAGCTGATGCGTGGCCGCGGCGGCAGGCGCGCTGCTGGCGGCGGCGCCACCGGGGGGTGTCGAAGTCGCAGGCGTCGAGTTCGCGGGCGGCGAGAGTGCCGGAGTTGCCGCTCCACGCGCCGGCTCGGCACCGCCTGCGCCGCCTTGTGCAAGCGCCATGGACGCGAACCCGAGCGACACCATCGTCGCCAGAACCCGTTGCTTGCCGTTCATGTTCGTGCTCCTCTCATGCGCCGGCCGCGCGAGGACCGCGGGCGGCGGGCGCGGCCGATTTCGCAGTGGCCATGCCTGACATCCGAAGGCGCAGCCTTCAGTGCAGGGTCGCGAGGCGCTTCAGGACATCGAACAGTTCGGCCGGTGCCACCGGCTTGGACAGGTAATGATCGAAGCCTGCATCCCGGCATCTGCGCTTCATGTCACTGGTCACATGCGCCGTCAGCGCCACCACCGGCAGGCGTTCGGGCCGATCCGTCTCCAGCTCGCGCAACCTCCCCAGCAGCGTGAGGCCGTCCTCATCCGGCATGGAGATATCGAACACCGCGGCATCGAGTGTTTCGCCGCTCATCAGCACTTCGAAGGCCTCGCGGGCCGATTCGCAGCCGATCACCTCGGCTCCCTGCTGCTCCAGCAGGACCGTCAGCATCTCCAGCAAGTCCGGATGATCATCGACCGCGAGGATCCGCATGCCCCCCAGGGGCGGCTGGTGAACCGCATGTGCCATGCCACTCACCCGCAAGCCCTGTGCCTAATTGCAAACTTCCCGTGCGAACCGGGCTAAGGTGGCATGGTGCTTGCCATCGAAACCCGCATCAGCGCGGCGCCGCTGCCGGTGGCGCCGCTTCGAAGGCAAGCGAACCCGGAGGAGCGCGCCATGCAGCACAGACCAGCAGAGCAGCAGCAACCATCATCCGGGCAGCCCCGACCGCCGGAGCCGCAACGCGACGCGGACGAACTCGAAACGCGAAAACGTGGCGGCGAGCCGCGACGCCACGAGAAGGAACGCGAAACCGGCCAGGAGCAGAATCGGCCGAAGCGGGACAAGGCACCGCCGGATCAGCCCGACGAGCCCAACCCTTCGGCTCACTCCGAGCCGTAGGCGCGCAGTCGGTTGTAGAGCGTCTTCAGGCTGATACCCAGCATGTCGGCAGTGCGTTCCTTGGCGCCCTCGCAATAGGCAAGGGTGGCGATGATGAGATCGCGCTCTGCGTCGGCGATGGTGGAACCCACCCGCACCGGCACCACCGGCATCTGGTCCGTTCCCTCCGGCTCCTCCGATGCGGTACGGCTCGCGGGGCGGCTGTCGACATCGTCGAGCACCGCCGTCGAGCCGTTGCCCTCGGCAGCCACGGCAGCGCCGGCACCGGCAGGGGCGGGATGGGCGGGCGCTCCCGACACAGCCGACTCCGGCTGCGTGATCGGATAGCGCTCGGCCATCGTTCCGGAACCCACCACGTTCTGGGCGTCGAACGGCGGCAATGCATCCGCGTCGATCGCCTTGTCGTCCACCATGATGGCGGTGCGATGGATGAAGTTGCGCAGTTCACGGACGTTCCCTGGCCAGTGGTAGGAGCGCAGGACGCCGATGGCCGCATCGGTGATCGAGAGCTTGCGCCCCTCACGCTTGGCATATTGGGCGAGGAAGTGGCGGGCGATCAGCGACAAGTCTTCGAGCCGCTCGCGCAGCGGCGGCAGGCCGATCTGGAAGACATTCAAGCGGTAATAGAGATCCTCGCGCAGCTTGCCTTCGCGCACGGCGGTGATCGGCTGCCGATTCGTGGCCGCGACCACCCGGACGTCGCTGCGCAACGGCGAATCCGATCCGACGCGGCTGAAGGTGCCGGTTTCCAGCACCCGCAGGAGCTTGACCTGGAGGTCCAGCGGCATCTCGGTGATCTCGTCGAGAAAGAGCGTCCCGCCGCTGGCGCGCTCGAAGAAACCCTTGTGCTGCTTGATCGCGCCGGTGAAGCTGCCCTTCTCGTGGCCAAACAGCTCGCTTTCGATCAGCTGCGCGGAGATGGCTCCGCAGTTGACCGCCTCGAACGGGCCGTTCTTGCGGTGGCTGAAGCGATGGATGGATTCCGCCACCAGTTCCTTGCCGGTGCCGCTCTCGCCGACGATGAAAACGCTGACGGAGGTCCGCGCCACCCGCTCGATCTGGGTGAAGACATCGCGCATCGCCTGCGACACGCCATACATGCCGCCGAAATTGTCGCTGCCGCGATTGGGCGCTTCCTCGACGCCGCCCGCCGGACGCGGCGCGGCTGCACCGGCACCTTCGCCTTCCGGCTTTTCCCCGGCGAGCGCCGGCGACGGCGCCGCCCCGCGCAGCGGTGCGT
>JAEZQX010000470.1 GCA_023441105.1 Pseudomonadota bacterium | reverse complement strand
GCGCGGCCCGACGAAGACGACCGACTGCAGCGTTTACGGGATAATCTGACACTGCCCTGGAAATGTAAACAGGCAATCCCGCCGTGCAGGTGCCGCGCTCCCGGCACCCGGATTGCGCGCATTCTGCGCCGCTCTCCTGCCGCTCGAACATCACCCGGAAGTACGCACTTACCCATTCCGACTAGCGCCCTCGTGCTTGCCGATTTGCCTCCCGCCTTCGCCCACGTGCTCCTCGACGGTCCGCTCGCGGGCAGCTATCCCTACCGGATTCCCGCCGGGCTCGAGGTCGCCGCCGGCCAGTGGGCGGTGGTGCCCTGGGGCAAGGCGCGCCGCGTCGGCATCGTCGAGTCCCTCGCCGACCGCTGCGACCTCGCGCCGGAGAAGCTGCGGGACATCGAGCAACTGCTGCCGGAGCTGCCGCCGCTTGCCGCGCAATGGCTCGACTTCATCCGCTTCGCTGCTGCTTACTACCAGGGGCAGGCGGCCGAGCTGGGGCTCGGCAGCGTGCCGAAGCTGCTGCGGGTGCCGCCGTCGCCGCGCACCCGCAAGCGGGCGGACGCCCGCCTCGCCGCCTTCGACCCCACGCCTGTCGCAACCCTCGGCCTGGCGCACGAGGAACCGGCGCAGGCGACGCCGGAGCAGCAGGCGCTGCTCGACGAGTTGCTGCGCGAGGAGGCGCCGGCGACTGCCGCTGCCGGGCCCGGTGGTTCCGCGGCCACGTCCGGAGACGCGGGGGGCGCGGCTGCCGCCTCGCGGCCGGCGCCCCGGCCCTGGCTGCTGCATGGCATCACCGGCAGCGGCAAGACCGAGGTCTACATCCGCTGGTTCCGCCGCCTGCTGGACCAGGATCCGACGGCACAGGTGCTGCTGCTGGTGCCGGAGATCGGCCTCACGCCTTCGCTGCTCGGCCAGCTTCGGCGGCGCTTTCCGACCGAGCCGATCGCGGTCCTGCACAGCGAGATGCCCGACGCCACCCGCGCGAGCAACTGGATGGCGGCGGCCAGCGGCCAGGCGCGCATCGTCCTCGGCACGCGGCTGGCGGTGCTGGCGCAGCTGCCGCGGCTGGCGGCGATCGTGGTCGACGAGGAGCACGATCCGTCCTTCAAGCAGCAGGAGGGCATCCGCTATTCGGCGCGCGACATGGCCGTGGTCCGGGCGTCGCTCGCGCGGCTGCCGATCCTGCTCGGCTCGGCGACGCCCTCGCTGGAGAGCTGGAGCAACGCCCGCAGCGGCCGCTACCGGCTGCTGCAGCTCACCGCCCGCGCCCGCGGCACCACCTTGCCGACGGTGCGGATCGCGCCGCTGCGCGGGGCGCGGCTGAAGCATGGCCTGACCGATGCGGCGGTCGCGGCCATCGGCGAAACGCTCGGGCGCGGCGAGCAGGCGCTGGTGTTCCTCAACCGGCGCGGCTATGCGCCGGTCATCTCCTGCGGCGCCTGCGGCTGGCTGTCGCGCTGCGAGCACTGCGACGCCTACCGGGTGCTGCACCGGCTGGGCAGCGCCAGCGAGGCGCGCATCGCGCCGTCGCGCTACCGCCTGGTCTGCCATCACTGCGGCGCCGAATCGCCTGCCCCACGGGCCTGCCCGGCTTGCGGCAACCAGGACCTGGCGGCATTGGGCCGTGGCACGCAGCGGCTCGAGGAAGGCCTGGCCGGTCTCTTTCCGGAGGCCCGCATCGGCCGCCTGGACCGGGACGTCGCCAGCCGGCGGGGCGCCACCGAACGCTTCCTGGCGGCGGCCCACGCCGGCGAGGTCGACCTGCTGATCGGCACCCAGATGCTGGCCAAGGGCCACGACTTCAGCCGGCTGACGCTGGTGGTCGTGGTCGACGCGGATGCCGGCCTGTTCGCCGCCGACTTCCGCGCCCCGGAGCGGCTCTTCGCCACCCTGATGCAGGTCGCCGGCCGGGCCGGACGGCACACCAGCGGCGCCGCAACCACCCTGGTGCAGACCCGCTACCCGGAGCATCCGCTGTTCGCGGCGCTCAAGGCGCACGACTATCCGGGCTTCGCCGAAGCCGAGTTGCAGGCCCGCGAGGCCAGCGGCCTGCCGCCCTTCGCCCACCAGGCGCTGCTGCTCGCGCAGGCGCGGGTGATGGACACGACCCTCGGCTTCCTGCAGGGCGCACGTGAGCGCTTACTGTCACTACAACCGCCGCCAGACCTGAATGTCTGCGATCCGGTTCCGATGCCGCTGGCCAAGCTGCGGGACGTCTGCCGCGCCCAGCTGCTGGTCGAATGCGGCTCCCGCAAGCTCCTGCACCGCCTCCTGTCGGCCTGGCGGGAAGAGCTCGATCCGCTGGCCGGTACCATCCGGGGAACGATCCGATGGCAGCTGGTCATCGACCCGATCGAAATCTGAAGGCGCAATTTCCGAATGTCGGGTCCAACGCCCGGCAGCTACCGATTGGCTGACTTGAACCCCTCCCAGGCCGAGGCGGTCCGTTACCTCGACGGCCCGTGCCTCGTCATCGCCGGTGCCGGCTCCGGTAAGACCCGCGTCATCACCGCCAAGCTCGCGCACCTGATCGAGTCGGGCTTCGCCTCGCGTGCCATCGCCGCCATCACCTTCACCAACAAGGCGGCGGCGGAGATGGCCGAACGGTTCGCCGGCGCGGTGAAGCTGGCCGCCGCCGAGCGCCCGACCATCTGCACCTTCCACTCGCTGGGGATGCGCATCCTGCGCACCAGCGGCCGGGCGATCGGGCTCAAGTCGACCTTCTCGATCTTCGATGCCGACGATTGCGGCAACCTGCTGACCCAGCTGCTGGCGACCACCGACCGCAAGCTGGTGCGCACCGCCGCGTCGCGGATCTCGTTGTGGAAGAACGCCCTGCTCGAGCCGGAGGCGGCGATCCGCCAGGGCCACGGGGAATACGAGCTGCGGATCGCCCGCGCTTATCGCGACTACCAGGCGACGCTCGAAGGCTACCAGGCGGTCGACTTCGACGACCTCATCGGCCTGCCGCTCAAGCTGCTGCGCAGCGACGGCGCCGCCGCCGAGTTGTGGCGCGAGCGGCTGCGCTACTTCCTGGTCGACGAATACCAGGACACCAACGCCGCCCAGTACCAGCTGCTGCGGGAGCTGGTCGGCGACCGCCACGGCTTCACCGCCGTGGGCGACGACGACCAGTCGATCTACGGCTGGCGCGGCGCCACCCTCGAGAACCTGCGGCGGCTGGCCGACGACTACCCGCAACTGAAGGTGGTCAAGCTCGAGCAGAACTATCGCTCGAGTCGCACGATCCTCAGCGCCGCCAACGCCCTCATCGACCACAACCCCAAGCTGCACGCCAAGCGGCTGTGGTCGGCACTCGGACTGGGCGACCCGATCAAGGTGGTCGCCTGCGACGACGACGAGCACGAGGCGGAAACGGTGGTCATGCGCCTGCAGGCGGCCAAGTTCGAGAAGCGCAGCGCCTTTGCCGACTTCGCCATCCTCTACCGCGGCAACCACCAGGCGCGGGTCATCGAGCAGATGCTGCGCAAGGAAAAGATCCCCTACCAGATCTCCGGCGGCCAGTCGTTCTTCGACAAGGCCGAGATCAAGGACCTGTGCGCCTACCTGCGGGTCCTGGCCAACGAGGACGACGATCCGGCCTTCATCCGCGCGGCCACCACGCCGCGGCGCGGCATCGGCCCGCAGACCCTCAAGGCCCTGGGCGAATACGCCGGCGAGCGCGAGATCAGCCTGTTCGAGGCGGTATTCGAAAGCGGGCTGGACGAGCGCATCGCCGAGCGCCAGCTGGCGACCCTGCGCGAGTTCGGCGACTTCGTCAATCGCATCAAGTGGCGGGCCAGCCGGGAGCCGGCGCCGACCGTGCTGGCGGACCTGATCAAGGCGATCGACTACCAGGCCTACCTCGCCGAGCAGGGCGACGAGCGCAGCGCCACCACCCGCTGGCAGAACGTCAACGAGTTCTGCGACTGGCTCAACAAGCGGGCGGAGGAAGACGGCAAGAACCTGATCGACATGGCGCAGCACATCTCGCTGGTGACGCGGCTGGAGGGCCGCGAAAGCGAAGGCGACGCGGTCCGCCTGTCGACCATCCACGCCGCCAAGGGGCTCGAATACCCGCACGTGTTCCTGGTCGGGGTCGAAGAGGGGCTGCTGCCCCACACCGGCAAGGAGGACGAGGACGCCGCCAGCCGCGGCGAATCGCCCCAAGCCGCCGTCGATGCGGAGAAGCTGCTGGGCGAGCGCCTCGAGGAGGAGCGGCGGCTGATGTATGTCGCGGTGACGCGCGCCAAGCGCTCGCTGACGCTGACCTGGTGCCGCCAGCGCAAGCGCGCCCGCGCCCTGGTGGAATGCCAGCCGTCGCGCTTCATCACCGAGATGAAGCTCGACCTGGAAGGCACCGGCAATCGGCCGGTCTCGGCCGAGGATGCAAAAAAGCGCCTGGCGGCGCTTCGGGAGTTGTTTCGGAAGGATTGAGGACGAGGCGGCCTGCCGCCCCGGCGCCACCGGCCAGTGCCGTCCGCGACGGCCCGGCCGGTGCCTGCGGCTCTACTTTCCTTCGGCCTTGGCCTCGCCCTGCCCTTCGCCCTTCGCCTGGTCGGCCGGGGCAGCGTCCTTCGGCTCCTCGAACTTGCCGCCGGCGGCGTTGGCCATGTAAACCACCGCCTTGGTGATCTCGGTGTCGGAGTAGTCGCCGCCACCCTGGGGCGGCATCGCGCCCTTGCCCTTGAGCGCGGAATTGACCAGCGCCTCGAGGCCGTTCGCGATGCGGGCCGACCAGGCGCCGCTGTCCTCGTGCTTGGGCGCCCCGGCGACGCCGGCTCCATGGCAGGCGCTGCAGACCGCCTTGTAGACCTCTTCCCCGGAGCGGGCGGCCTGCGGCGCGCTGGCGTCCCGCAGCTCGAAGCCGGCGACCGGGCGGATCCGCGCCTCGATCGCCTCCGGCGTCATCGAGTCGGAACCGGCGCCGACCTGCTTGCTGTTGACGACGAAGCTGGCCAGCAGCACGATCAGGATGATCGGCACGAACAGCGCCAGCAGCACCACGATGATCAGCTGGCGCGGCGTCTTGATGAAGGTGGTGTGGCCCTCCTCGTCGCCGTGCGATTGCTGTTCGGCCTGCGCCTGCGCGATCGGATGGTTTGCTGTGTCTGAATGTGCTGCCATGGCTCCGCTATCCGTTGATTCGCCGTCGGCGAAAGGTCTCGAGATTGTCGCAGACGCGGCTGCCGTATCGACAGCGCTCGGGGAATGTCCGCAAAACCCTAGATTTTAGCCGGGAACTGCGGAATCCGCTTGCGCGGCAGGCGGGCCTGCTTGGCCGTGAGATGGCGGCCTCGGCAGGCCCCGGGGAGGCATCGGCCGGCCCTGCCAACGCCGATCGCAGTCCAGCCATCGGCCACGCAAGGATTTCGCCGCGGGCACGGGCTACAATGCGTCCTCTCGTCGCGCCCGTAGCTCAACGGATAGAGTACTGCCCTCCGAAGGCAGGGGTTGCAGGTTCGATTCCTGCCGGGCGCGCCACCTCGCTTTCCCTCCGCCTTCCTCGCGCTTTCCCTCCGCCTGCCTCGCGCTTTCCTCCCGCCTCTCCGTCTCGATCCCGCCGAAGACGTTATCCTTGCGCCATGCTGCCGACGCGTGCGCTCTGGCTGCTCGGGGGATGGCTCGCGCTGGTCATCGGCCTGATCGGCATCTTCCTGCCCCTTCTTCCGACCGCGCCCTTCGTGCTGCTGGCCGCCTGGTGCTTTTCGCGTGGCAGCCCGCGGGTCGAGCGTTGGCTCCTCGACCATCCGCGCCTCGGTCCGATCGTGCGCGACTGGCGCGCGCATCGGGCGGTGCCGCTGCCGGCCAAGCAGTTCGCCACCGTCATGATGACGATCAGCTCGGTCGGTGCGCTCTTCCTGCTGCCGATGCCCTGGTCGTGGCTGCCGGCGGCGCTCTGCAC
>JAEZQX010000043.1 GCA_023441105.1 Pseudomonadota bacterium | reverse complement strand
CCGGCACCCCGCTCCTTCCCACTACCCTTCCCCATGCGCGAGCGGCGCAGGCGCCGCGCGACTTGCGGGCGGACCCGCGCCGCCATCCCGCCTAGGTCGTGCGTCGAAGTTCGAGCCCTCGCCGCCGCTCCGCGGCTGCTACCCTGGTCATGCCGGCGGATCGGCCGGCGCGATCGGCGAAGGAGGAGCCCTCCAGCATGCATGGGTGGCAATGGTTACGGCCGCGTTATCCTGAAGTTCATCTAGCAGACCGTCCTGAAGACGCTCCCGTAGCCCGTACTGCACCCCCTATCCGCCGGGCGTCATAGTCATGGCCGGGCTCGCCGTTGCCCACAGCCGCGCCCTGCGTGGCCTGCTCGCGCCGGCAGTGCGGGTCGAGGTCCATCTCGCCAACGGCCTGCCGTCATTCAGCATCGTGGGATTACCGGAGACGTCGGTGCGCGAAAGCCGGGAGCGGGTCCGCGCGGCCTTGGTCCAGAGCGGGTTCGACTTTCCCCAGCGCCGCATCACGGTCAACCTGGCGCCGGCCGACCTGCCCAAGGACTCCGGACGCTTCGACCTGCCCATCGCCGTCGGAATCCTCGCGGCCGGCGGCGGGATTCCGCTGGCCGCGCTCGCGGAGGCAGAACTGGTGGGCGAGCTGTCCCTGGGGGGCGCACTTCGCCCGATCCGCGCTGCGCTGGCCTTGGCTTGCGGCCTGGTTTCGGACAGGAGCAGGCGCTCACTTATCCTGCCCCGGCAGAATGCCGCCGAGGCTTCCCTCTGCGGTCATTCGCCGGTGCTCGGCGCCGCCAGCCTGCTGGAGGTTTGCGACCACCTGCGCGGCCGCAAGCCCCTGCAGCCTGCGCCCGACAGCCCGCGCTCACCCCCCGACCCTGGCTCGCTGCGGTTGGCCCGGCAGGCGGCAAATCCCAACCCTGCGCAAGCCGGCGACCATCCGGCCGGGCTGCCGCAGCCGGACGCCGGCCCGGATCTCGTGGACGTCGTCGGCCAACCCCAGGCCAAGCGGGCCCTGGAAATCGCCGCCGCCGGCCATCACCACCTGCTGCTCTGCGGGCCGCCGGGCACCGGCAAGAGCATGCTGGCCGGTCGGCTGGCCGGCCTGATGCCGCCACTCACCCGGTCGGAAGCCCTTGCCTCGGCTGCCATCGCCTCGCTCAAGGGAACGCTGGATCCGCAGCGCTGGATGAGCCGCCCGGTGCGCCAGCCGCATCACTCGGTATCGGTGGCCGGCCTCGTCGGCGGCGGCCAGCCGCCCCGGCCGGGAGAGATCAGCCTTGCCCACCAGGGCATCCTGTTCCTCGACGAGCTGCCGGAGTTTCGCCGTGCCGCCATCGAGGCGCTGCGCGAGCCGCTCGAGACCGGTCGCATCACCGTCGCCCGCGGTCCGTACAGCGAGACCTTCCCGGCCGCCTTCCTGCTCGTCGCCGCCATGAACCCCTGCCCCTGCGGCTACCTGGGCGACCGCGGCCACGCCTGCAGCTGCACGGCCGACCAGGTGCAGCGCTACCGCGCCCGCCTCTCCGGGCCGCTGCTCGAACGCTTCGATCTCTGCGTCGACGTGCGCCGCCACGCCGAGCACGGACTCCAACCTGAAGGTCCGGCCACGGCGAGTCGCGAGAGCTCGACCGTGGTCGCGCAGCGGGTGCTGCAGGCAAGGCGGCGGCAGCTGGCCCGTCAGGGCAAGGGCAACGCCGAGCTGGTGCCGGCGGAGCTCGAGGACAAGCTGGTACTGACCGGACCGGCGCGGCAGTTGGCGGCCGGCGCAGCGAGACGCTTCGACTGGTCGATGCGGGCCCTGCATCGCACGCTCAAGGTTGCCAGGACCATCGCCGACCTGGCACAGCGGCCGGCGGTGGAAGGCGACCATGTCGCGGAGGCGGTGGGATTGCGCCGGCAGCTGGAGCCGCTGGCGCCGCCACCGGTCAGCCGGGCCGCCTGAGCGCCCGCCGCTGCCGCGGCCACTGGCGATGCGGTCGACGCGTTCGAGCGGGCGGTTCTGCAGCGGGTCCCGGAAGTACTATCGACCACCATGGAGAAACCCGACCTCGCCGCGGAGCCGGCAATCGGACTGGCCGCCGACGACCTGCCGCTTGCCGGGCTGCGCGTGGTCGAGCTGCATGCCATCGGACCGGTGCCGTTCGCGGGCATGGTCCTCAGGCAGCTTGGCGCCGAGGTGGTCCGCATCTCGCCGCCACAGGATCCCGGGCTCGGGATCGGCCTGCCGGCGCAGTTCGACCTGCTGAACCGGCACAAGACCGCCGTCGCCCTGGACCTCAAGAACCCGGCTGGGCGGGACGCGCTGGAGCGACACCTGCAGTCGGCGGACGTCCTGCTCGAGGGCTTCCGGCCGGGGGTGCTCGAGCGGCTGGCACTGGCGCCGCAGGCGCTGCTGGAGGCTCATCCGCGGCTGGTGATCGGCAGGCTGAGCGGCTGGGGCGATCGCGGCCCGCTGGCGGCGCGCGCCGGCCACGACATCAACTACCTGGCGCTGACCGGCGTCCTTGCCGCCGTCGGCAAGCCCGGCCAGCCGATGCCGCCGCTCAACCTGGTGGCGGACTTCGGTGGCGGTGCCATGCACCTGCTGGTCGGCGTGCTCGCCCGGTTGGTCCGCCGCGGGCTCGACGGTCGCGGCGGCGTCGTCACCACCAGCATCGCCGCCGGTACCGTCGGACTCACGCCGATGTTCTACGGCCTGTTGGCTGGCGCCCGCTGGCGCCTGCAGCGCGAGGCGAACCTGCTCGACGGCGGCGCGCCCTTCTACCGTACCTATGCCTGTGCGGGCGGCGGCTTCGGCGCCGTCGGCGCGCTCGAGCCGAAGTTCTACCGCGAGCTGCTTGCGGTGACCGGGCTGGATGGCCAGCTGGATCCGGCAGACCAGTACCGGGAGCAATCCTGGCCGGCTGCCGCCGCCGCGCTGGGCGAGTGCTTCGGCCGGCGAACCCGCGACGAGTGGGCCGCCGCCGCGGCCGGACGCGACTGCTGCCTGTCGCCGGTGCTGGATCTCGCCGAAGCCGCCGAGCATCCCCACCTGCGCGCCAACGGCTGGTTCGACGCGGGCTCGCCGGCCGAGCCGGGCGCGGTCATCCGCTTCGACCGCGTCGCCTGACCGGACCCGCGGCATGCGCCACCCGTCGCCGGCATGCTGACCGGCGTCCTGAGCGCGCTCGGCGCGGGGCTGATCTGGGGCAGCGTCTTCGTGATCCCGCTGCTGCTGCCGGACTACCCGGGCGGCGTCCTGGCCTTCGGCCGCTACCTGGCCTTCGGCCTGATTGCGCTGCCGCTCGGGTGGCAGGCACGCCGCGCCCTGCGGGTCCTCGATCGCGATGACTGGCGCGAGGCGCTCAAGCTGTCGCTGGTCGGGAACATCCTCTACTACAGCACGCTGGCAACCGCGATCCAGCTGGCGGGGGCGCCGCTGCCGACGATGATCATCGGCACCCTCCCCCTGGTGATCGCCATCGTCTCCAATTTCAGCGAACGCACGCTGCCATGGCGGCGGCTTGCGCCGGCGCTGCTGGTGCTGGCCGGCGGCATCGCGCTCGTCAACCAGACCGAGATGCAGCGTGCCATGCAATCGGCAGGCGACCCGCTGCGCTATGCGGCCGGCGCCGGTTTCGCGGTGCTCGCCACCGTCTGCTGGACCTGGTATCCGCTGCGCAACGCCCGCTGGCTGCGGCACCGGCCGTCGCTCAGCGCGGCCACCTGGGCCACCGCGCAAGGCCTGGCGACCCTGCCGCTGGCCCTGGGCGGCATGGCCGCGGCCACCATCTACTACCGGGTGCTGGCGCCCGATCCGCGCGGTCTGCCGCTGGGGCCGGACCCGGTCGCCTTCGTGCTTTCGATGCTGGCGCTCGGGCTGCTGGCGTCGTGGCTCGGCACGCTGCTCTGGAACGCCGCAGCGCAGCGCCTGCCGACGTCCCTGTCCGGCCAGCTGATCGTCTTCGAGACGCTGTCGGCGCTCGCCTACGCCTGGCTGCTGCGCGGCGAATGGCCGGATCCGGTCACCCTGGCCGGCGTGGCGCTGCTGGTCGCCGGCGTGGTGCTGGGCGTGCGCACCTTCTCGACCGCTTCATGACGCGACGGCCGGGGACACCGCCCGTGCCGGCCAGAAGACGAACAGCACCCAGGCGGCGAGCTGCAGCAGTGCGATCCCGCCGATGCCGGTGCGGAACGCGGTCACAGCGTCCATGCCACCGGCGATCAACTGGTCGAGCACCACCCCGAGCCCCGCCTGAACGATGAACACGGCCACGAACAGCACGAGGTTGTAGGCGGTCAGGGCGCGGCCGGCCAGCTGCTTGGGAAAGCTCATGCCGACCCGCGCCTGCAGCGGCGTGAAGACGGTGGCGACCACGGCCAGCGCCAGCCAGCACCAGACGCCTGCCACTGCCGGGAAGACGGCGATGAAGCCGACCAGCGACGCCACCAGCAACGCGCCGACCGCCGCCACCCGCACCGTCGCCGACTCCTGCGGCCCGACCCGCGGTGCCAGGTAGCCGACCAGCAGGTAGGCGCCCAGCAAGGTGGTGTTGAAGACGAACAACCAGCCCGCCGATTGCTGCGGCGTCATCTGCAGCACGCGGGTGAACCAGGGTCCCAGCCACAGCGTCTGCATCGCGATGAAGCAGCCCTGCACCGCACCGCTCATCACCACCATCCGCCAGAAGAAGCCGCTGCGGGCAACCTCGCGGTAGCCGCCCAACGACTGCAGGAACGACTGCCTGCCATGCCCGTCGGGCTCGCGCGAACGCGGCAGCCCGAACCACATCAGCAGCGAAATGGTCAGCAGCACGGCGGCGCAGCCGAAGAAGACGCCGCGCCAGTCCATCAGCGCGAGCAGCGCCCGCACCGGCAGCGTCGCCGCCAGCACGCCGAAGGTGCCGACGGTCATCGTCCAGGCAGCGAGGCGGGTCTGGTGGTGCGGCGCGAACCAGATGCGAAACAGGGCGAACGGCGCCATCAGCCCGGCAGAGAAGCCGACGCCAAGCATCGCCCGCGCGAACCACAGCGTCTCGAACGAGTCGGCCAGCGCGAAGACCAGGCAGCCGAGCGCGGCGATCGCCATCAGCGAAGCGTCCACCCGGCGTGGCCCGAAGCGGTCGAGCCAGATCCCGAGCGGCAGCTGCAGGCAGGCGAAGGCGAGGAAATAGGCGCTGGTCAGCGCGCCGAGCTGGGTGTTGCTCAGGCCCACTTCGCCGACCAGCTCCGGCGCGATCGTGGCATTGATCGCGCGCAGGCCATACGACATCAGGTAGCCGGAGGTGATGATCAGGAACAGCCGGGCGCCGAACAGTCCCGCGGCGTGATCTGCCGCCGGCGTCGTCCTGGGGCCGGTCATCGCTTGACCAGCCTCAGCGAATCGAGGAAGTGCTCCGTCTGTTGCGGATCCAGTTGCGGCCCGATGCCGACGATCTGCAAGGCATGGCCCTGCCACAGGCCGAAGCGGCCGCGCAGCTCCATGTCGGCATGCTTGCCGGTGCCGCGGGCGCTCACTGCCTGCAGCTGCGCCTTGCCGGCGTCGCGGCCGTCGGCATCGACCAGCCGCACCGCCACCGCCTGCGCCGGGGTGCTGGGCGCGGCGCCGATGTTGCGCAGCATCTGCTCGCGCATGGCCGCCAGCATCCGCTCCGGGGTCATGCCGGCCGCCTCCGCATCCGGTCCGGGCAGCGGCACGATGGCGACGGTGAAAGCACGCTCGCCCACCTTTGCGCCTTGCATCGTCATCTCGACCTCGAGGCCTTCCAGATGGATGCGGCGGGTCATCGTCGCCGGCCGGGACGGCAGTTGCACCCAGTACTCGCCGCCGGGTCCGCGGACGTCGCGCCAGTCATACTCCGGTGCACAAGCCGCCAGCAGCAGCGTCGCGGCGAGGGCCGCCAGCAGGACGCGCCAGACGCGGCCGGCGCCCGCCACAGCAATGTCTACCATTGCATAATGGTAGCTGCCTCGCCAAAGCAGGAGATCCAGATGCTTTTCGAATTCAAGAGCCGTGCCACCGGCAGCGTGATCATGACGGCCGATGTCGGCAAGAAGGTGTTGCCGCTGATCGGTAAGACTCCTGATCCCAAAGGCATCATCACGGTCGACCAGATGCCCGGCGCCATCGCCGCGCTGGAGGCGGCCTGCAAGCGCGAGCTGGAGCTCGCCGCAGCCGCCAGGAACAAGGTCAAGGGGATGCCGCCGCCGGAGAAGGAGGCGGCTGCGGACCAGGTCGACGACGATCCGCACCTGATCGGCATCTGCCAGCGCGTCTACCCGCTCATCGAGATGCTCAAGGTATCGCACAAAGCCGGCAGGGACATCACCTGGGGTGTCTGAACTGCGATCGAGCCCCGGTGGACTCGAGCCCGCCACGCGGCCGCTTCCCGGCTGGCGCAAGTTCCGCTCGGACATCGGTCCTCTCTACGCTGCCAACGGGCTGATCGGCTTCATCTTCGCCGCCACCGGTCCGGTGGCGGTGATCCTGTCGGTCGGCCTTGCTGGCGGCCTGTCCGAAGCACAGCTGGCTTCCTGGATCTTCGGCTGCTTCTTCCTCAACGGCCTGCTGAGCATCGCGTTCTGCCTGGCGTACCAGCGGCCGCTGGTGTTCTTCTGGACGATCCCGGGGACCGTGCTGGTCGGGCCGGCGCTCACCCACCTGAGCTTCGCGGAAGTGGTCGGCGCGTTCCTGGCCACCGGGCTGTTGATGCTGGTGCTGGGCTTGCTCGGCTGGGTGCGGCGGCTCATGGAAGCCATCCCCATGGCCATCGTGATGGGCATGGTGGCCGGCGTCTTCCTGCGCTTCGGCACCGACCTGGTCTTCGCGGTTCGCGACACCGCGCTGATCGCCATCCCGATGATCGTGGTCTTCCTGGCGTTGTCGGCCTGGCCCGCCGCCGCGAGCCGCATGCCACCGCTCATCGGCGCGCTGATCGTCGGGGCACTGCTGGTGGTGGCCGGGGTCGGCGCCCACCCGGGAAACGCCTCCGCCAGTGCCGCGGCGGCCGCCACGTTCGGCAGCGGCGACAATGGCTGGTTCGCCGCGCCGTTGCTGCAGCAGCCGGCGTTCTCGCTGCAAGCCATGGTCGAGCTGGTGGTGCCGCTGGCGATCACGGTGCTGATCGTGCAGAACGGCCAGGGCATCGCGGTGTTGTCGGCCGTCGGCCATCCGGTGCCGATCAACTCGGTCACCGTCGCCTGCGGCGCGATGTCGATGGTGACGGCAATGGTCGGCAGCGTATCCACCTGCCTCACCGGTCCCACCAACGCCCTGATCGCCAGCTCCGGCGAACGTTCGCGCCACTACGCCGCCGGCGTCGTCGTCGGCCTCCTGGCCCTGTCCTTCGGCCTGCTCGCGCCGCTGTTCACCCGCCTCATGCTGTCGACGCCTCCGGCGTTCATTGCAACGCTGGCCGGCCTGGCCATGCTGCGCGTGCTGCAGGCGTCGTTCGTCACCGCCTTCAAGAGCCGGTTCTCGCTTGGCGCCCTGGTCGCTTTCGTGGTGACGGTTGCGGGCCTGCCGATTGCCAGCATTGGCTCGCCCTTCTGGGGTCTGGTCTTCGGGTTCGCCGCCTCGGCCCTGCTCGAGCGCGACGACTTCAAGGCGGCGGCCTGAACTGTCCGTCGCCTTGCATGAGGCAACGCGGATGGACGAAGCGGCAGCGGAGTACTTTTCCTCGACCTATGCCCAGGCGCGGCGCAAGTTCCTGCATGCCGCCGACGCCGCTCGCCTGACCACCCGCTCGTATCCCCATCCATTGGCCGGGCGCGAGTCGGAGCACCTGGCGGTGGACGTGGCGGTCGACGGCGACCCGTTCGCGCAGAAGATGCTGATCGTGAGCAGTGGCTGCCACGGCATCGAAGGCTTCGCCGGCAACGGCATCCAGGTCCGCGCGCTGCAGGACGAGGGCCTGCGCAGCCGCGCCCGCGCCGCCGGCGTGGCCATCGTCCACATCCATGGCTTGAACCCGTACGGCTTTTCGCACCTGCATCGCACCACCCACGAGAACGTCGACCTGAACCGCAACTTCCAGGACTTCTCCCAGCCGCTGCCGCGCAACGACAGCTATCGCCAGGTCCATCCGCTGTTGCTGCCGGCGCAATGGCCGCCCCCGCCGGGAACCGAAGCGGCGCTGATGGAGCTGATGCAGTCGACCGGGGTCAAGGCGCTGCAGGCGGTGGTTGCCCGCGGCCAGCACGAGTTTGCCGACGGCCTGTTCTTCGGCGGCAGCGGGCCCTCCTGGAGCAATCTCACGCTGCGCCGGGTGCTGCGCGAGACCGCGGCCCGCGCCAGGCACCTCGCCTGGATCGACATCCACACCGGCCTCGGCCCGCCCGGCGTCGGCGAGCGGATCCTCGCCTGCGAGCCGGGCGAGCCGGAGCGCCGGGCGCGGGC
>JAEZQX010000037.1 GCA_023441105.1 Pseudomonadota bacterium | reverse complement strand
CGGCCCCTGCCATCTGGGGGGCCCGCCACCTGGCGGCCGCGAGCCCGCGCTGCCGCGGGATCATCGGCGTGATCAGCGGGCCGGTCTCGGGCGACGTGGCGCGCGCCGTCGGCTTTCGCCCCACCATGGAAGGCAGCGAGCAGTTGTACGTCGCCTCCAAGATGGTCCTCGACAGCCGCGCCGGGGGCGCGCCATACCCGATGGGCAGCCTGATCGGCACCGCGCTCGACGACCTCGACGGCGTGCGCACGCTCGCGCGTCGCGCCAAGGCGTTCGGTTACAGCGGCGCGGTGCTGATCCATCCGAGCCATGTCGCGGTGGCGGCGGAAGTCTTCGCGCCCACGGCCGAGGAAGTCGACTACTACCGCGGCATGATCGAGGCGATGCGCGAGGCGCAGGCGCGCGGCGACGGCGCGGTCAGCTATCGCGGCATGATGGTCGACTATGCCATGCTGCCGCTTGCCCAGGAGATCGTCGCCGAGGCGGAAAGACGCGCAGCCAACCGATGAGCAGGGCCGCAGGGTCACGTCGCGATCCCGCGGCCAAGGACCGGCGGCTGCCTCGCGACCAGGGCCCGCAGCGACCCTATCGCAGCACCCCGTGCCCGGGTACCATCAGGCACGACCGTTGCGCTGCAGCGGTGTGCGTCGAGATCCAGGCCCGGGGCAGTGTTGCAGCGTTCCTGATCCGTCATTGCCGCGGAGGAACACTAGATGATCACCACGACCGCCGGCCGACGAGCGGTGCTTCGGACGGTCGGCACCGCGCTGGCGATCCCGCAGCTCTCCACGCCCTCCCTGGCCGCAGCCGGCGCGACCGACGCCGCGCAAGCCCAGCCGGGAACGGCGGCATCCGGCGCGACGAGCGCGAGCCCGCAGGGCTCGCCGATGAAGATGCACACCCGTCCCATCCCTTCCAGCGGCGAGCCGCTGCCCGTGATCGGCTGCGGCACCTACGTCGGGTTCGACGTCGAGCCCGGTACCTCGGCCTACCGCGAATTGCCCGACGTCCTGAAGGCGCTCTTCGACAGCGGCGGCACCGTCATCGACAGCTCGCCGATGTATGGCCGGGCCGAGACCACCGTCGGCGAGCTCCTCGAGCGCTCCGCGGCGCGCAATCGCGCCTTCGTCGCCACCAAGGTCTGGATCAGCTCGCGCGAGCGGGGCATCGAGCAGATGACGCAGTCGATGGCGCGACTGAAGACCAAGCCGATCGACCTGATGCAGATCCACAACCTGGTGGACTGGCGTGCCCACCTCGCCACCCTGCAGGAATGGAAGCAGAAGGGCATGGTGCGCTACATCGGCGTGACGCACTACACCTCGAGCGCCTACAAGCAGCTGGAAGATGTCATGCGCGAGCATGCGCTGGACTTCGTGCAGCTGAACTACTCGATCGACGAGCGCGACGCCGAGGCGCGCCTGCTGCCGCTGGCGGCCGACCTCGGCATCGCCGTCATCGTCAACCGGCCGTTCGGCGGCGGCGGCCTGCTCGGCAGGCTGCGCAAGCAGCCGTTGCCCGGCTGGGCCGGCGAGATCGGCGTCACCAGCTGGGCCCAGGCGCTGCTCAAGTTCGTGCTGGGGCATCCGGCGGTCACCTGCGTCATCCCCGGCACCGGCAAGCCGGCGCACATGAGCGACAATGCCGCCGCGGGTACCGGCGAGCTGCCGGACCTCGCCATGCGCGAGCGCATGGCCGCGGAATGGCGTTGACGTCGCGCCCGACGATCGCCCCGAGGTCGACGTGCTCGAACTGACGTTGCCGCAGCGCCCGGCCTGGCGCGAAGACAAGGGAGACAGGAATGAAGGAGACAGGAGACCGATGACCGACGAAACGATCCGGAACATCCGGCGGCACCGCATACCCACGGCGGTCCTTTCGGACATCCTCGACGGCCTCGAGCTGCGCAACCAGGCGATGCGGCCGCACATCCGCCCGCTCGACCTGGCGATCGACCTGGCAGGCCGGGCTCGGACCGGTCTCTACATGCCGGTGTTCCACGTCGAGCCGGGGATCAATCCCTACGAGCACGAGATCGCGTTGATCGACGACCTGCGGCCCGACGACGTCGTGGTCCTCGCCTGCGGCGACAGCGGCCGGATCGCGCCGTGGGGCGAGCTGCTCACCACTGCGTGCATTGCCCGCAAGGCGGCCGGCTGCGTGACCGACGGACTGGTGCGGGACATCCGGCAGATCGTGCAGATGCGCTTTCCGGTCTTCCATGGCGGCATCGGCCCGCTCGATTCCAAGGGCCGCGGCCGGGTGATGGAGATCGCGGTGCCGGTGATGTGTGCCGGCGTGCTGGTCCGGCCGCAGGACGTGGTGGTCGGCGATGCCGACGGCGTGGTGGTCGTCCCGCGGGAGGTTGAAGAGCGGGTGGTTGCGCTTGCCATCGAGAAGGTCACCGGCGAGAACCAGACTCGTGAAGCCTTGCGCGAGGGCGAGTCGCTGGCCAGCGTGTTCCAGCGCTTCGGCATCCTGTAGTTGATGGCGAGTCCCTCCGCGATCTGAGCATCGCGCCGGCCTGATGAGCAGCACCCCGACCTCGCGGCTGAACAAGCGGATGGCCCAGCTTGGCCTCTGCTCGCGCCGCGAGGCGGACGACTGGATCGCCCAGGGCTGGGTGCGGGTCAACGGGCAGCCGGCCACGATGGGCATGCAGGTGTCCGACGCCGACCGCGTCGAGGTCGACCGGCGCGCGCGCGGCCAGCAGGCCGCCCAGGTCACCATCCTGATCAACAAGCCGATCGGCTACGTCAGCGGCCAGGCGGAAGACGGCTACCAGCCGGCCGCCGCGCTCGTCGCGGACCGCAGCCACTGGCGCGACGACACCTCGGCGCTGCGCTTCCAGCCTGCGCATCGCAAGGGCCTGGCGCCGGCGGGACGGCTCGACATCGACTCGACCGGCCTGCTGGTGCTGACCCAGGACGGTCGGATCGCCCGCCAGCTGATCGGCAATGATTCTCTTATCCAGAAGGAATACCTGGTGCGCGTGAGCCTCGACGGCGACGGCCGCGACGTCCAGTCGCGGCTGGCGCCGAAGCAGCTGGCGCGACTGCGCCACGGCCTGTCGCTGGACGGCGTTGCCTTGCAGCCGGCACAGGTGCAATGGCAGAACCCGGAGCAGTTGCGGTTCGTGCTGGTGGAAGGCAGGAAGCGCCAACTGCGGCGCATGTGCGAGCTGGTGGGGCTGCAGGTGGTCGGCCTCAAGCGCATCCGCATCGGCAGGGTGATGCTCGGCAACCTGCCCCTCGGCCAGTGGCGCTACCTGCGCCCCGACGAGCGCTTCTAGCCGCTGCCGGCGGCCAGCGGCGCGCTCACCACCGCCAGCCGTGCGGCGCGGTCAGCGTCACGGTCAGCCGCCCGCCCGTTCGTCCGAGAAGCTGCACGAGACGGTGCCGAGCGCCCCGTAGTCGACGTGGAAGGTGTCGCCGGCGCGGGCCGCCACCGGCCGGGTGAAGGATCCCGACAGCACCACATGCCCCGCTTCCAGCGCGGTGCCGAAGCTTGCCAACCGGTTCGCCAGCCAGACGATGCCCATCGCCGGATGGCCCATGACACCGGCGGCAAGCCCGGTCTCCTCGACCTGGGCATTGCGGAACAGCATGGCACCCACCCAACGCAGGTCGACGTCATGCGGCCGCCCCCGGCGGCCGCCCCTGATGGCCCCCCCCCAAACG
>JAEZQX010000030.1 GCA_023441105.1 Pseudomonadota bacterium | reverse complement strand
CCGCGCAGCACCGCGATGACCGGCACGCGGCCCAGCTGGATGGCGTCGAAGGCGGCGTGCCAGCTGCGGGAATGGGCGATGCCGCCGGCGACGTCGTGGTCGGCCAGTTCGGCGAGGTCGAGGCCGGCGCAGAAATGCTCGCCTTCGCCATCCAGCACGACGGCACGCACCGAGGGCGGCAGGTTGATGAAGCAGGTATGCAGCTGCGCGATCAGCGCGTCGCTGATCGCGTTGCGCTTTGCCGGCCGGGCGAGGCTCACCCGCGCGATCGCGCCGTCGACGACGACGGTCAGCAGGTCGAGGCCCTTCAGCACGGTTGGCGTCTCGCTGTTCATTGTTCTGGGGATGAAGCAGATAGTTATGAGTATTAAGTAACCGCCGGTGGGCGGCACTTGGTACAAACCCGGGGGCCGATCGGCGCGGACGCATATACTTTCGCCAGGCCATCCGGACACGAACATGAAGCATCAGGACCTGATCGCGATCGACATCCATACCCACGCGGAAGTGTCGTGCTGGAACCCGTTCGACGCCTACGGCGAGGAATACGACCGGGCAGCGGACAAGTACTTCCGCTCGAGCCGGCGGCCCACCATCGCCGAGAGCGTCGCCGCCTATCGCGAGCGCCGGATCGGGCTGGTGATGTTCACCGTCGACGCCGAGACCCAGCTCGGCCGGCGGCGCATTCCCAACGAGGAGATCGCCGAAGCCGCGCAGCAGAACCAGGACATGATGATCGCCTTCGCGAGCATCGATCCGCACAAGGGAAAGATGGGCGCCCGGGAGGCACGTCGGCTGGTCGAGGAGCATGGCGTCAAGGGCTTCAAGTTCCATCCGACGGTGCAGGGTTTCTATCCGCAGGATCGGATGGCCTGGCCGCTCTACGAGGTCATCGCCGAATACGGGATGCCGGCGATCTTCCACAGCGGCCATTCCGGCATCGGCTCGGGCATGCGTTGCGGCGGCGGATTGCGGCTGGAGTATTCCAACCCGATGCACCTCGACGACGTCGCCATCGCCTTCCCCGACATGCAGATCGTGATTGCCCACCCCTCGTGGCCCTGGCAGGACGAGGCGTTGTCGGTGGCCATGCACAAGCCCAACGTCTGGATCGACCTCTCCGGCTGGAGTCCCAAGTACTTCCCGCCGCAGCTGGTGCAGTATGCGAACACCCTGCTGAAGGACCGGGTGCTCTTCGGCTCGGACTATCCGCTGATCACGCCGGATCGCTGGATGAAGGACTTCGCGGAGGCCGGCTTCAGGGACGAGGTCAGACCGCTGATCCTGAAGGACAACGCGGTCAGGCTGCTGCGGCTGTGAGGCCGGCCAGGCCTTTTCCTGCCGGCCGTCAAGACGAGAATTGCTGACGCCGGTCGAGCGCCGGCGGCGCAACCTGTTGGTCGGCTACCTGCTGGCGCAGCTGGCCTTCGGCCTGGTGGCGATGACCATCTGCATCCCGTCCATGCAGCAATGGGGCGCCTCGTTCGGCGCCGACCAGGGCAAGGTGCAACTCACCTTCAGCGGCTACGTCATCGCCAACGGCGGATTGCAGCTGCTCTACGGTCCGTTGTCCGACCGGCTCGGGCGCCGGCTGATGCTGCTGATCGGCCTGGCGCTCGCCTTCGCCGGCTCGCTGCTCGCAGCCTTCGCGCCCAGCCTCGACATCCTGATCGTGGCTCGCATCTTGCAGGGCGCCGGGGGCGCGGCCGGCATGGCCGTCGGGCGGGCGATGGTGCAGGACCTTTTCCAGGGGCCGGAGCGCACCCGGATCATGGCCTACATCGGCATGGCCATGGGGCTTTGCCCGCCGCTGGCCACCATCGTCGGTGGCCAGATGCACGTGCGCTTCGGCTGGCAGTCGAACTTCCAGTTCCTCGCGGTGGCTGCGCTGCTGCTGTTCCTGGCCGGCTGGCGCTGCCTGCCGGCGCAGCGGCCCGTCTCGGAGCCGGGCAGCCATTGGTTCGGCGCGCTGCTCGAGTCCTACGCCCGGCTGGCGCGCGAGCCGGCGTTCCTGTCGTACGTGGTGATCCTCGCCATGACCACCGCCACCTTCTACGCCTTCCTCGGCGGCGCGCCGATCGTCCTCGGCAGCTACGGCGTCGGCCCGGACGGCATCGGCTACTACATCATGTGCATCCCGCTCTCCTACATCGTCGGCAACTACTGCGCGAGCCGCGTCGTGCGCCGGCTCGGCGAGCGCAGGATGATGCTGATCGGCCAGGGGCTCACCCTCGGTGGGCTGCTGCTCGTGCTGGGCCTGGGCATCGCCGGCGTGAACACGCCGCTGGCCCTGGCCTTGCCGCTGGTTATCCTCGGCATCGGCCACGGCCTGCTGGTGCCGGCGGCGCTCGCCGGCACCGTCGGCCTGATCCCCGCCCTGGCCGGCGCGGCCGCCGCGGTGGCCGGACTGATGCAGCAGATGACCGGTGCCGCCAGCGGCTACATCGTCGGCATCGTGAACCACGAAGGCGCGGTCAACCTCGGCTGGGTGATGCTCGCCTTCGCCGGCTGCGGCGCACTGGCCCAGGTGTACCTGTACCGGAACTGGAAGAAGGCCTGATAGAGGCCCCTCGCGGCATTCTGCTAACCTGACACGCAACCGCAACAACAGGAGACCAGGGGATGAGCCCTCCGCACGGCCGCCTGAAGGAGGGCTCGCTCCCGCTCGGCATTGCCGTCGATTACGGCGAACAGGAAGCCGCGATGCGCGACTACCTCGCGCAGGGCGAGCAGCGCGCCTTCAGTCTCGGCAACCGCGGTCCGATCCGCTTCACCGCCGACGGCCAGTTGCATCCGGAGATCCTCGAGGCGTACTGGCGCTGCGGCTTCTACGTCTTCGAGGGCGTGCTGCAGGCCGGCGAGCTCGCCGACATCGAGGCGGACTTCCGGGACATCCTCGAGCGGCTGCCGGTGCGCAAGGGCGCGCCCACCGACCGCCATGGCAGGCCGGCGCTGGCCGTGGACAACAAGGCGGCGACGCTGCTGTGGTCGCGCCCGCTGGGCGATCCGGCCGGCGGCACCGATTTCGCCAACGGCCGCCATCCGGTGAAGATGTTCGAGCCCAAGGCGTCCGCGCGGGCGCCGGAGGAAATCGTCTATCTGATCCTCGGCTCGCTGCAATTCTCCGAGGCAGCGCTGCGCGTCTATGGCCATCCGCAACTGCTGGCGGTGGCGGCCGCGGTCAATGGCGCCGACTTCGTGCCGTTCAACGAGGCGTTGTTCATCAAGGAGCCGGGATTGGGCGCCTCGGTGGCCTGGCACCAGGACGGAATCACCCACTGGGACAGCCCCCTGTTCGACGCCGACAGCCATGGCTTCAACTTCATGGCGCAGCTGTACGGCTGCACCGCCGCCAACGGTGTCTGGGTGGTGCCGGGTTCCCATGCGCTCGGGCGCGCGGACATCCCGGCGATGGTCGCCGCCGCCGGCTCCGAGCGGCTGCGCGATGCGGTGCCGCTGATCTGCAAGCCGGGGGATGTCGCGATGACCAACCGCCAGGCAGTGCACGGTTCGTTCGCCAACACCAGCCGCGACTGGCGGGTGACGGTGAACTTCGGCTTCCATCGCCGCCGCTCCGTCCTCGGCGTCGTCGCGCCGGCCACCCTGCACGGCACGGCAGGCGTCTACGACGAGCAGCGGATCGCCCGGCGCGCCCGGGTGATCGGCTATGCCATCGACGCGCGGCGGCAGAGGTTTCCTGCCGAGACGCCGTTCGCCTACCAGCCGCATGCGGCAGCCGGCCAGCAGTTCCGCTGGGATGAAGCGGCGAAGGCGTCGATGAAGGACTACAACCTGCTCGATCTCAGCATCTGACGGCGCCGCAAAGCGCAATCGGAAAGCGGCATTCGCCTGCCTGCGGCGAACGCGCCGGAACGCCGGCCGCTTGACCTCTGGCCGCCCAGCAGCTATAACGCTTTACCGATTGGTAAACTTTAAGGAGCCTCCATGAGCCCACCGCAGCAACTCAAGCCGGCAGCCGAGCTCGCCAGGCTCAATGGCGTCCGCTTCCCCAACGAGAGCCCGGCATACCGGCAGGCGCGCGACGCGCTGCTGGCCGAGGAGATCGAGCTGCGGCGCCATATCGAGCGCGTGGCGCAACAGCGCCGTGCCCTACCACCGGGCGGCAAGGTGCCGCAGGACTATCGCTTCGAAGGCGTGGACGGGCCGGTGACCTTCTCGCAGCTTTTCGGCGACCAGCAGACCCTTGTCGTCTACAGCTGGATGTTCGGCCCGCAGCGCCAGCGGCCATGTCCGATGTGCACTTCCCTGCTGGCCGCATGGGACGGCGAGGCGGCGGACGTCGGTCAGCGCGTGTCGCTGGTGGTCACGGCGCGCTCGCCGATCGACCGGCTGACGGCCTTCGCCCGGGAACGCGGCTGGCGCCATCTCCGGCTCTTCTCGGACGGCGCCGGCGACTTCACCCGCGACTATGTCAACGCGGGCGATGCTGACGTGCCGGCATTCAACGTCTTCACCCGGCGCGACGGCAGCATCCGCCACTTCTGGAGCGGCGAAATGGGCGCAGTCACCATGGATCCGGGGCAGGATCCGCGGGGGGCGCCCGATCTGATGCCGCTGTGGACGATTCTCGACAGCACCCCCGAAGGCCGGGGTGCAGACTGGTACCCGAAGCTCGAGTACGGCCGCTAGCCACGCCCAGCCGGCGGCGGTCGTCGACCCCCGGCCCGGACCTGCCCCGAGCTCATGCCGCCGGCCGGTATTCCCGCAGGACCTCGTACCGGTGGCCGCTGTTGCCGGTCGACACGACCAAAGCGAAGCTGCGCGCCGGCCATCTCACCGGCGCCCGGCCGCACGGGGCAAGCGCGCCTTCGGCCCGGCGCGCGAGCGTCACATGCGGCCGATAGGGCCGCCGCTCGACCGGCAGGCCGGAGTCCGCCAGCGCAGCGCCGAGACGCCGATGCAGGTCCTGCATCGGCGCCGGCACCTGCGACGCCTCCAGGACGGCAAGGCCGCGAGGCCACGAACGGGGCTCGTCGAGCAGCAGGTCGAACGGCTCCATCGGCTGGTCGATGGCATCCGCGAGGATGCCGATGCGATCGATCGCCAGGCCGCCGATGTAATGCAGCGTGACATGCCAGTCGTCCGGCCGGTACTTCAAACATCCGCGCGGCAACGACCAGGCAGCCACATGCGCTGCAATGGCTGCGCGCACCGCCGCATCCGGCCATAGCGCGAGGAACAGCCGGACGTTTCGGGGCTGTGCGTTCATGCATTGACCTGCTGTACGAACTGCATCGTCAGGAATCGTAACGGACTACCCGAGGCAAGCGCCGCGCCTCCTCAGCCAATAGCCGCCAGGCGCGGCCGCCGCACGGCGAGGGCGGACAGTGGACTGGAACAGCGAAAGTCTTTAGGATGTTCTCGCCAGGTTCGGGACTGCAACGGCTTGCGGGACCGGCATGGCCGAAGGCGCCGCCCAAGTGGCATGACTAGACGCCGGGCTTCCTATTCGCGTTCATCAACCGGTTACTGGGAGAGGCGAATATGGCACCGATGAGGAGGATTTCCCGGAGAAGCTTCCTGGCGACGACAGCCGCGGTGTCGGCCGCCAGCCTGGCGCCCCCCTATCTCCGGCATGCGCGGGCAGCAGGCTCGTTGTCGGTCGGCTTCTGGGACCACTGGGTCCCCGGCGCCAACGACACCATCACTCGGATCTGCAACGACTGGGCCGCGAAGGAGAAGGTCGACATCAAGATCGACTACATCACGTCGCAGGGCAACAAGCTGCAGATGACCGGGGTTGCCGAATCGCAGGCCAGGTCGGGCCACGACATCCTGCAATTGACCAGCTGGGATGCGCCGTACCAGGCCAGGAACCTGGTGCCGGTCGACGACATCATGAACGCCGCGATGAAGGTCAACGGCAAGGCACCCGCGGTCGTCGAATACCTCGGCAAGGTCGACGGCCAGTGGGTGGCGGTTCCCGCAACCAACGGCAGCCAGCTCAAGGGACCGTGCGGCCGCATCGACCTGCTCGAGAAGCATGGCGGAATCGATGTCGTCAAGATGTACCCGGCCGCCGGCGGCAAGCCGGACCAGGCATTGCAGGACCAGTGGACCTGGGACAACTTCCTCGCCGTTGCCGCCAAGTGCCAGAAGGCCGGCTTCCCGTTCGGCCTGGGGCTTGGCCAGACGACCGACTCGGTGGATTGGGTCGGCGCGCTGTTCCAGGCTTACGGCGCGCAACTGGTGGATGCCAAGGGCAACATCACCGTCAAGTCCGACGCCGTCAAGCAGGTGCTGGAGTACATGCAGCGGCTGGTGAAGGTGCTGCCGCCGGACGTCTTCGCCTGGGACGACGCGTCCAACAACAAGTACCTGATCTCCGGGCAGGGGTCGCTGATCATGAACCCGCCCAGCGCCTGGGCCGTCGCCAAGCGGGACAATCCCAAGGTCGCCGAGCAGTGCTGGACGTTCCCCTCGCCCAAGGGTCCGCACGGCCGGTTCGCTCCCGGACTGCCGTTCTATTGGGGGATCTGGAAGTGGTCGAAGAACGTCCCGGCCGCCAAGAGCCTGCTCGCCCACCTGTCGGAAAAATCTTCCATCGAGAGCATGGTGACCGCGAGCGGCGGCTACGACATCCCGGGATTCGCGGGCCTGCGCGACTTCAAGACATGGGAAGAGGTGGGGCCGCCGGCCGGCACGGTCTACAACTACCCGCCGCGTGAAGACCAAGTGGTCTCGATCGCCGGCGCGCCGGCACCGGTGCGGATCGGCAACCAGATCTACACCCAGGCGACCATGACCAAGATGATCGCCAAGTGCACCCAGGGCGGCGAATCGGTCGACAAGGCGATCGGCTGGGCCGCCTCGGAACTGGAGGGCTTCATGCGCTCCTGAGGGTTGCGATCCGCGGGCGGCAACCATCGTGAACCGTGCCGCCGCCCGCCAGCTTCGGCCCAGCAAGCGCACATCGGGGAGCAGGATCCATGGCTGATGCAGACAGCCTGACCGGCATGCTCCCGGCCAGGCGCCGCATGACGATGAAAAAGCTCATGCGGCGCAAGTCCACCATTGCCGTCCTGATGGCGGTGCCGCTGATGCTGTTGATCGCGCTGCTGGTGGTCTATCCGGCGCTCTATGCGATCTATCTCGCGACCCTCAACAAGTCGATGGAGCGCTTCGTCGGCTTCGGCAACTTCGAGTTCCTCTTCAAGCGCGACACCTTCTGGATGGTGGTCAAGCAATCGTGCATCTTCGCCATCAGCGCCGTGCTCTTCAAGGCGCTGATCGGCTTCTTCCTCGCTCACTTCGTCCATACCATTCCCTCCAAGGGCCAGCGCAAGTGGCGCGGCATGCTGCTGGTGCCATGGGTCATCCCGCCGGCGATGAGCACCCTCGGCTGGTTCTGGCTGTTCGATCCCTCCTACAGCGCCCTCAACTGGCTGCTGGTGCGGATCGGCATCGATCCGGTCAACTGGCTGGGCGACCCGCTGTGGGCGCGGATCTCCGTCATCCTGGTGAACGTCTGGTACGGCGCGCCCTTCTTCCTGATCATGTACCTCGCCGCCCTCAAGTCGGTGCCGGAGCAGTTGTTCGAAGCCGCCGCCATCGACGGCGCCAACTGGTGGCAGAAGATCTGGTACATCACGCTGCCGATGATGCGCAACATCATCTCCATCACGGTGCTGTTCTCGCTCATCGTCACCTTTGCCAACTTCGACATCGTCCGAATCCTGACCAGCGGCGGCCCGGTCGACCAGACCCATGTCTTCGCGACCTGGGCCTTCAACCTGGGCATCCAGGGCAACGACATCCCGCTCGGCGCCAGCGTGTCGCTGTTCATGCTGCCGATCCTGGGCATCTCGGCGATCTTCATCCTGCGCGGCATCAACAGGCGGGGCAACGACGCATGAGCACGAACCCTGGCGCCATCGCCGCACCCACGCCACATTCCGCGCGCCGGCCCAGCATCCATCGCAGCCGGCGCTGGGCGCTGATCTGGTCGTATGTGTTCCTGGTGATGTTCGCGGTGTTCTTCCTGATGCCGCCCATCTACATGTTCATCACGTCGCTCAAGGGCAGCGGCGAAGTCGCCGCGATCACCAACCCGTGGTGGGTCCGGGCGCCGACGCTCGACAACTATGCGGCACTGCTGGGCTCCAGCACCTACCTGACGTTCTTCCGCAACTCCGCGGTGGTCGCGCTGGCGGTGGTGGTCATCACCATGCTGATCAGCATCCCGGCCGCATTCGCTCTGTCGCGGATGAAGTTCTGGGGGTCCGCGAGCCTCGCCACCGGCGTGTTCCTCACCTACCTGGTGCCCGACACGCTGCTGTTCATCCCCCTGTTCAAGATCTTCGCCTTCGTGCACGAGAACACCGGCATCGAATTGATCAACCACTGGTGGGCGCTGATCATCATCTATCCCACTCTGTCGGTGCCCTTCGCCACCTGGATCCTGATCGCCTACTTCGCCTCCATCCCGAAGGAGCTCGACGAAGCGGCGCTGATCGACGGCGCCAGCTACTTCAAGATGCTGACCATGGTCTTCATCCCGGTGGCGTTGCCGGGCATCATCGCCGCGACGATCTTCGCGTTCACGGTCGCCTGGTCGCAGTTCCTCTACCCGATGGCGTTCACCACCTCCACCGACCAGCTGGTGCTGCCGGTGGGCATCGTCACCACCCTGATCAAGGGCGACGTCTACAACTGGGGCCAGATCATGGCCGGCGCATTGCTCGGGGCCGCGCCGCCGCTGATCATCTACGCCTTCCTGATGGACTACTACATCGCCGGACTGACGGCAGGCGCGACCAAAGGATAGATCCATGGCCCAGGTTCGGCTGCACAACGTGGTCAAGACCTACGAGGACACGCCGGCGGTCCGCGGCATCGACCTGACGATCGCCGACAAGGAATTCGTGGTCCTGGTCGGGCCCTCCGGCTGCGGCAAGAGCACCACGCTGCGCATGATCGCCGGACTCGAGGAAATCACCGCCGGCGACATCACCATCGGCGGCGAAGTCGTGAACGACGTTCCGCCGAAGGACCGCGACATCGCCATGGTTTTCCAGAACTATGCGCTGTACCCGCACATGACGGTGTTCGAGAACATGTCGTTCGCGCTGCGCCTGAAGAAGGTGGCGAAGGAAGAGATCACCCGGCGGGTCGAGAACGCCGCCCATATCCTCGGCATCAGCGAGTTGCTGCGTCGCAAGCCGAAGCAGCTCTCCGGCGGGCAGCGCCAACGCGTCGCGATGGGCCGCGCGATCGTGCGCGACCCGAAGGTGTTCCTGTTCGACGAGCCGCTGTCGAACCTCGATGCCAAGCTGAGGGTCCAGATGCGCACGGAGATCAAGAAGGTCCACCAGAAGGTCCAGACCACCACCGTCTACGTGACCCACGACCAGGTCGAGGCGATGACGCTTGCGGACCGGGTGGTGGTGATGAACGGCGGCATGATCGAGCAGGTCGGCGCGCCGAATCATCTCTACCATTCCCCGGCGACGAAGTTCGTCGCCAGCTTCATCGGCTCGCCGGCAATGAACCTGGCGCCTTGCCACCTCGAGGAAGCCGCCGGCGCACTGCAGGTCCATCTGGGCAGGGACCTCGTCTTCCCCGTTCCGCAGGAGCGGACCCAGCGCTACCGCGGCTACGTCGGCAGGGATCGCCTGATGTTCGGCTTGCGGCCGGAGCACATCGTCGAGGCGCGCTCCCAGCTGGAGCCGAACCAGCACGTCTTCGAAGTCGAGCTCGAAGTCACCGAGCCGATGGGAATGGAGACGATCGTGTTCTTCCCGGTGCCCGGGGCGGACTTCTGCGGCCGCGTGAGCCCCGGTGCCGGCGCGCAGCCCGGCAAGCGCATCAAGCTGGCCGCCGACCTGGGCAACATGCACCTGATCGACGACGCCACCGGCAAGGTGCTCTGAAGAAGCCGCGCCAGGCGAGCCTGGCCAGGCCGGGCAGCGGCCTGCCTGTTTTCCTCACGACCGAGGTGATGCCCTGCCGATGCAAGCGGGCGCGCTCGCGGTCTGATCGCTGAAGAACAGGTCTTCAGCCGGTCAGCTGCACTTCCGCCTCGATCTCGACCGGGATGTCGAACGGCAGCTCGGCAAGGCCCACGGCGCTGCGCGCATGGCGGCCAATCTCGGAGCCGAAGACATCCACGATCAGGTCCGTGAAGCCATTGATCACCATCGGCTGCCGATTGAAGCCAGGCGCGGAATTGACCATCCCGAACACCCGCGTCCAGGCGGCGATCCGGTCGAGGCTGCCGAGCTCGCGCTGCAAGCTGCCGAGGATCGCCAGGCCCGCGAGCCGCGCCGCAGCATAGGCCTGATCCGGCGATACCTCCCGGCCGACCTTGCCAAGCGGCTTCGCCAGCGCGCCGTCGGCGTCGGTCGGGCCGTGGCCCGAGATCAATGCCCGGTTGCCGACGACACGGACCCAAGGGAACGGCAGGACCAGGCCCGGGGGTAGCTGCAACGGCGCGGGCAGCACGAGGCCGAGGGCGTGAAGGCGGTCTGCAATGGCTGTCACGCTTGAGCCTCAGGCGACCAGCCCGACCGTCATCCCGCCGCAGACGTAGATGACCTGGCCGGTGACGAAGCCCGCCCGCTCGTCGAGCAGGAAGGCAGCCGCATGCGCGATGTCCTCCGGCGTGCCGAGGCGCTGCACCGGCACGCCTTCGATGATCGCCCTGGTCTTGGGGCTGCCGGGCGGGTTGGCGGCATGGAACAGCTCGGTGCCGATCGGGCCGGGCCCGATCGCGTTGACGGTGATGCCCTGGGCGGCCAGCTCCAGCGCCCAGGTCTTGGTCATTCCGATCAAGCCCGCCTTGGTGGCGGCATAGGCGGTGCGCAGCTCCTTGCCGAGCGCCGCCCGGCTGGCGATGTTCACGATCCGGCCAAGCCCGGCCGCCTTCATCGCCGGCAGCACCGCCTGCGCGCACTGGATGGCGCAACGCAGGTTCAGCGACACCACCGCCTCGAGATCCTCGACGGTCACGTTTTCCAGCGCGGCCGGGCGCACCATGCCGGCGTTGTTGACCAGCCGGGTGGGCGCATGCCGGTCTACCAACTCGGCGAGGGCGGCGGCAGTGGCCTTCGCATCCGATAGATCAACCTTCAGGTAGACCTCGCGCGGCAGCAGCTCTGCCGGCGCCTCCCGATCGAGGGTGAGCACCGTGTAGCCGTCCGATGCCAGCCGCTTCGCGATTCCCCGGCCGATGCCGCGGCTGGCCGCCGTCACCAGCGCCGTCATGTTACTCATGGGAGCCCTCCTCCAACGGAACGTCCATCGACTGCAGGAACCGCGAGACGCAGACGTAGAAGCTCGCCGTCAACGTCAGCTCGGTGATTTCGGCGTCGCTGAATCCCCGACGCCGCAGGCCGGCGATGCATTCCGCCGAAGCCCCCGGTCCGCGGGTGACCTCGTCGGCAAGGCGCAGTACCGCCCGCTCGTCTTCGTCGAACGCGCCGCTCTGCGCCCAGCCGTCGCCGAGCGCGTCGATCTGGTGCTGGGTCACGCCGGCGGCCAGCGCCATCGGCACATGATGCACCCATTCGTAGCGCGTGCCGGAGACCTGGGCACCCCGCAGGATCAGCAGTTCGCGCATCCGTCGCGAGACCTGCGCATCGAGCCGCAACGGCCAGGCGAAGTCCAGCCATGCCCGCAGCATCCGCGGCGCATGGCCGATCACCCGGTAGAGGTTGGGGACCCGCCAGCCGCGGGCCCTGACTTCGTCGAACATGGCGGCGAGCTCCGGATCATCGGGCTCGAGCGGGATCATCGGCAAGCGTGTCATCGTTGCTCCAATGGTGGACCGGTCCTCGGCTTGCGCATCAGTCGCTCTTCGCGCCCGAGGCCTTGACGATCGGGCCCCAGCGCCGGACCTCGTCCTGGATCATCGACGCCATCTGCTCGGGCGACGTGTTGCCGACGATGCCGTAGCCGAGCTCGCTCAGCCGCTTCGTGAAGTCCGGCGCCTTGGCGGCCTCGCGGCCGGCGGCGTTGAGCCGGTCGACGATCTCCTTGGGCGTCCCGGCCGCCACCACCAGCCCGAACCACACCGTCGATTCGTAGCCCGGCACCCCCGCCTCGGCCATCGTCGGCAGATCGTTCAGCGTCGCATCGCGCTTCGGCCCGGTGGTGGCGAGCGCGCGCAGCTTGCCAGCGCGGATGTGCGGCACCGATGACGGAATATTGTCGAACATCATGTTCAGATGTCCGCCCAGCAGGTCGGTCACCGCCGGCCCGCTGCCCTTGTACGGAACGTGCGCGATGTTGACGTCCATCTTCTGCTTGAACATCTCGCACGACATGTGGATGGTCGATCCGCTGCCGCTCGACGCACAGGTGAGCTTGCCGGGCTGCGCCTTTGCCAGCGCGACCAGTTCCGGCACCGACCTGGCCTTGACCTCGGGATTGACGACCAGGACGTTCGCCACCGAGGCCAGCACGACCACCGGCGCGAGATCCTTGTTCGGATCGTAGGCAAGATTGGAGAACAGGAACGGGTTGATGCCGTGGAGGCTGCTCGCCGACATCAGCATGGTGTAGCCATCGGGTGCGGATCGCGCCACGATCTCGGCACCGAGATTGGCACCCGCACCCGGGCGATTCTCCACCACCACGGTCTGGCCGAGAGACCTCGTCATCTCCGCGGCAGCCGCGCGGGCGATGATGTCGGTGGCCCCGCCGGTGGCGTACGGAACGACCAGGCGCAGCGGCTTCGACGGAAACGCCTGGGCCATGACGTCGCGCGGCACGGTGCCGCCGACGACGACGGTCGCGACGATTGCCAGCAGGGCAAGTGCTTTCATGCAGGTCTCCTGGTTTTCTTCTCGTTTGAACTTCACCCGGCTCCGACAGCCGGATCTCGCGGCGCCGACCCTGCGGGCCGGCGGCGTTCGCCACATCCCTCGAGCAGCCGTGGGGTATCTTAGCGCTGCTGGGCGCTGAAGGGCGCGGTCTCCGCCCGGCCCGTCCGCAGCCAGGGGTCTGCCGCCCGCGAGGCGCCGCCACCGCCACCAACCTCAGGAGACTCGATCGATGATGACCAAGTCGAAGACGGTGCTGCTCGGGTTCGCCGCCGCCTGCGGTCTGGCACTGCTGCCGATCGTGCTGCCGGGCCCGGCACAGGCGCAGTCGTACCCCACCAAGCCGATCCGCATGGTGATCCCCTACACCCCCGGCGGCTTCACCGACACCATGGCGCGCTCGATCGGTGATGCCTTGTCGCGGGCGCTCGGCCAGCCGATGGTCTACGACAACAAGCCTGGGGCCAACAGCCTGATCGGCGCCGGCATGGTCGCCAAGGCCGCACCGGACGGCTACACGCTGGGGACGGTCATCGCGGCGCATTCGGTCAACCCGAGCCTGTACGAGAAGATGCCCTTCGACGCGATCAAGGACTTCACCCCGGTCACGCTCATCGGCGTGGCGCCGTTGATCCTGGTTGCCAATGTCGATGCGCCGTTCAACAACGTGAAGGAACTGATCGCTCATGCCAAGGCGAACCCCGGCGCGCTGTCCTACGGATCGTCGGGCACCGGCGCCGCCGCGCACTTGACCACCGAGTACTTCAACAGCCTGACCGGCACGAAGATGACCCACGTGCCCTACAAGGGAACCGCCGGCGCCCTGACGGACTTGATCGGCGGGCAGATCCACCTGCTCTTCGACGTGGTGTCGTCGATGGGTCCGCACATCAAGGCCGGCAAGGTCAAGGCCATCGCGATCGCCAGCGACCGCCGTGTCGGCGAGGTGGCCGACGTGCCGACCTTCGACGAGAGCGGGCTCGCGGGCTTCCAGTCCTCCACCTGGGGCCTGCTGCTTGCGCCTGCGGGCACGCCAAAGGAGATCGTCGAGCGCCTATCGGTGGAAGCCGGCAAGGCCTTGCGTTCCGACGACCTGCGCGCGAAGTTCGACAAGCTGGGCACCATCCCGGTCGGCAATTCGCCGCAGGAGGCAGCCGCCTTCCTGCGTGACGAGGTGGAGAAGTGGGGCAAGGTGGTGCGCGAGGCGAAGGTCAAGATCGACCAGTGATCGCCGCCGCATCGCCACGCGTCCGAGCGGCGCGCGCGCAGGCTTCTAGTCAGCTGCCGGAGCGGTGTCCTTCTCCAGACGATGCAGCCAGGCGAGCGCCTGCTCCCGGGTGTTTCCGCACATCTCGACCGAAGGGAGCAGCCCGACGCAGAACGCCGGCCGCTCCGGTTTCCCGAAGATTCGGCACGAGTTGTCCGGCGCCAGCTGCACGCACCGCTCCCCGGCGGGCTTTCCGCCTGGCATCCCCGGAATCGGTGACGTGATCGAGGGCGCGATACAGCACGCACCGCATCCTGGCCGACACTGCATCCGGCTTCACTCCGCCTCGATGTTCGCCGCCTTGATGATGCTCCCCCACTTCTGCGCTTCGGCCTGCTGGAAGCTCGCCAGCTCCTGCGGCGTTCCCGCTATCGGCTCGGTGCCGGTCGTTTCGTAGAACTGCCGCGCTTCCTGGCTCGCCACCGCCTTGACCAGCAGCTCGTTGAGCCGCTTCACCACCTCGGCCGGCGTGCCCGCCGGCACGTAGGCCCCGAACCAGTAGCCCATCTCATAGCCCTTGACGCCCGCTTCATCGATGGTGGGCACGTCGGGCGCCAGCGGCGAGCGCTTGCTGCTCGACACCCCCAACGCGCGCAACTTGCCGCTCTTGACCTGCGGCAGGCCGGTTGCGGCGTCGGTAATCATCATGTCGATCTGGCCGCCCAGCAGGTCCGTCACCGCCATGGGGTTGCTCTTGTACGGCACGTGAACCAGCTTGACGTCCGCCATCTGCTGGAACAGCTCGCCGGCGATCCGGCTGGACGAGCTGCCGCTGCCGAAAGTGCGCTTGCCGGGTTCCTTCCGGGCCAGCGCGATGAAGTCGGTGACCGAGTTCACCGGGAGCGCCGGATTGACCACCATGATCTGCCCGCCCTTGCCGAGGATGGTCACCGGCTGGAAGTCCTTCACCGGATCGTAGGGCAGCTTCTTGTACAAGTGCTCGTTGGCGGCGTGCGTGGTGTTGGTCGTGATCAGGACGGTGTAACCGTCGGCCGGCGCCCGCGCCGCCGCCTGCGCCGCGATGAACCCGGAGGCGCCGGGACGGTTGTCGACGACCACCGGTTGCCTGGACTGAGAGGTCAGCGATTGACCCAGCGCGCGCGCCAGCTGGTCGGTGGCGCTGCCGGCGGCGAACGGCACCAGGAAGGTCACGCTCTTCTCCGGATAGCCCTGGGCGGCGGCCGGTGTCGCCGGTAATGCCGAGGCAACCAGCAGGGCTGCAGCGACCGTTGCGGATGAAATTCTCATTGAGTCGTCTCCTCGTGGAATGAAATCGATGCGGTGGAACGGATGCAGGCCCGGCGCCGCGCGGGCTCGCGTGATCGGGAACCGGGAATTCGCTTCAGCTTTCCTCGTCGGCAACCAGCAGCGGCAGCAGGGACGCAGGAACCTGCACCGGCATGTCCAGCAGCAGGAAGGACAGCGCCTTGCCGTGGCTGTCGAGATTCAAGGCGTCGTTGACCCCGCCATCGAGAACGCCGTCGATCACGAAGTTCATCGCGCCGAGCCGCGGCAGCAGGTAGCGGGCCACGCGCTCCGGGCGCCGGAACGCGAACTGCTCCGCCACGGCCTGCTCGGTGACCTGCTCGACCAGGAGCGGCCACAGTTCAGCCTTGAAGGCGATCACGCTGATGCTGCAGCGATTGCCCTTGTCGCCGGTCCGCCCGTGCGCGAGGCGCCGCAACGGCACCTGGATGCTGCTGGCCATCAGTCGATCATCCGATAGGTCGTCTTGACCTGGTCGCGCGGCACGATGCAGGAGATCGTGTTCAAGCGCGGCCGCATCGCGGTGCGCACGCCGCCGCCGCCCGCCGGGCCGCAGGTGTAGAGGGCGCCCACCTCGTGGCCCAGCTGCTCGGCCGCGGCCCGATCCTCGTGGGCAGCGGCCACCCGCAGCCGCACGTCCCGCGACGCCCCGGCGGCTGTGGACCGCAACAGGCTGCCGCCGTCGTCGCCCAGGATGCTGACGACCCCGACCAGGTCGATGCGCAGGCGCAATCCCGCGAGCCGCTGCCGCAGGATGTCGGCGGCCAGTCGCGCGCGGCGTTCCGCCCCCGGACCGGCATAGGAGATCTCTCCTTCCGCCAGCCAGCCGCCCTCATGGAAGACATTGACCTTGAGTCCGTCCGGCCGCGGATGGCCGAGCACCCCGCGCAGGGCAACCTCGTCGGACGCGACCTGCTGCAATTCCGCCGCCGACAGATCGGCAACGACGTCGGGCGTGAGGTAGGCCGACGGATCGTGCACCTCGTACAGCAACTGCTCCTTCACGGTCTGCAGGCTGACCAGGCCGCCGGTGCCGCCGGCCTTGCCGATGATGCAGTCGCCGTCGTCGGCGATCCTCGCCACCGGAAAGCCGACCGAGGCCAGGCCCGGCACCTCCTTGTAGCCGGGGTCCGCGAAATACCCGCCGGTCACCTGGGCGCCGCATTCGAGCAGATGGCCCGCCATCGTGGCACGCGCGATGCGCTGCCAGTCATCGTGGGCCCAGCCGAAGTGCGCCCGCGCCGGTGCCACCGCCAGGGTCGGGTCCGCGATGCGCCCGGCGACGACGATCTCGGCGCCGGCATCCAGCGCCTCGACCAGCGAGTCGGCGCCGATGTAGGCGTTGGCGCACAGTACGTCGAGGCCGTCGAAGGCAGCGCCGATCCGGCTGCGCAGCAACGGTCGGTAGGCCGGCGCCGACAGGTCGTCGCCCTCGATGATGGCGATCCGCGGCACCCGCAGCCCCAGTTCGCGCGCCAGCGCTGCGATGCGCGCGGCGGCCCCCTCCGGATTTGCTGCGCCGAAGTTGCCCACGATGCGGATGCCCAGCCGCAGGCAGTCGGCGAGCACCGGCCGGAGCAGCGCGTCGAGCCGCGGCTCGTAGCCGGCAGCCGGATCGCCGCGCCGCGCCAGCTGCGCCAGCGCCAAGGTCCGCTCCGCGAGCGTCTCGTAGACCAGGAACGCCGGGCCACCGCGTTCGGCCAGGGTACGCACGACCGGCGCGGCCACGTCCGTCCGGTCGCCGGAAAAGCCTGCGGCGCATCCGATGTGCAGCGGTCCTGCGGCCATATCTCCTCGCGGTGAGACCGACCGCGCAGGGCGGCCCGGTCGACAGATCGCAAGAGTAAGCCGGCAAGTTCCAGCTGTAAAATTGAATTATCAGCTGGACTTATCGGACATCTCGATGAATCTTTCGGCGAAGGACCTGCGCGCCGTGCTGGCGCTTGCACAGGAGCAGAACTTCACCCGCGCCGCCCTTCGCTGCCATCTCTCGCAATCCGCGTTCAGCGCCCTCATCCGCAGCATCGAGGACGAACTGGGCGCGCGTCTGTTCGATCGCAGCACGCGCAATGTGCAGCTCACGCCGGACGGCGAGTTGTTCGAAGAGTCGGCGCGCCGGGTGCTGCGCGATCTGGAAGGAATGGCCAGCGACTTCCGGGAGCACGCGCAGCGCCACAAGGGACGGGTCAGCATCGCGGCACTGCCGTCGCTGGCGGCGGGCTGGCTGCCGTCGGTGCTGGCGCGATACCACGAGCGGGCGCCGGGCATCGAGCTGTCGCTGTTCGACGCGCTATCGGACGCCTGCCTGGCCCTGGTGCGCGGCGGCCAGGCGGACCTGGCACTGGCCTCGGCCGGACCGGATGAAGCCGACCTTCAGACCGAGAAGCTCTGCAGCGACCGGTTCCACCTGGTGTGCCGCCGTGACCACCCCCTGGCAGACAAGCGCCGCATCCGCATCGAGGATCTCGCCGCGTTCCCGTTCGTCCACCTCTCGCGCCGGAGCAGCGTGCGGCAATACCTAGAGGCTGCGTTCCATCCGCGCCAGATGCGCTCGGTGCTGGAGCTCGAGCACCTGGCCTCGGTGGCCGGCATGGTGGAGGCGGGCCTTGGCATCACGGTCGTGCCCGAGCTTACCCTGTTCCATTTCCGACGTCCGGCACTGGTGGTTCGTCCGCTGCCACTGCCCGGGCTGGTGCGCAGCATCTTCATCGTCAGGCCCGCGGGCCGCAGCCTGTCGGCGGCTGCGCAGGCGCTTTGCGACCTGATGCTGGAGTTGCGGCCGGGCCGCCGCGCCTGAGGACCAGCCCGGCCCCGGTCGTCAGCCCCAGACCGAGCGGGCCACGTCGACGATCAGCTTCAGCTTCTCCCGCTGCTGCTCGACCGCGATGTTGTTGCCGTGGACCGTGCTGCTGAAGCCGCACTGCGGGCTGAGGGCGAGCTGCTCGAGCGGTGCGTACTTCGACGCTTCGTCGATGCGCCGCTTGATGGCGTCGGGATTCTCGAGCTGCCCGAGCTTGGTGGTGACCAGCCCGAGCACCACCGTCTTGCCCTTCGGCAGGAAGCGCAGCGGCTTGAAGTCGCCGGAGCGGGCATCGTCGTACTCGAGGAAGTAGGCATCGACATGCATCTCCGAGAGCAGCGCCTCCGCGACCGGCTCGTAGCTGCCCTGGGCCGCCCAGGTGCTCTTGAAGTTGCCACGGCACAGGTGGATGGCCAGCGTCATGCCCTCGGGCTTCTGCGCCACCACCTTGTTGATGAAGCTGGCATAGCGATGCGGCAGCTCGTCCGGATCATCGCCCCGGCTGCGGGCGGCTTCGCGCAGCTTGTCGTCGCACAGGTAGGCAAGGTTGGTGTCGTCCATCTGCACGTAGCTGCAGCCGGCGGCGGCCAGCGAGCGCAGCTCGTCGCCGTAGGCCCTGGCCACGTCGTCGTAGAAATCGGGATCGAGCTCGGGATAGTGCTGCTTGCTGATGCCGGCCCGGCCGCCGCGAAAGTGCAGCATCGTCGGCGACGGGATGGTCACCTTGGGGGTGTGCCCTGCCGCGACCTGACTCTTGAGGTATTCGAAGTCCGCCTTCTGGATGTCCTTGGCATGGCGCACCTTGTCGACCACGCGGATCACCGGCGGCGCCAGCTCCTCGCTGCCGTCGGGCTTCTTCACGGTCACCGGCAGGTCGGTCTTGACCCCGCCGAGCTGCTCCAGGAAATCGATATGGAAGTAGGTCCGGCGGAACTCGCCATCGGTGACCGACTGCAGGCCGACGTCCTGCTGGAACTTGACGATCTCGCTGATGGCCCGGTCCTCGACCTCGCGCAGGGCCTCCCGGGTGATGGTCCCGTCGGCGGCCTGCGCGCGCGCATCCAGCAGGTATTTCGGGCGCAGGAAGCTGCCGACATGATCGGCGCGAAACGGCGGGCTGGTTCTGGTGGTCATCTGGGTCTCCTCGGAAAGACGGTTCGAACGGTTGAGCAGCACGAATTCCGATCCCGCGGGCGGCGCGGCGCAGCCCGACGGTCCGGATGGCGGCATGCTGCGACTATAGTCCGTGTAGGCCTCAAGCGTGCGCCTGGATACAGCATTGCAGCCGGACACCGGGTAAACCCGGATGGTCCAGGCAGATCCTGGCCCGCCTATCATCAACGCTGCATACAGGCGGTATGCAATCAATGCCGGCAACCGGCGGGAGAAGGCGCGATGGCTCCGGCAGCAAGTCCCGCCACGGTGGCGGCCGATGGCGGGTCGCAGACGGTGCGCGCGCAGCTCAAGCTGCGCGAACTGGTGCTGGGCGGTGAGCTCGAGCCCGGCGCGCGGATCGCGGAGCTGGCCTTGGTGGAGCGCATCGGCGTATCGCGCACGCCGATCCGCATGGCGCTGCTGCAGCTGCAGCAGGAGGGTCTGCTGGAAGTCCTTCCTGCCGGCGGCTATGCGGTCAAGGCGTTCACCGAAAGCGACGTGCATGATGCCATCGAGCTGCGCGGCACCCTCGAAGGCCTGGCCGCGCGCCTGGCCGCCGAGCGCGGCGTCGGCGGCGGCCTGTTGGCCGAGGCGTCGGCGTGCCTTTCGCGCATCGACGACTTGCTCGCCCAGCCGGATCTCACCGAGCAGTCGTTTGCCACCTACGTCGAGCAGAACGGGCGCTTCCATGGCGCGCTGGCCGAGATGGCCGGCAGCGAGCTGGTGCAGCGCCAGGTCCAGCGCGCCTGCACCCTGCCGTTCGCCTCCCCGAACGCTTTCGTCCTGCAGCGCTCCACCGGTCCGCGTGCCCGCGACGTCCTGGTGGTTGCGCAAGACCAGCATCGCGGCCTGCTCGACGCAATCCGGCGCCGCGAAGGCGCGCGGGCCGAGGCGCTCGCTCGCGAGCATGCGCGAATCGCTCAGCACAATCTCGGCGAAGTGCTGCAGAGCCAGCAGGCGCTCGGCAGCATGCCGGGGGCCGGGCTGCTCCGGCGCCGCGGCAGTCGCTGAGGCGCCGCCTGCCCGCGCGTGGGAATCGACCCCGATCGATATACTCGAAACGAAGCAGTCCCTGCCAAGAGCAGTCCCTGCCAAGAACAACACCCCTGTCGCTCGACAACCGGAGACCCAGATGACCAGACCTTACCTGCGCCACTGCCTTGCGGCGGCGCTGCTTGCCGTGGCGCCGCTCGGCGCCCATGCCCAGGAGACCATCAAGATCGGCCTGATCCTGCCGATGACCGGCCCGTTCGCGTCGACCGGCCGCCAGGTCGATGCCGCTGCCCGGCTGTATCTCGCGCAGAACGGCAACACCGTGGCCGGCAAGAAGGTCGAGCTCGTCCTGCGCGACGACGCCGGCACCGCCGATACCACCCGCCGGATCGCCCAGGAGCTGGTGGTCAATGAGAAGGTCACCGCCCTCGCCGGCTTCGGGCTGACTCCGCTCGCCCTTGCCACCGCACCGATCGCGACCCAGTCGAAGACGCCGATGGTGGTCATGGCTGCGGCCACCTCCAGCATCATCAAGGCATCGCCCTACATCGTGCGCACCAGCTTCACCCTGCCGCAGGTCACGCTCGGCATCGCCGACTGGGCCGCCAAGAACGGCATGAAGAAGGTGGTCACGCTGGTGTCGGACTACGGACCGGGCATCGACGCCGAGAAGACCTTCACCAGCCGCTTCACCCTCAACGGCGGCGCGATTCCCGCGGAGTTGCGCGTGCCGCTGCGCAATCCCGATTTCGCGCCCTTCCTGCAGCGGGTGATCGACGCCAAGCCCGATGGCCTGTTCGTGTTCCTGCCTTCCGGGGTCGGCACGCAGTTCATGAAGCAGTTCACCGAGCGCGGGCTCGACAAGTCCGGCATCCGCCTCATCGCCACCGGCGACGTCACCGACGACGACATCCTCAACGAGATGGGCGATGTCGCCCTCGGCGTGGTCACCTCGCACCCCTACTCGGCGTCGCACAAGTCGGCGCTCAACCAGAAGTTCGTCGCCGAGTTCAAGAAGGCCAACAACGGCATGCGGCCGAACTTCTTCGCGGCCGGCGGCTACGACGGCATGCGCGTCGTCATGAAGGGCCTGGAGGCGACCAAGGGCAAGGGCGGCGATGCGCTGATGGACGCGATGAAGGGCCAGGTCTTCGAAAGCCCGCGCGGCCAGATCATGATCGACGCGCAGACCCGCGACATCGTGCAGGACGTCTACATCCGCAAGGTCGAGCGCATCGACGGCGAGCTCTACAACATGGAGTTCGACAAGCAGACGGCCGTCAGGGATCCGGCACCCAAGTAACGTGCTGACGCTGCTGTTCGACGGCATCTCCTACGGGATGCTGCTGTTCGTGCTGGCCGTGGGCCTGGCGGTGACGCTGGGCCTGATGAACTTCATCAACCTCGCCCACGGCGCATTCGCCATGGCCGGGGGCTATGCCGCCGTGCTGCTGATGAACCGCGCCGGCTGGCCGTTCCTCGCCTCCCTGCCGGCCGCGTTCCTGATCGCCGCCGTGGCCGGCGTCGTCCTCGAGCGCACGCTGTACCGCCCGATGTACGCCAAGTCCCACCTCGACCAGGTGCTGTTCTCGATCGGCCTGACGTTCATGACGATCGCCGCTTTCGACTGGTTCCTCGGCTCGCAGCAGCAGAACCTGCAGTTGCCGCCCTGGCTGCAGGGCCGCTTCGATGTCGCCGGCGTGGGCATCGGCCGGTACCGGCTGTTCATCATCGTGGTCTGTGCTGCGCTCACCATCCTGCTGCAGTGGGTGCTGTCCCGAACCCGTTTCGGCAGCCGCCTGCGGGCGTCGGTGGACGACCCGCGGGTCGCCTCGGGACTCGGCCTGGACGTGAACCGGATCTTCGCCCTGACCTTCGCGGTGGGCTCCGGCCTTGCAGGGCTCGGCGGCGCGCTGGGCGCCGAGATCCTCGGTCTCGATCCGACCTTTCCGCTCAAGTTCATGATGTATTTCCTGATCGTCGTGGCGGTGGGCGGCACCACCACCATCACCGGGCCGCTGCTCGCCGCCCTGCTGCTGGGCATCGCCGACGTGATGGGCAAGTACTACGTGCCGAAGCTCGGCGCCTTCATCGTCTACACGGTGATGATCGTCATCCTCATGCTGCGCCCGCAGGGACTGTTCGGACGGAGCGTCGCGCGATGACCGCGGCGGCTGCCTCGCCGTCGGCGCAGGCCCTGGCGGCAGCGGCGCGCTGGCGCTGGTGGGAGTTCGCGCTGCTGGCCGTGGCGCTGCTGTCATGGTTCCTGCTGCCTGGCCACGCCCTGCTGCTCAACGAGATCGCCATCCTGGCACTGTTCGCCTTGTCGCTGGACCTGATCCTCGGCTATGCCGGCATCGTCTCGCTCGGTCACGCCGCCTACTTCGGCTTCGGCGCCTACGTGGCGGCGCTGTTCGCCAAGCACGTGCTGCCCGACCCGTTGCTGGGCATGGCGGTGGCCATCGCCGCCGCCACCGCGCTCGGCTTCGCCACCAGCGGCCTGATCCTGCGCGGCTCCGACCTGACCCGGCTGATGGTCACCCTCGGCCTCGCGCTGATCCTCTACGAGATCGCCAACCGCCTCGACTGGCTCACCGGCGGCGCCGATGGCCTGCAAGGCGTGGTCATGGGCCCGCTGCTGGGTCGCTTCGAGTTCGACCTGTTCGGCCGGACCGCCTACGCCTACAGCCTGGTGGTGCTGGTCCTGGCCCTGCTCTTCTGTCGCCGGCTGGTGCATTCGCCGTTCGGCGTTTCGCTGCAGGCATTGCGCGACAATCCGCTGCGCGCCGCCAGCATCGGCCTGTCGGTGCGCCGGCGGCTGGTGGCGGTCTACACCATCGCCGCCGGCATCGCCGGGGCGGCCGGCGCGCTGGTCGCGCAGACCTCCGGCTTCGCCTCGCTCGACGTGCTGGATTTCCATCGCAGCGCCGACGTGCTCCTGGTGCTGGTCATCGGCGGCAGCGGCTACCTCTACGGCGGCATCGTCGGCGCCATCGCGTTCAAGCTGCTGCACGACGCCATCTCGGTGCTGACGCCGCAGTACTGGACCTTCTGGCTCGGGCTGTTCCTGGTGGTGCTGGTGCTGGTCGGGCGCGACCGCCTGGTGCGGCCCTGGAGCTGGCTGCGGCGGCCGCGGTGAGCATGGCGCAGCCGGGCCCCGACGTGGTCCTCGAGACGCGCGAGCTGAGCCGCCGCTTCGGCGGCATCACCGCCACCGACAAGGTTTCGCTGCGCATCTCCCGCGGCGCGCGCCATGCCCTGATCGGCCCGAACGGCGCCGGCAAGACCACGCTGGTCAACCTGCTGACGGGCGTGCTCGCGCCGAGCGCCGGCGCGATGCTGCTGGAGGGCGAGGACATCACCCGGCTTGCCGCCCACCGACGGGTGGCACGCGGCCTGGTGCGCACGTTCCAGATCAACCAGCTGTTTGCCGAGCTCACGCCGGTCGCGTCGCTGGCCATCGCCGCCAGCGGCCGCTTCGGCCAGAGCGCCGGCTGGTGGCGACCCCTGGGCTCGGGCCGCGACCACCGGGTGGCCGAATGCTGCGACCGGCTGCTTGCCGACTTCCACCTCGAGGAGGTCATGAACCAGAAGGTGGCGCAACTGCCGTACGGCAAGCGGCGCCTGCTCGAGATCGCACTGGCCCTCGCCTGCCGGCCGCGGGTGCTGCTGCTGGACGAGCCGGTCGCCGGCGTGCCGGAGGGCGAGCGCCAGCAGATCCTCGATACGCTTGCCGCGCTGCCGGCGGACGTCACCGTCCTGCTGATCGAGCACGACATGGACCTGGTGTTCAACTTCGCCCGCAGCGTGACGGTGCTCGTCAACGGCGCGATCTTCGTCGAAGGCGATGCCCGTTCGGTGGCCGCGGATCCGCGGGTGCGCGCGGTCTACCTCGGCGAGGGCCACGAGGGATTGCGACTGCCGGGCGAGGAGCAGCGCCGTGGCTGACATCCTGCAGGTCGACGGGTTGCGGGCCGGCTACGGCGAGGCGGTGGTGATCCAGGGCATCGACCTGGCGGTCGCCGCCGGCGGCTCGCTCGCGCTCCTGGGCCGCAACGGCACCGGCAAGACGACGCTGCTCAATACCATCGTCGGTGTCACCCGCCGCCACGGCGGGCGGATTGCGCTCGCCGGTCGGGACGTCACCCTGCTGCCCGCCCATCGCCGCGCCGCCGCCGGCATCGGCTGGGTCCCGCAGGAGCGCAACATCTTCAAGTCGCTGACCGTCCATGAAAACCTCACCGCGGTGGCGCGGCCCGGACCCTGGACGCCGCGGCAGGCCTACGAGATGTTCCCGCGCCTCGCCGAGCGGCGGCACAACCTCGGCAACCAGCTCTCCGGTGGCGAGCAACAGATGCTGGCGGTCGCGCGCGCCCTGATGCTCAACCCGAAGATCCTGCTGCTCGACGAGCCCCTCGAAGGGCTGGCGCCGATCATCGTCGAGGAACTGCTCCGCTCGATTGCCCGCATCGTGCGCGACGAGGGCATGTCGGCGATCATCGTCGAGCAGAACCCGCGCCTGGTGCTGGGAATCACCGGGCGCGCGGTGGTGCTCGAGCGCGGTCGCGTGGTGCACGAGGCGCCGAGCCACGAGCTGCTTGCCGACCAGGCGCAGCTCGAGAAGCTGCTGGCGGTATCGGCGGCGACCTGAGGACGCGGCGCGTATCGCCAGCGCGGGCGCCGGCGCGCGATTACCTGCTACGTAATTGTCCCGTCCTCGCCGGGCCCCGATCATCCCTTCAGGAACAACGACCTGAAGAGGAAAGTGAAATGAGCATCATCGGATTCGTGGCACTCGCCTGCGGGCTGATCATCGGCCTCGGCGCGGTCGGCGCGTGCATCGGCATCGGCCTCATGGGCGGGCGGTACATGGAGGGCGCCGCGCGCCAGCCGGAGCTGATGGACCGCCTGCAGGTGAAGATGTTCCTGCTTGCCGGACTCATCGACGCCAACTTCCTGATCGGCGTCGGCATCGCGATGATGTTCGTGTTCGCGAATCCGTTCGGCGGCTGAAGAAGGGGCGCACCCCGGGTTCGGCGCCGAGGCGCCGGGCCGGTCAATCCGCGGCGGGAATCCAGGGGACGTACATGTAGCCGCCGTTGCGCACGGTGCGGATGCAGCGCGGCTCGCCTCCCGGGTCGGGCTCGATCTTGCGCCGCAGACGGCCGATGCGGATGTCGATCGAGCGATCGAACGGCTCCCACTCCCGATTGCGGGTGCGCATCAGCAACTGGTCGCGCGACAGGACCCGGTTCGGATTGGCGAGGAACACCCGCAGGAGGTCGAACTCCATCGCCGTCATCGCCACCTCGTCGCCGTTGTCGAACAGCAGCCGCGAATCGACATCGAGCTCGCAGCGGCCGATGCGCTGGCGATTGGCGGCCGGCACCGGCGCCGCCGCTTCCGCCGGCGACTGCTGCTTGGCCTGCATGCGGCGCAGGACGCTGCGCACCCGCGCCAGCAGCTCGCGCGGCTCGAACGGCTTGGCGACATAGTCGTCCGCGCCCACCTCGAGTCCGACCACCCGGTCGACCACGTCCCCGGAGGCGGTGACCATGATGATGCCGACGTCATAGCGCTCGCGCAGGAAGCGCGCGAGGGTGATGCCATCCTCGCCGGGCAGGCGGATGTCCAGCAGGATCAGGTCCGGCAGGTTGCGCTCGATCTCGGCGCGCATGGCACCGCCGCTGTCCACCGCCTGCACCTCGAAGCGGTGGCCCGAGAGGTATTCGACAAGCATTGCCCGGACATTCGGGTCGTCGTCGACAACGAGCAGGCGGCCGGTGTCTTGCATCGGCGCATTGTGCGACGGGAGCTCCCCCGATGACAAGCCCGATACCTCCGATACCCGCCGCGGGCACCGCGTTACCAATCGGGTACACGCCGCCGGCTGCCTGAAGCGCCGCCAATACCGTGGTTTTCCAAACTGTGTCCCAAGCGTCGGACACGGGTTCCGGCGCCGCCAACGGACCAGGAGCAAACGACATGCTGACCCTATCCGCTCGATCCGGCGTCCTTCCGGTCCTGGCGGGACGCCGGCCCGCCCGCAGCCACGCCACGCGCCTGCTGCGGATCGTCGCGCTGCGTGCCGCCCGCCTGCTCGCCCGCTGGCAGCGCCGGGCCGCGGGTCCAACCGCCAGCGAGTTCGACCAGGTCGGCGAAGCCACGCTTCGCGACCTCGGCCTGCGCGACACCCATCGCTGCACGCCGTACGAGCTGGCCGACATCGATGCCGGCCTGGAGTCGACGCGCATGCGCCTGTTCGCCATGACCGGCCAGTACTGGAGAGGATCGTGAAGCCCACTTCAACCCGTTGGGCGGGCCTTCAGAAGACCGGCTGGCACTGCACCTTTGCGGCGACCCTGCTGATCGCCATCGTGGTCGGCAGCCGCTCCTCCTTCGGCCTGTTTCTCTCGCCGATCGAGTCGGCCACCGGCCTGGGCTGGGCGACCATCGGCTTTGTCGCCGCGCTCGGCCAGCTTGGCCAGGGCGTGGCGCAGCCGTTGGTGGGCCTGCTCGCGCAGCGGCATGGCGCGAGCCGCGTGATCGCGGCCGGCGTCCTCGGCTTCGCCCTGGCGACCGCGCTGCTGCCCGCGGCAGCGGATGCCGCCGCCCTCGCGACGCTGATCC
>JAEZQX010000023.1 GCA_023441105.1 Pseudomonadota bacterium | reverse complement strand
GGGCTTCACCGGGGGGGGCGGCCCGCGTTGCCGCCGGGCGCCTCGGAGCCTGGCCCAGGCTCCTAGACCGGATTCGGATCGTCGATGAACGTCGCGTCGATGCCGAATCGCTCGGCGAGGTGCCGTCCGAGCGCCTGGATGCCGTAGCGCTCCGTGGCGTGGTGGCCGGCGGCGGCGTAGACCACGCCCGCCTCGCGGGCCAGGTGCGTGGTCCGCTCCGAAATCTCGCCACTGACGAAGGCCTCGGCGCCCAGGTCGATGGCCGCGTCGAGCATGTCCTGGGCGGCACCGGTGCACCAGGCGATCCGACGCACGTTCCGCTCCAGGTCGCCGACCAGGAGCGGCCGGCGATCGAGCCGCTGGTGAAGCTGCTCGCCAAGCCGGGCCGCCGCCAGCGGCTCCGCCAGTTCGGCGAAGGCGAGCAGGTTGCGGTCGCCTCCGGTGCGATCGATGCGCCAACCCATCCGGCTGCCGAATTGCGCGTTGTTGCCGAGCTCGGGATGCAGGTCGAGCGGCAGGTGGTAGCCGATCAGGTTGATGTCGGCCGCGAGCAAGCGCGCGAGTCGCCGCCGGCGCGGTCCGATGACCCGCGGATCCTCGCCGCGCCAGAACCAGCCGTGATGCACGATCAGCGCCTGGGCGCCTTCGGCAGCAGCCTGCTCGACCACCGCCAGGCTGGCCGTCACCGCGAACACCGCCCGTGAGACGACCGGCGCGCCTTCCACCTGCAAACCGTTTGGACAATAATCCTTGATTGCGGACGTCTCAAGCAGTCCATCCAGGTAACGGACCAAGTCCGGCGTACTGACCATCTCGCCTTCCCGCCCCCGCGATCAGGAGCCTTTCGAAGTTGAAGAAATACTGGTTGCTGTTTGCCCAGGGCGTCACGGTGATGCTGGCCGCCTTGTTCGTGCTGGCCACGCTGCGGCCCGAATGGCTGCCGCGCCCACTGCGGCAGCCGGCAAATCAGGGCACGGAGCAGGCGAACGGCGCAGGGGCGCCCGACGGCCGCAGCCTGCCTGCGGCAGGCGAACCCGGCGCCGGCTCCGCCGCGGGACAGGACCGCGGTGCCGCCACCGGCTCCACGGCCGGCGGCATGTCCTCGGCAGCAGCCATTCTGTCATACAGCGAGGCCGCCCGCCGCGCGACGCCGGCGGTCGTGAACATCCTCACCGGCGACCGCGCAGGCGGCGGTCGCGAGCCGTTTGCCCGTGAGCCGGGATCGCGCCGCTTCGGCGAGAACGCGCCTCGCCCCGACCTCGGCTCCAACCTCGGTTCCGGTGTGATCGCCAGCAGCGACGGCTACATCCTCACCAACCATCACGTGCTCGAGGAAGAAGGCGAGACGGAAGTGGTGCTGGCCGACGGCCAGCGGGTGCGCGCCAAGCTGGTGGGCAGCGATCCGGAGACCGACCTCGCGGTGCTGAAGGCGGATCGCCGCGGACTGCCGGCCATCGAGTTCGGCGACCCGAACAAGGCCGAGATCGGCGACGTCGTCCTCGCCATCGGCAATCCCTTCGGCGTCGGCCAGACCGTGACGATGGGCATCATCTCCGCCCTGGGGCGCACGCAGCTGGGCATCAACACCTTCGAGAACTTCATCCAGACCGATGCCGCCATCAATCCCGGCAACTCGGGCGGCGCGCTGGTCGACACCTCCGGCCGGCTGCTCGGCATCAACACCGCCATCTACTCGCGTACCGGCGGCTCGCTGGGCATCGGCTTCGCCATCCCGTCGTCCACGGTGCAGGACGTGATGAACCAGATCATCAAGCACGGGCGGGTGATCCGGGGCTACATCGGCGTCGAGCCGCAGGACGTCACGCCGGAGCTGGCGGAGGCCTTCCGGCTGCCCCGCCGCGACGGCGCGATCATCGCCGGCATCATGCGCGGTGGGCCCGCCGAGAAGGCGGGGGTCAAGGTGGGGGACATCCTGATCAGCCTGAACGGCAAGCCGGTCGGCAACGTCGCGACGATGCTCAACATGATCTCGCTGCTGGCGCCCGGTTCCACCGCCCGCTTCCGCTTCCTGCGCGATGCGGATGAAGTGGACGTGCCCATTGTCATCGGCACCCGGCCGAACCCGAAGGCGGCGCCGCTCAATCGCTGAGGACCGGCAGTTCCGGGAGTGCCCGCCCCCGCCAAGGTCGCGGGGGCTGCCTCAGGCGCCGTCGGTTTCCGGTGCCCGGCTGTGTGAGGTCAGGAACCCGGCCAGAACGATCCCCAGCTCATAGAGCAGGATCAGCGGAATCGCCAGCATGAACTGCGACAGCACGTCCGGCGGCGTCAGGACGGCGGCGACGATGAACGCCCCGACGACGACATAGCGCCGCGCCTCGCGCAGCTGCTGCTGCGAAACCATGCCCAGCTTGACCAGCAGCATCTGCACCACCGGCACCTCGAAGGTCAGGCCGAAGCCGAAGAAGATGGCGAGCGTGAAGTCCCAGTAGCGCTGCAGGTCCTGCATCACGTCCGCCCCGGTCCGCTCGGCGAAGGCGAAGAAGAACTTGTAGGCGGCGGGCAGCACGAAGTAGTAGGCGAAGGAGATGCCCAGCACCAGGAAGAACACCGAGGAGACGATCAGCGGCAGGGCGAAGCGGCGCTCGTGGGCATAGAGCCCGGGGGCCACGAAGGCCCACGCCTGGTAGAGGATCCAGGGCAGCGAGGCGAGGATCGCGGTCAGGAAGGCGATCTTGGTCAGGGTGAAGAACGCGCCCTCGCCGGCGATGAACACCGCCTTCGAGCCCTCCGGCAGCGCCGCATTCAGCGGCAACGCGAGAAAGCGCATGATGTCCGGGGCGAAGTAGAAGCAAACGCCGAACATGAGCAGCACGACCAGCAGCGACTGCACGACCCGGTTGCGCAGCTCGACGAGGTGCGAGATGAAGCCCTCGTCCTCCTCGGGCTTGTCCTTGCGGCCGAAACCGAACATCAGCGAACCAGCGGCCGGCGCGGCCGCTTGAAGCCGCGCTCACGCTCGCGCTCGATCCGGCGGTCCTTGATCCGCTCGCGGGTGCGGCGCGTGGCGTAGATCTCGTCCCAGTTGGTCACGGGCGCGGGTGCGGAGGTGGACGGATCGCCGGCAGCCGACGGCTCCTCCAGCGAGTGCTGGACCGAATCGAACGAGGTCTTCATGTCGGAAACCGCACCGCCGACGCTGCCCTCGATGGAACGGGCAGCGTCCTCGACGTCCTTCTTGAGGTCCCGGAGCTCCGACAGCTCGAGCTGGCGATTGAAGTCCGACTTCACGTCCTCGACGTAGCGACGCATCTTGCTTATCCACTGCCCTGCCTGGCGAGCGACCTTCGGCAGGCGCTCCGGCCCGATCACCAGCAGCGCGGCGATCGCGACGATCAGCATTTCCATGAAGCTGATGTCAAACATTCGAGGGGATCCGGCGAATGGCGTGGATGGAAGAAGGGATCGACAGGACCGGAGGGGCCGGCAGTGGCGGCAAGGCCGACGGGCGCGCGGATGGAGCTGGTGCCGGATGCCGACGCTCACGTGAAACGAGCGGCTCGACGCCGCTCGGTTGCACGCGCGCCCGGCGTCTCACCGACGGCGCGTGTCCTGCTCCTCCGGCTCCAGCGACCGCCGTCAGACCTTGGGCTTGGCGTCGACGTCGATGGTCTTGGCGTCCTGGGTGCTGGAGGTGCTGCCGCTGTCCGCGCTGCCTTCCTTGACCCCTTCCTTGAAGCCTTTCACCGCGCCACCGAGGTCGGCGCCGATGTTCTTCAGCTTCTTGGTTCCGAAGACCAGCATGATGATCACCAGCACGATCAGCCAGTGCCAGATGCTCATTGATCCCATAGTTCACGACTCCTGCAGGCTTGGGCGTCCGGCCTTCATTATCCGGCACCGGACGCGACTGGCGCGACTGTCAACGGCCGGACTTCAGGGGATCCGGACCGCCCATCACGTGGATGTGAAGATGATACACCTCCTGCCTGCCCACCCTGCCGTTGTTGACCACGGCACGGAAGCCGTCGTCGCAGCCCTGCTCCCGTGCCAGCCGGCCCGCCATGCCGAACATCTTGCCGAGCAAGGGCGCCTGGCTCATGTCGGCATCGTAGAGGTTGGTCAGGTGGGTCTTCGGGATGATCAGGAAATGCACCGCACAGGCCGGATTGATGTCGTGGAAGGCAAGGATGTCGTCATCCTCGTACACCTTCAGGCTGGGGATTTCCCCCTTGGCGATGCGGCAGAACAGGCAATCCTTATGGTCCAGGTCCTTGTTGTCCATCGACGGTTCCCTCATCCCCGCTCGCTGCGGCGGGCTTTCTCTTCGAGACCGGAGACGCCTTCGCGTCGCGCCAGCTCCGCGACCACGTCTTCCGGACGCAGGCCGAAGTGTGCCAGCATGACCAGGCTGTGGAACCAGAGGTCGGCGGTTTCCGCAACGATCCGGGCCTTGTCGGCATCCTTGGCAGCCATCACGGTTTCCGTGGCTTCCTCGCCGATCTTCTTCAGGATGGCGTCCTCGCCGCGAGCCAGCAGCCGCGCGACGTAGCTGCGCTCGGGATCCGCCCCGCGGCGCGCTTCGATGATGTCGGCCAGCTGCGACAGCGAGAATGCCGGCGGGGAAGACGACGCCGGCGGAGACGGCGGCTGGGAAGGTGGCTGGGAAGGCGGCGCGCTCATCGGCTACTTCCGGTAGAGCGTGGCGGGATCGGCGAGAACCGGGTCGGTCACCACCCAGCGCCCATCCTGCAGGAGATTGAAGAAGCAGGAATGGCGGCCGGTATGGCAGGCGACCCCGCCCGCCTGTTCCACCTTCAGCAACACCACATCGCCGTCGCAGTCGGTGCGGATCTCCCGCACCGTCTGGACGTTGCCCGATTCCTCGCCCTTGCGCCACAGCCGGCCGCGCGAACGCGACCAATAGACCGCCCGGCCGGTGCGGGCGGTTTCCTCCAGCGCCTGCCGGTCCATCCAGGCGACCATCAGGATGCGCTGGGTGAGCACCTCCTGGGCGATGGCGGTCACCAGCCCGCGCTCGTCGAAGCGGATGGCGTCGAGCCAGTCGCCGGCCGGCACGGCGGCCGGCACTGCGGGTGACACGTCGGACGACACGGCGGGCGCAGCCATCAGGACAACGGGCGCACCGGTATGCCGCGCTCCGCCATCACCCGCTTGGCCTCGGCAACCGTGAACTCGCCGAAATGAAAGATGCTGGCGGCAAGCACCGCATCCGCCCCGCCCTCGGTGACGCCGTCGGCAAGATCCCGCAGGCTGCCGACGCCGCCGGACGCGATGACCGGAACCGTGACCGCGTCGCTGACCGCGCGCGTCAATTCGAGATCGAATCCCGCCCGGGTACCGTCGCGGTCCATGCTGGTGAGCAGGATCTCGCCGGCGCCAAGGCCTGCCACCCGCCTGGCCCAGTCGATCACGTCGAGCCCGGTCGCCTTGCGGCCGCCGTGGGTGAACACCTCCCAGCGGCCGGCAGCGACCCGCTTCGCATCGATGGCGCAGACGATGCATTGCGCACCGTAGCGACCGGATGCGTCGGCGATCAGCTGCGGGTTCTGGATGCCGGCGGTGTTGATCGACACCTTGTCGGCGCCGGCATTGAGCAGGCGGCGGATGTCGTCGACGCTGCGCACGCCGCCGCCGACGGTGAGCGGGATGAAGACCTGGTCGGCGACCGCCTCGATGATGTGCAGGATGATGTCGCGCTGGTCGGACGAGGCGGTGATGTCCAGGAAGGTGAGCTCGTCCGCGCCTTCGCCGTCATAGCGGCGCGCGATCTCGACCGGATCCCCGGCATCGCGCAGGTCGACGAAATTGACACCCTTGACGACCCGGCCGGCGGTCACGTCCAGGCAGGGAATGATCCGCTTGGTGAGGCCGGAAGCCTCGGCAGCCGCAGCCGTCGACACCGCGTGACGCTAGACGACGCCGGTGCGCTCGAGCGCAGCCGCGAAATCCAGCGTTCCTTCGTAGAGCGAGCGGCCGAGGATCACGCCCTCGATGCCTTCGGACTCGACCGCGAGCAACTTGTCGATGTCGTCGAGGTTGGTGACACCGCCGGAGGCGAAGACCGGCACGCTTACCGCCTGAGCCAGCTTCACCGTGGCCTCGATGTTGACGCCGGTCATCATGCCGTCGCGGCCGATGTCCGTGTAGATGATCCCCTCGATGCCGTAGCCCTCGAACTTGCGCGCCAGGTCCAGCACCTCATGCCGGGTCAACTTGCTCCAGCCGTCCGTGGCAACCTTGCCGTCGCGGGCATCGAGGCCGACGATGACCTGGCCGGGGAAGGCATTGCAGGCGTCGTGCAGGAAACCAGGGCTCTTCACGGCTGCGGTGCCGATGATCACGTAGCTGACGCCACTGTCCAGGTAGCGCTCGATCGTCTCGAGCGAACGGATGCCGCCGCCGAGCTGGACCGGCACTTCCGAGCCGACCGCATCGACGATGGCCCGCACCGCGGCCGAGTTCTGGGGCTTGCCGGCCACCGCACCGTTCAAGTCGACCAGGTGGATTCGTTCGGCACCCATCTCGAGCCAATGGCTCGCCACCTTCTCGGGCTCCTCCGAAAAGATCGTCTCCTGCTGGAGGTCGCCTTGCTTCAGGCGGACGCAACGTCCGTCCTTCAGATCGATTGCAGGTATCAACAACATGGGTTGTGGGCGCCAGCCGCTCAGGGCTGCCAGTGGATGAAATTCTCGTAAAGGCGCAGCCCGCTGGCCGCGCTCTTCTCGGGGTGGAATTGTGTCGCGAAAATGTTAGCTTGGGCCACCGCGCAGGTAAAGCCCAGGCCGTAGCGGGTCCGGCCGGTCTCGATGGCCGGATCCGCCGGCGCCACGTAGTAGCTGTGGACGAAATAGAAGAAGTCGTCCTGCGCGATACCCTGCCACATCGGGTGCGGCGTGCACTGGTGCACGCGGTTCCAACCCATGTGCGGCACCTTGAGCCCGCCCGCCTGCTGCATCGCGCCGGCATCGAAACGCACCACCTTGCCGGCCAGCACGCCGAGGCCGGCGGTGTCCCCCTCCTCGCTGCGCTCGAACAGCATCTGCTCGCCGACGCAGACGCCGAACAGCGGCTTGGTGGCGGCCGCCTCCAGCACCGCTTCCGTCAGCCGGCTCTCGGCGAGGTAGCGCATGCAGTCGGGCATGGCGCCCTGCCCCGGAAAGACGACCCGCTCGGCGCGGCGCACGGTGGCAGCGTCGCTGGTGATGACGACCCGGGACTTCGGGCTGACATGCTCGAGGGCCTTGGCGACCGACCGCAGGTTGCCCATGCCGTAGTCCACGACTGCGATCGTCATCCCGCGCTCACAGGCTTCCCTTGGTGGAGGGGATGGACGATGCCGCCCGCGGGTCGGGCTCCGCGGCCATCCGCAACGCCCGGCCGAAGGCCTTGAAGATGGTCTCGCACTGGTGGTGCGCGTTGTCGCCGCGCAGGTTGTCGATGTGCACCGTCATCTGCGCGTGATTGACCAGCCCCTGGAAGAACTCGCGCGACAGGTCGACGTCGAACTGGCCGATCATCGCGCGGGTGAACTCCACCTGCCAGGTGAGGCCGGGCCTGCCGGAGAAGTCCACCACCACCCGCGAAAGCGCCTCGTCGAGCGGCACGTAGGCGTGGCCGTAGCGGCGCACGCCGCGCTTGTCGCCGATGGCCTTCGCGATGGCCTGGCCGAGGCAGATGCCGACGTCCTCCACCGTGTGGTGGGCATCGATGTGCAGGTCGCCGTCGGCCTCGACCTCCAGGTCCACGAGGCCGTGGCGCGCGACCTGGTCGAGCATGTGGTCGAGGAAGGGCACGCCGCTCGCCAGCTTGGCCGTGCCGTCGCCGTCGAGGTTCAGCTTGACCCGGATGCGGGTCTCGGCGGTGTTGCGGGTGACTTCTGCGCTGCGCATGGTGTCGGCCATCGTCGGGATCACGCTCGTTGCGTCAGCGCCTGACGCAGGGCCGCCAGCATGCGGCGGTTCTCGTCCGGTGCGCCGACCGTCAGCCTCAGGCAATTCAGCAGCATCGGGTGCATTCTACCGACGTCCTTGATCAGCACACCCGATTCCCGCATCCGGCGGGCAACGTCTGCACCTGCCGAGATGCCGCCGGTCGGCGCTCCGGCAGCCTCCGCCACCCGGACCAGGACGAAGTTGGCCTGCGAGTCGAACACCGTGTCGAGTCCCTGGCCCAGCAGCCCGCGCAGTTCGGCCGCCAGGGTTTCGCGCTCGTCGCGGATCGTCCGGGCCTGGTCCGCGAAGACCTCGGCATGCTCGAGGGCGAAGGCGACCGCCGCCTCGTTGAGCACGCCGATGTTGTAGGGCGGCCTGACCTTCTCCAGTTGCTCGGTCCAGCCTGGCGCAGCGGCAAGATAGCCGAGGCGGGCACCAGCCAGGCCGAGCTTGGACACGGTCCGCATGATCGCCAGGTTCGGAAACTCCGCCAGCCGCGGCAGCCAGCTGTCCGGCGCGAACGGCTCGTAGGCCTCGTCCAGCACCACCAGCCCCGGCGCGCGCCGCAGGATCTGCTCCACCGCTGCGCGCGAGAAGCAGTTGCCGGTCGGATTGTTCGGATAGGCGATGAAGACCAGCGCCGGCTGGTGCCGATCGATGGCGGCCAGCATCGCCGGCAGGTCGAGCTGGAACGACGGGTCGAGGTCGACACCGGCGAACTTCATGCGGGCGAACTGCGACGACATGGAATACATGACGAAGGTCGGCAGCGGCGCCAGCACCGTCGCGCCCGGCTGGTTCAGCATCGTCACCAGCATCGTGATCAGCTCGTCGGAGCCGTTGCCCAGCACGAGCCCGGCATTTGCCGGGATGCCGAAGCAGTTGCGGATCGCCTCCTTGAGGCCGCTGTAGGTCGGTACCGGATAGCGGTTGAGGGCGACGTCCGCAAGCCGCCGGCCCAGCGTCGCGCGGAGCGCCGGCGGCAGGTCGAACGGATTCTCCATCGCATCGAGCTTGAGCAGCCCGGTTGCGTCGGGCACGTGGTAGCTCGACATCTGCAGGATGTCGGAGCGCACCAGCCGCGCGGCGATGCCGGCGGCCGCACTCGCGCCGGTCGCAGCCGCCGGGGACGAGCCTGCCGGCGCCCCGGCTGCGGCTGGATCGTCGAGCCGGTACTCGGCGCTGCGCGCATGCGCCTCCAGCCCTTCGCCGCGGGCGAGCACCGCCGCCAGCCGTCCGAGCGTGCCGGCACCAGCCTGCGAGGCCTCGATCAGGCTCGAGCGCTTCTGGAAGTCCGGCACCCCCAGCGGCGAGGAGAACCGCGGCGTGCGCATGGTGGGCAGCACATGGCTGGGGCCGGCGCAGTAGTCGCCGATCGATTCCGAGGAATAGCGGCCGACGAAGATCGCGCCGGCGTGGCGGATGCGTTCGAGCAGGGGCCGGGCGTCCTGCACCGCCAGCTCCAGGTGCTCCGGCGCGACCCGGTTCACCAGGTCCGCGGCCTGCGCCAGGTCGTCGACCCGCACCAGCGCGCCCCGGTCCTGCAACGACCGGGCGATCACGTCCTGGCGCGGCATGGCACCCAGCTGGCGGCCGATGGAGGCGGCGACGGCGTCGAGGAAGGCGGCGTCGTCGGAAATCAGGATCGCCTGGGCCATCTCGTCGTGCTCGGCCTGCGAGAACAGGTCCATCGCCACCCAGTCGGCCGGCACCGAGCCGTCGCTGACCACCAGGATCTCGGACGGACCGGCGATCATGTCGATGCCCACGGTGCCGAAGACCTCGCGCTTGGCGAGGGCCACGTAGGCGTTGCCCGGACCGACGATCTTGTCGACCGGGCGGATCGAGGCGGTGCCGAAGGCCAACGCGGCCACCGCATGGGCGCCGCCGATGGTGTAGACCTCGTCGACGCCCGCGATGCAGGCGGCGGCCAGCACCAGCGGGTTGCGCGTGCCGTCCGGCGTCGGCACCACCATGGCCAGCTCTCGCACCCCTGCGACCCGCGCGGGAATCGCGTTCATCAGCACCGACGACGGATAGGCCGCCTTGCCGCCGGGCACGTAGAGGCCGACGCGGTCGATCGGCAGCACCCGTTGGCCGAGCCGCGTGCCGTCGGCCTCGACGTACGACCAGGACTCGCCCTTCTGATGGACGTGATAGCGGCGGATCCGCTCGGCCGCGGTCTCCAGCGCGTCCCGCTGCGCGGCCGGCAGCCCGGCCAGCGCCGCCTGCAACTCCGCCGGTGCCAGCCGAAGCCCGGCGGCGTCGCGACAGTCGAGCCGGTCGAAGCGGCGCGTGTAGTCGAGCAGCGCTTCGTCGCCCCGCCGGCGGACGTCGGCGATGATCGCCTTCACCGATTGCTCGATCGCCTGGTCGTGCTCCGGCTCCCACGCCAGCAGCCGGTCCAGCCGGGCGTCGAAGTCGCGGTCGCCGATGTCGAGCCGGTTGATCATGATGCCTGCTGCGTCGATGAGGAGGAAACCGCCTTCTCGAGCGCCCCGATGAGCGGCGCCAGCGCCGCCTGGCGCATCTTGAGCGCCGCCTGGTTGACGATCAGCCTGGCGGAGATCGGCATGATCTCCTCGACCGCCACCAGGTTGTTGGCCTTCAAGGTGCTGCCGGTGGAGACCACGTCCACGATCGCGTCGGCCAGGCCTACCAGCGGCGCGAGCTCCATCGAACCATAGAGCTTGATCAGGTCGATGTGCACGCCCTTGCGGGCGAAATGCCGGCTGGCGACGTTGACGTACTTGGTGGCGACCCGCAGGCGCGCGCCCCGTTGCACGGCGCTGTCATAGTCGAACCCGACTGGCGCCGCCACGCACATCCGGCAGCGGCCGATCTCGAGATCGACCGGCTGGTAGAGGCCCTCGCCGCCGTGCTCGAGCATGACGTCCTTGCCGGCGATGCCGAGGTCGGCGGCGCCGTACTGCACGTAGGTCGGCACGTCGGTCGCGCGCACGATCAGCAGCCGCAGATTCGGGTCGCCGGTGGGGAGGATCAGCTTGCGCGAATCCGCGAGCGCCGGATCGATGACGATGCCGCAGCGCTGCAGCAGCCCCGCGGTGTCGTCGAGGATGCGGCCCTTGGACAGTGCCAGCGTCAGCATGCGTGGCGCATCCTCAATGCGGATCGGCCGCGCGGTCGCCGGCGCGGCGCCCGAAGCGCGGCTGCGGTGGCGTGCCGATGCGCTCGACCTGCGCGCCGAGTGCGGCGAGCTTCAGCTCCATCTGCGCGTAGCCCCGGTCGAGGTGATAGATGCGCTCGACCAGGGTGCTGCCGCCGGCGCAGAGGCCGGCGATCACCAGGCTGGCGGAGGCGCGCAGGTCGGTTGCCATGACGGTGGCGCCCGAGAGATGGTCGGCGCCGATCACCACCGCCGTGTTGCCCTCGATCCGGATGTCCGCGCCCAGCCGCAGCAGCTCCTGCACGTGCATGAAGCGGTTCTCGAAGATCGTCTCGGTGATCACGCCGGTGCCTTCGGCGACGCAGTTCAATGCCATGAACTGCGCCTGCATGTCGGTGGCGAAGCCCGGATAAGGCGCGGTCCGCAAGGTCACCGCCTTCGGCCGCCGGCCGATTGCCAGGCGCACCCAGTCGTCGCCGGTCGTGACCTGCGCCCCGGTCTCGCGCAGCTTGTCCAGCGTTGCATCCAGCGCCCACGGTTCGATCTTGCGCACGACCACGTCGCCGCCGCAGGCCGCCGCGGCGCACAGGAAGGTGCCGGTCTCTATCCGGTCCGCCATGATCCGGTGCTGCGCGCCGTGCAGGCGCTCGACACCCTCGATCACCACCCGGTCGCTGCCGGCACCGTGGATGCGGGCACCCATCGCGATCAGCACGTTGGCCAGGTCCAGCACCTCCGGCTCGCGCGCGGCGTTCTCGATCAGGGTCTCGCCGTCGGCGAGGCAGGCCGCCATCATCAGGTTCTCAGTCCCGGTGACGGTGACCATGTCGGTGACGATGCGCGCACCCTTGAGGCGCGACGCGCGGGCGACGACATAGCCCTGCTCGATGTCGATCTTCGCGCCCATCGCCTGCAGGCCCTTGATGTGCTGGTCGATTGGGCGCTGGCCGATGGCGCAGCCTCCCGGCAGCGACACCCGCGCCTCGCCGAAGCGGGCCAGCAGCGGCCCCAGCACCAGGATGGCGGCGCGCATCGTCTTGACCAGCTCGTAAGGCGCTTCCGTGCTCCCTACCGACGAAGCATCGAGATGCATCGAATCACCGTTGCGCTCGATCCCCACCCCGAGCAGCGACAGGAGCCGCACGGTGGTGGCGATGTCCTGCAGCTGCGGCACGTTCTCGAGTGCCAGCCCGTCTGCCGTCAGCAGGCTCGCGCAAAGAATCGGCAAGGCGGCATTCTTCGCCCCCGACGCCTCGACCTCCCCCCGCAACCGGCGCCCGCCGCTAATCTTCAGCTTGTCCATGCAGCTGCGCCTCGGAGACAGGAGAATGGCTGATAGTCAGGTTGCCGGATGCAAGCTGCATCCACACCGGCGAAAGGCGCATGTGAGCAACGCTGCACACCCAGCGGCCGCCGAGGATCGGGCTTTGCCCGGCCTCTGGCGGCGCGGCCCCCTCGACCCCAAGGGGGGG
>JAEZQX010000011.1 GCA_023441105.1 Pseudomonadota bacterium | reverse complement strand
CGATGCCCCGCAGGGGCATCTTGGCCTATACGATCTTCTACGGCGACATCCATAACCACAATGCGCATGGCTACGGCGTAGGTTCGATCGAACGGTCGGCGGATGTCGCCCGCAGCCATCTCGACTTCTTCGCCTTCACCGGCCACTCCAGCTGGCATGACATGCAGCGCATGGAGGGCGGGCGCGAGCAGCATTGGTCCAAGGGCTTCGCGCGCTTGCGCGAGACCTGGCCCAGGGTGCAGGAAGTGATCGCCGACGCCAACCAAGACGGGGAGTTCTGCGCCTTTCTCGGCTTCGAATGGCATTCCTCCCGGTTCGGCGACCAGTGCGTCGTCTTTCCCGGCGACCATCGACCCCTGCACTATGCCGACAGCGTGGCCCAGTTGCGCCGCTTCTGCATGGAAGAGCAGGCGCTGATGATCCCGCACCATCTGGCCTATCCCAGGGGGCACCGCGGCGTCGACTGGGATCAGTTCGACGAGGCCTGCACTCCGGTGGTGGAGATCTTCTCCGAGCACGGCAACTCGGAGGACGATCGCGGCCCGTTCACCTTCCACACCCATTCGATGGGCGGGCGCGAGACTGCCAACACCGTGCGCGCGGCGCTGGCACGGGGACTGCGCTTCGGCTTCGTCGGCTCCTCCGACGACCATGCCGGCTTCCCGGGTGCCTACGGCGAAGGACTCATGGCGGCCCTGTGCGAGGACCTGACCCGCGGGCAGATACTGGCGGCGATCCGCGCCCGTCGCGTCTATGCGTTGACCGGCGATCGGATCGAGGTCGACTTCAGCGTCGACGGTCATCCGATGGGCGCGACGATCGAGGCTGGCAGCCAGGTGGAGGTCGCTTATCGTGTCGCCGGCCGGGACGAGCTCGATCTGGTGGAGGTGATCCAGGACGGGGTGGTCGTGCATCGCAGCTTTCCCCGGCAGTCGGTCGGCGCGGATGAAGCGCTCGGCGGGCCGGCGCAACTGCGCCTGGAATGGGGCTGGGGACCTTGGGGCGCCCTCGCCCTCGACCGGATCAGCGACTGGCAGATGGAGCTGAAGGTCGGCAACGGGCGGATCGAGCGCTTCTTTCCTTGCCTGCAGAGCATGCCTTTCGACGAGCGACGGCGGCATCGCTTCCTCGCCACTGGCAGTGATCGGCTATCGATCGTTTCCTATACCGCGCGGCAGAACGCCTATCGGGAGAATCCGAACCAAAGCGTGGTGATCGAGGTGACGGGTGGTCCGGAATGCCAGCTGGACCTGCAACTGCGGGCCCCGGTCGAGATGTCGACGTCGACCTCGCTGGGTCGATTGATGGAAGGATCGCAGCATCATTTCACCGGGCCGTTTCCGCAGGAGGCCTTCCAGTGGCACCGGCTGGTCCCGCTGGGCTCTTCCTCGCTCGAGGACCGGATCGCGCTGGCGGTGCCGGCGGGCAGAAGCAACGTCTACCTGAGAGTGCGCCAGAAGAATGGCCACATGGCCTGGGCAAGCCCGGTGTTCCTCAACTATCGCTGACGTCATGCGTGCACGCCGGACGTCCGCAAGGCAGCAGCGCCGCAGGGCCTGTCCTGGAGCCGAAAGATGAAGATCGAGACAATCGAGGTGTTGCCGGTCCGGCTGCCGACGAAGGCGGTGCTCACGTTGCCGCGCGGTCCGTCGCGCACCATTGCCGAGGGCAAGCGCATCGTGGTGGTCAAGATGACCGACCAGGACGGCAACGTCGGCTGGGGCGAGGCCGGGCCGAGCAGGCGCTGGTCCGCCGAGACCACCGAGTCCTGCGCCAGCAGCATCCGCGAATACCTCGCGCCGGCGCTCATCGGTCACGACATCTTCGACATCGCCGGCGCCCATGCGCGGATGAACCAGGAGCTTGCCACCGGACTGGATCCGGGGCAGCCGATCGCCAAGTGCGCCCTCGACCTGGCGCTGCACGACCTCGTCTGCCGGCGCCTTGGAATCCCGCTGCAGAGCTGGCTTGGCGCCAAGCGCCTCGACCGGGTGCGGCTGGCGCGGCTGGTGTCGGCGGCGACGCCGGAAGAGGCGGCGGACCTGACCCGAAAAGGGCTTGACGAGGGCTACCAGGGCTTCAAGGTCAAGGTCGGACACCACAAGCACCTCGATCGCGAGATCGTCCGCGCGGTCGTCGAGGCCGCGCCTGGCTGCTATGTGTGGGCGGATGCCAACCAGGGCTATGTGCTGGAGGAGGCAATCCGCATGGCCCGTGCGCTGGAGCAACTCGGCGTGCCGTTGTTCGAGCAGCCGGTGCCGATGAGCGACGTCTATGCGATGAAGAAGCTGTTGTCGGCCAGTTCGATCACCATCGGCCTGGACGAAGCCGCGATCGGCATCCCGTTCGTGGTCGAGCTGATCCGCCGCGAAGCGGTCGAATGCCTGGCGATCAAGGTTTCCAAGGTCGGCGGCATCCACTACGCGCGGCAGATGTGCGACCTGGCGCTCAATGCCGGCCTGAAGCTGATCGGTTCGGGACTGCAGGATGCGCCGATCGGTTTCGCCGCGTCGGTGCAACTGTTCGCGGCCTACGGCATGACGGACCCGGTCGACCTGAACGGTCCGCAGTTCATTGCCGACGACTACCTGGCCGCGCCGTTCCCGGTCGAGCGTATGACCGCCATGGTGCCGGCCGCGCCCGGGCTGGGCATCACGATCGACGAGGCGAAGCTGGCCCGCTTCGCACTTGCCCTTTAGGGAGGCGTCCGAGATGAGTAGCGACTGCAGGAGACGGCTCGGATACCTGCAAGCACGGCGGCAGGCTCTTGCCGGCTTGGTGGTGGCTGCCATCGGATTCGGGACGGCGGCACCGCCGGCGCGTGCGCAGGCCGATGCGGCGACGCATTTCCCGACGCGCGCCGTGCGCATCGTGGTGCCGTTTCCGCCGGGCGGGTCCACGGACAGCACCGCCCGACTGGTCGCTGCTCGCCTGGCGAAGATCTGGCAGCAGCCGGTGACCGTCGACAACAAGCCTGGCGCCGCCGCCAACATCGGCACCGAGCATGTTGCTCATGCCGAGCGCGATGGGCATACGATGCTGCTGGCGACCACCGCGTTGCCGATCAGCGTAGCCACCTTCGACCGGCTCGGCTACGACGCGGTTCGTGACTTCATGCCGGTGATGCTGGTCTCCACCATCCCGAATGTGCTGGTGGTGAATCCGACGCTGCCGGTCCGGACGATCCAGGAGTTCGTTGCTTACGCGAAGAGCCATCCCGGGAAGCTCAATTTCGCCTCGCCCGGCGCCGCGACCGGACAGCGGCTGACATTCGAGCTGCTCAAGCAGGTCTTGGGCATCGACCTGGTGCACGTGGCCTACAAGGGCGGCGCGCCGGCAGGACAGGCAGTCGTCGCCGGAGAGGTCGAGACCATGATCATGAACATCGCCGAGGCGCTGCCGATGGTGCAGGCGTCCCGATTGCGCGCACTCGCGGTGACGACGCGAGCGCGCGCGCCGCAGTTGCCCGACGTGCCGACGATCGACGAGACCGTCGTGCGGGGCATCGATTCCAGCGTCTGGCAAGGCGTGCTGGTGCCGGCCGGCACGCCGGCCGCGGTAGTCGGTCGGATCAATGCCGGCTGGCGCCAGGCGCTGGCTGAAGGCGAGGTTGGCGGCAGGCTCGAGGACATGGGAATGCACGTCGTGGCAAGCTCGCCGGAAGAGTTCCGGCTGTTCCTCGAGGCGGAGATCATGCAGTGGACGCGGGTGGCCAGGACCGGCAACATCAAGGCCGAGTGAGCACTGCCTGATTATTCGATAAACGAGAGTGCCGATGGCAGGCACCAGCAGACACCACAACGGGGGAGAAATGGGGATCATCGAAGAGAATCTGCCGCAGGCGAACGCGCCGGATCGGACGCGGCGCCGCCTCCTGCTGGCATCGCTTGGCGCGTGCTGCGCGGGCGCTTCCGGCATGACGGCGGCGGCCGACTGGCCGCAACGGCCGCTGCGACTGATCGTGCCTTTCCCGCCGGGCGGCTCCACCGACATGGCGGCGCGCGTCCTCGCCGAACAACTCGGCGTTGCGCTGGGCCAGCCGGTGATCGTGGAGAACAAGGCGGGCGCCAGCGGCAACATCGGCGCCGATGCGGTGGCCCGCGCAGCGGCCGATGGCTATACGCTGCTGATGGCCGCCACCTCGTTTGCGACCAGTCCGGCTTTCTTTCCGAATCTCAGCTGGAGTCCGACCAAGGATTTCGCGCCGGTCTCGATGGTCGCCACGGTGCCGATCGTCGTCGTCGTCAACACCGACCTGCCGGTCAAGTCGATCGCCGAGCTCATCGAGCATGCCAGGCGCAATCCGGGCCGGCTCAACATGGCTTCCCCCGGTGCGGCGACGCTCACCCGCCTGTCCGGCGAGATGTTCAAGCTGAAGACCGGGGTGGAATGGACCACGGTGCACTATAAGGGTGGCGTGCCCGCGGTACAGGACATGCTTGGGGGCGTGGCCCAGGTGATGTTCGCCAATGCCTCCGACGTGATGTCCTACGTCAGGGCCGGCCGCTTGCGCGCCCTGGCGGTGACCTCCGGCCAGCGCTCCGAAGTGCTTCCCGACCTGCCGACAGTGGCAGAAGGCGGGGTGCCCGGGTTCGACGTCTCGACCTGGCAGGCAGTGCTGGCGCCGGCCGGCACGCCGCAGTCGATCGTGGAGCGGCTCAATCGCGACATCGGCCGCATCATGGCCAATCCCGAGGTGAAGCAGAAGTTCCACTCCTTCGGTACCGACGTGCTGGTCAGCAGCCCGGATGAGCTGGGACGGTTCCTCGAAAAGGAGGTGGCGACGATCGGCGACATCGTGCGGCAGGTGGGCGCCAAGATCGACTAGGGCCCAGGCTCCTGCCGGCCCTGCAGCGCCGGCCGCAGGAGCCGGCGCGCCAGGTCCGCCAGCAGTCCGGCGAAGGCCAGCGCCCAGGCCAGCAGCGCGGCGTACAGGAAGATCGGCGGCAGGAAGTCGAGGAAGGGCAGGTGCAGCGCCTGCGCCATCTGGTGGGTGCCGGTTGCATACATGCCGAGCGGAAAGACCGCACCCCAGTACAGCGGGTCGTACCTCAGCGGGAAGCGCATGTAGACATGGCGCCAGACGCCCAGCACCAGCAGCATCGGGATCCACCAGGTGCCGGTAGCCCAATAGAAGATGGTGAAACCCTTGAGGAACGGCAGCAGCGAGACGAGCAGCGGCGCATCCGCCGCATTCGCGACCAGCAGCGCGCCGGCGAGGGTCGAAATCGCCATCGCTCCCATATTGATCCAGTAGGGCGGCGAAAGATCCTGTGGCGACAGGCGATAGAAGGTGTAGCGGAAGAAGATCAGGGACATGGTCCAGATATACAGCATGCCGCCCCACAGCCACATCGACAGCGCAAAGAAGTTGAGCGCCAACCTCCAGCCGGCATCGTCGTGGCCGGCCAGCAGCGCGGCCAGCGCGGCCAGCGATTGCGTGCCCACCACTGCCAGCAGCCATGAGCCATTGATGCCTTCGTCGAGGGATGGCTTGACCGCCTTGACGGTGAGGGCGGTGAAGATGGCGTAGGTGAGACCGAGCCACAGGACGAGCGCGAAGAGCCAGAATCCCATGGCCGCGCGCCAGGCGTCTGCCAGCAGCACGAACTGGGTGCCGAGCACCGCGGTCGCGGCGACCATGGTGAAGAAGCCCGGCCCCTGCCGGTGCCCGATCAGGTCGTCGAAGAAGCGGCGCGGATAGCAACCGATGCGTAGCGCCGTGAGCAGCCAGAGCAGCGTGTAGATCGGCAGGTTGAGCCCGAACAGGACTCGCGAGGCCCTGGGCATGCCCAGCAGGTGCGCCGCTATCGAGACGATGCCGGTGGCCATGACCACGCCGAAGCAGGCCGGCGACAGGTCCGCCACGCCGGAGAGCCAACGGCTCGCGATCATCGACTCGCGGGACCCTTGGACGACATGCCTGGAAGGTACCGCTGCAGGCCGCTTGCCAGGGCATCGAAGGTGACGCTGCAGCGCGCGCTGTGGCGCAGGTCCCCGCGCATCACCAGCCAGGTGTCGAGCTTGGGCGCCAGGGCGCTACCTTATGGGAGCGGCCAGCGGGCCTGGCCGCCGGCCGTTGATTTCACCCCTGGTCGGGCTTGCGATAGTCGCGCGATTCTTCCGGGTCGAACTCCTTGGCCCGCGACTTGCCGGCCTTCTCCGCGGCTGCGGCTTCGGCCGGGTCCTGGCCCTTGGCCTGCTCGGCTGCCGCGTCGACCTTGCCCGACTGGACGAACTGTCGCTGGTCCTCGTTGTATCGGCGCGCGGCCTCGCGGTCGCCTTCACCCTGGTTCTTGCCCTGCGCCGGCCTCTTTGCGGGGTCGCTCATGGATCGCTCCTCCTGGATGATGTTGCTCAAGCGCGGCAACGCCGCCGCGGCAGGCTGCAAGCATTGCTCATGCCTGCTCCCGGCGGCGTCAGCGAGCTTCGCTCAGCGGTACGCTGACCACCCGCGTCCTGCCGCTCTCGCCTGGGAACTCGTCGAAGATCGCATGGACCATTGCCCGCATCACCGGCGCAATCGAGGCGGATTCACCCTCGCTGATCGCACGCGCCTCGAAGACCCGCGTCGCCGGCGCCGGCATGCCGGGAGGCGACGTCGGATCCGGCGCCGGTGCCGCCGGCTGGCCGTTGTCGACCCGCAACCGGTCGATGCGGACTTGCAAGGTGCGCTGGAAGGCGACGTCGCCACTGCTGCCGCCGCCGATGGGAAAGCCGATGCCGATGCCGATGCCGCCCCCCGAGAAGCCGCCGGAGCCGGCGCCGAAGCCGATGCTGCCGGTGGTGCCGGTGATGGGGCGCAGGTCGCCGCCACGGCCGATCACCTCGTAGGACATCGAGACGCCGAGGTCGGCGCTGGCGCGGTCATTGCCGGCATTGACCAGGCCCTTGGCGACCAGCGCCTGGCGCACCAGGTCGGCATAGGCGCCGAACTCGAGGCTGTCCTGCTGCTCGGCGGTCGGCACGATCACGAAACGCTGGCCTTCGAGGCTGCCGGTGAGTTCGTGGAAAGGCGTCACCTGGGTGGTGACGGTGGTGGCGCAGCCGGCGGCCAGTGCCAGGGGCAACAGCAGCGGCAGGAGCAGCAGCCGGCGGCGGGAGGGTCGCATGGGGAGGTGAGGCGGCATGTTGCGGGGCGGCCTTATTGCTTATTGAATTGTCCTGTGCGTCCGTTCGGGGAGCAAGGTAGGTGCCTGCGCGCGCCGCGCCAGGAGCTGTCGGCGGCCCGTGGCGCCTCTCTTCCCGGGGTCTGCTGTTGCGCGGGTTCAGGTCCGCTCGTTCAGCCGCAGGCCAAGCCGGTGGGCGGCGAGCAGCGCCTGGGTGCGGCTGTTGACGCCCAGGGCCCGCAGTACCGAGCTCACGTGGATCTTGACCGTATTGTCGGAAATATCCAGCCGCCGCGCGATCAGCTTATTGGGCAATCCCTTGAGCAGCAGTTCCAGCACCTCGGTCTGGCGGGCGGAGAGGCCCAGCTGCGCCGACACGCTGGCGGTGTCGCCGGCACCGGCCGCCGCGCTTTCGGCCAGGCTGTCGCCAGCGCCCGCCTGGCCGGCGACACCGGCCGCGCCGGGAAGGCCTGCGCTGCCGGAAGGGGCGGCAAGCCCCGTAC
>JAEZQX010000444.1 GCA_023441105.1 Pseudomonadota bacterium | reverse complement strand
GGCCGAGGCCAGCCGGGCGCCGGCTGCTGCCACGACCGGACCGGCGCTGCTGGTCGCCGCGCAGGCGGCCGTCGACTATGAGGCCCGCCCCGCCGGCAACGGGGGCCGCGACGACGGCCGGCCGCTGCAGAACGTGCTGCGCGAACGCGCGCGCCATTCGATCCTGGTCCATCGCGCGCGCGAGCACAACCTGAAGAACGTCGATGTCGAGGTGCCGCGCAACCGGATGACGGTGGTCACCGGCGTGTCCGGCAGCGGCAAGTCCACTCTCGCTTTCGACGTCATCTTCGGCGAGGGCCAGCGCCGCTACCTCGAGTCCCTCAACGCCTACGCGCGGCAGTTCGTGCAGCCGGCGGCGCGGCCGGACGTCGACGGCATCTACGGCATCCCGCCGACGGTGGCCATCGAGCAGCGCACCAGCCGCGGCGGCCGCAAGAGCACGGTGGCGACGCTGACCGAGATCTATCACTTCCTGCGCCTGCTGTACCAGAAGCTCGGCGTGCAGTACTGCCCGAAGGACGGGACGCGGATCGAGCCGCAGAGCTTCGATGCCATCGTCGCGCGACTGATGCGGCAGTACCGCGACCGGCACATCGGTCTGCTGGCACCGCTGATCGTCGCCCGCAAAGGCGTCTACACCGATCTCGCCAAGTGGGCCAAGGGCAAGGGCTTCCCGCACCTGCGCGTCGACGGCCGGTTCCTGTCCACCGACAAGTTCCCGCGGCTCGACCGCTACCTCGAGCACGACATCGAGCTGCCGGTCTGCGACCTGGTGGTGCGCGCCGATCGCGAGGCCGAGTTGCGCAGCGCGCTGGCCCTGGCGCTGGAGTACGGCAAGGGCATCGTGATGGTCATCGACGACGTCACTCCCTTGCGCGACGCACTGGAGGCGCCGGTCGCGACCACCATCTTCTCCACCCGCCGGGCCTGCAACCACTGCGGCACCAGCTATCCCGAGCTCGACCCGCGGCTGTGCTCCTTCAACTCCAAGCACGGCTGGTGTCCCGGCTGCCTCGGCGCCGGCCTCGAGGTCATCGGCCGCATCGACACGGACGAGCTCACGCCGGGCATGGAAGGCGCCACCGACGCCGGTGTCACCTACGGCGAGGCGCCCTGTCCCACCTGCAACGGCCAGCGGCTCAATCCGGTGGCGCTGAACGTGCGGCTCCGCGAACAATCGATCGCCGAGCTCACCGCGCTGTCGATCGAGGATTGCGCGCGCTGGCTCGAGACCATCTCGTTCACCGGCCGCGAAGCGGAGATCGCGCGCGACATCATGACCGAGATCGCCTCGCGACTGCGCTTCCTGGTGGACGTCGGCCTGGCGTACCTGACGCTCGATCGCGGCGCCCCCACGCTCTCCGGTGGCGAGGCGCAACGCATCCGGCTGGCAGGCCAGCTGGGGTCGAACCTGCAAGGCGTCTGCTACGTGCTCGACGAGCCCACCATCGGGCTCCACCCGCGCGACAACCGCATCCTGCTCGACACCCTCGAGCGGCTGCGCGACAAGGGCAACACGCTGCTGGTGGTGGAGCACGACGAGGACACGATCGCCCGCGCCGACAACATCATCGACATCGGCCCCGGCGCCGGGCGGCTGGGTGGCCGGATCATCGCCACCGGGACGCAGAAGGAGCTCGAGGCGCATGAAGACAGCCTCACCGGGCGGTTCCTGCTGAACCCGCTGCGCCATCCGCTGCATCCGCACCGGCCGGTCGATGCCGCCACGCCGGCCATCCACCTCGCCGGTGCCCGGCGCCACAACCTCGCCGGCGCCAGCGCCCGCTTCCCGCTGCAGCGATTGACCGTCGTCACCGGCGTGTCCGGCTCCGGCAAGTCCACCTTCACCCGCGAGGTGCTGCTCGCCAACCTGCAGCGCATGGTCGGCGAGCGCACGCCGCCGGCACCGGAGCATTGCGCGTCGATCGACGGCTGGGAGGGCATCACCCGGGTGCTGGAGGTGGACCAGACGCCCATCGGCAAGACGCCGCGTTCCTGCCCGGCCACCTACGTCGGCTTCTGGGATGCGATCCGCCGGCTGTTCGCCGACACCAGCGAGGCGCGGGTGCGTGGCTACACCGCCAGCCGCTTCTCGTTCAACACCGGCGGCGGACGCTGCGAGGCCTGCGAAGGCCAGGGCGTGCGCACCATCGAGATGAACTTCCTGCCGGACGTGAAGCTTGCCTGCGACGTCTGCAACGGACGGCGCTTCGACCACGAGACGCTGCAGGTGCGCCTCAACGACAAGTCGATCGGCGACGTGCTGATGATGAGCGTCGACGAGGCGCTGGAATACTTCGCCCCGTTCCGTTCGATCGCGCACCCGCTGCGGCTGTTGCAGGACGTCGGCCTCGGCTACCTGACGCTGGGCCAGCAGAGTCCGACGCTGTCCGGCGGCGAAGCGCAGCGGATCAAGCTGGTCACCGAGCTCGCCAAGGTGCGCGAGCTGACCGAGTTGGCCGATCCGATCCGCCAGGCGAAGGCCGGCGCCATCGCGCGCGCGGCCAGGCGGCTCGACGG
>JAEZQX010000433.1 GCA_023441105.1 Pseudomonadota bacterium | reverse complement strand
CGGCAGCGCCGGCGACCGCGGCAGGAGGCGGTGCCGCCGGTGCCGCCGGCGACACGGCCCTCGCGCCGGCGCTGCGGCAGCGGACCTTCTGGCTGATCGCCTGCGGCTTCGCGATCTGCGGCTTCCACATGTCGTTCCTGACCAGCCACATGCCCGGCTTCATCGAACGCTGCGGGTTGCCGTCCGGCCTGGCGGGCGCATGGCTGGCGCTGCTGGGCATCGCCAACATCGCCGGCAGCCTGGCCACCGGCGTGCTGTTGCAGCGCTGGCGGCCGGCAACGCTGCTGCAGGCGCTGCATGCGATGCGCGCCCTGTTCGTCGCCGGCGTGCTGGCGCTGCCGCCGACGGAATCGGTGATGCTCGTCTTCGCGATCAGCATGGGCGCCACCTACATGGCCGCCCTGCCGGCCACGACGATGCTGGTCACGCAGACCTTCGGCGCCTCCCGGCTGGCCGCCCTTTTCGGGCTGGTGATGCTGCTGCACCAGGTCGGCAGCTTTGCCGGCGTCTGGCTCGGCGGCCTGGCCGCGGAGTCGCTGGCAGGCTATCGCGCCATGTGGCTGGCCGACGTCGGCCTCGCCTTGCTGGCGGCCGCGCTCCACCTGCCGTTCCGCCAGCCGCAGCTCGCGCTGGCCGGCTTCCCGGCCGTGGCGCGGGCAGCCTGAGCGTTGCCGGCGTCCTCCCAGGTCAGGGAGCGGCGGCACCCTCCTGCAGCAGCGCCTCGATGGTGGCGCGCAGGCCTTTCGGATCGATCGGCTTGCGCAGCAGGCGGTGCACCCCGCAACGCCGCAGGTCGTTGCTGTCGAAGCGGGCGGCGTCGCCGGTATAGAGCAGCACCGGCAGCCCGGCTCGCGCCTCGGCGATGCGCGACGCAAGCTCCAGGCCGGTCATCCTCGGCATCGTCTGGTCGGTGATCACCAGGTCGACCTCGCGCGCAGAATCCTGCAGCCATTCGAGCGCCTGCAGCGGGTCGCGCTGCAGGCACACCTGCAGGCCCCAGTTGCCCAGCAACTCGCTCATGAAGTCGCCGCCCATCGCCTGGTCCTCGACGACCAGCACGCGGCCGCTCAACCGGCGCGGCGCGGCGCCGGCGGCCGGCCCGACCGACGGCGCCGGCAGGGCCGGAGCGGGGGCAGGCGTGGTGTTGGCCGGCGGCAGCATCACCCGGAACGTGGAGCCGGCCGCCGGCACCGTGTCGACCCGCAGGTGGCCACCGTGGTCGTGGACGATGCCGTGGACCATCGCCAGGCCCATCCCCGAGCCGCGGCCCAGCTCCTTGGTTGAATAGAACGGATCGAACATCCGGTCGAGCACCTCCGGCATGATGCCGCAGCCGTCGTCGGCCACGCCGATCTCCAGCCAGGTTCCCGCCGGCACCTCGGTGCGACAGGATGCGCAGCGCCAGCCGCCGAGCCGGCGCTGGCGCAGGCTCACGCGGATGCGGCCATGGGCCTTGACCGCATCGCGCGCGTTGATGCACAGGTTGAAGAGCACCTGCTCGATCTGCACCGCGTCGATTTCCGCCGGCGGCGCTTCGTCCGGCAGCTCGGCGTCGATGATGGTCGACGCCGGCATGGTCGCCCGCAGCAGCTGCACCGACTGGTTGACGACCGACGTCAGTTCGGTGATCCGCCGCTCGCTGCGCTGGCGCCGGGCGAAGGTAAGCATCTGGGCGATCAGGTCGCGGGCGCGGCGTGCCGCGAGGTGCGCCTGGTCGAGCTGCCGGACGAGATGCGGATCGCCGGTGTCCGTCGCCCGCTCCTCCGCCATCGCGAGGTAGCCGATCACGCTGGTGAGGATATTGTTGAAGTCGTGGGCGATGCCGCCGGTGAGCTGGCCGATCGCCTCCATCTTCTGCGCCTGCCGCACCTGGTCTTCGAGCTCCCGCCGCCGCGCCTCGGCCTCGCGGCGCGCCGAGATGTCGCGGGCCACCGACAGCACGTGCGGCTCGCCGCGATGCATGATCGGCAGGTAGCGCAGCTCGGCATCGATGTACGTGCCGTCCTTGCACAGGGTGCGACTTTCGAAGTGGCCCTGCTCGCCGGCCAGCGCTCGCTGGATCAGGCCGGTGCGCACCTGCACCTCCTGCGGCGAGAGCCGGTCGCCGAAGCTGTCGCCGATCACTTCCTCGGCCGTGAAGCCGTACATGCGGGTGAAGGCGGCGTTGACGTCGACGATGCGGATCTGGCGGTCCCACAGCACCAGCGCATCGGCGGAGCCGTCGAAGATGGCGCGGTACTGCGCCTCGCGGCTGCGCAAGGCATCCTCGGCAGCCTTGCGGGCGGTGATGTCGCGGGTGCAGGCAAGGACGTAGGGCTTGCCGTTGATGGTGACCGCCTTCAGCCGGACCTCGTCCCAGCGCAGGCTGCCGTCGCTGCGCGGACGCCGCCAGATGAACAGCGGATACTCGCCGCGCTTGGCGCGCTCGACCCAGGCCCGCGCCTCCTCGGCGGTGTAGGGATGCTCATGGGCGCCGAAGCGGTCCATGGTCCAGCCGATCATCTCTTCCCGGCTGTAGCCCCATGCCTCGCAGGCCCGGGCATTGAGGTCCAGCACGGCGCCGCTGTCCCAATCGTGGACGAAAACCGCATCCTCCACCGCCTCGAAGATCGCGCGGTAGCTGGCCTCGGAATTGCGCAATGCTTCCAGACCGCGCTGGCGATCGAGCTCTGCCGCCACCCGCACCGCGAAGATCTTCATCAGCGATTCGGCGAGCTCGGGATCGGCGATCGGTGCCCGGTCCATCGCCGCGATGATGCCGAGCGGCTCGCCTTCGCTGTCGTTCAGCGGATAGGCGGCGTAGCAGTCCATGCCCTTGGCGCCGAACATGGATCCGCGCGGAAACTCGGCGGCGGCGCCGCTGGCGACATAGAGGAAGGCACGACCCACCACCTGCGCGCACGGCGTGCCCTGCAGCGCATAGTCGAAGTTGCGCAGCGGCCGGCCGTCCATGCGCGCAGCCAGCGTGCGCATCCGCATCCTTGCCGCATCCTCGAACACCGCGATGAAGGCCACCGCGGCGCCGAGATCCTCCGCCAGCTGCAGCACCAGGTCACCGAACAGTTCCTCGCTGCCGAGGTGCGCAACGGCGAGCGCCGCTCTCCTCAACGCCTGGGCGGGATCGCGGCGCGCCGGGACCGGCGCGGGCTGATGCGTGACCGCGGACATGAGCGCAGTCTACGGCCTAACCGGCCGCCGCGGGGAGGCGCAGGCGAGGTATTTCCGCGGGGATACGCCGTAGTTACCGGCCGGATACAAACCGGACCTGGGCAGACCGATGCAGGAACATTGCGGCCTTCCGGCGACATGCGGCCGATACCGTCGTCGTGGAACATGGTTGCCAGGCAGATGCCCAACGACCGGAGACCAGCGATGTCCGACATCCATTCCCTGCCACGTGGCGACGCCGGCCGTCCGACCGTCCTGTGCCTGCACTGCAGTGGCGGATCCGGACGGCAATGGCGGACGCTGACCGCGCCGCTCGCGCCGTACTTCAACCTCCGCAGCCCCGATCTGCTCGGCTATGCAAGTCCGGGTTCGTGGCCCACCGGCGCCATGGTGACGCTGGACGACGAGGCCGACCGCCTGGCACCGCTGCTGGCCGACAGCAGCGAACCGGTGCACCTGCTGGGCCACTCCTACGGCGCGGCGGTGGCGCTGCAGCTGGCGCTGCGGTGGCCGGAGCGGATCGCCAGCCTCACGCTCTACGAGCCGGTGCGGTTCGCGCTGCTCGCCGACGTGCAGGAGGCGTCGCCCGCCGATGCGGCGCAGGCGGCGGAAGGCCGCTACCAGATCCACAGCGCGGCCAACCGTTTCGCGCTGGCGGCCATGTCCGGCAGGCATGAGGAGGCGGCAGAACGTTTCGTGGACTTCTGGGGCGGACCGGGCAGCTGGGCGGGGATGGATTCACGCCGCCGGCAACTGCAAGCGGCGGCGGTGCCGAAGGTCAACGCCGAATACCAGGCCCTGCTGGCCGACGGTGTCCCCGGCAGCGCCTACGAAAGCCTGGCGATGCCGGTGCATCTGCTCGGCGGCACGGCGTCGCCGCTGCCCGTGCGGCTGGTGATGCGCCGTCTGGCGGCGCGGCTGTCCCAGGCGGTGACGGTGACCATCGTCGGGCTCGGCCACATGGGCCCGGTGGCCGCCGCCGCCCGGGTGCGGGCGCATCTTCCCGACTGGCTGCAGGTGCCGGCGCAGGCCCAGCCAGCCGAGCTGCAGGCGGCCTGAACCAGGGAGGCTCCGTCAGGCCCGCGAGCGCTCGGCGAAGCGGGCCCGTGCCTTGGCCGCCTCGGTTTCGCGGTCGCGCGGCTCGCTGCTGGTGACCAGCGAGCCGATCAGCCGGGACGCGGCCGCTGCCACCTCCTCGACCGCCTGCTCGAACGCGGCGGCGTTGACCTTCGACGGCGCGTTGAAGCCGCTCAGCTTGCGCACGAACTGCAGCGACGCGTCGCGGATCTCCTGCTCGGTGGCCGGTGGCTCGAAGTTGAACAGGGTCCTGATGTTTCTGCACATGGCTCTCTCCAGAAGGAACGACCGGCCCGGTCGGGGCGCGACTACGGATGCTTCGCCAGCAATGCTGCCAGGCGGTCGAGGATCAGGTCGATCTCGTCGTGATCGAGCGGCACCAGTTCCAGGAAGAGGCGGCCGGCAGTCGCCTCGTGATCCATCAGCCAGATCGACGGTGCGCCGGCGCGCAACTGCCGCGACAGCGACGCCGCGTCGCTGGACGCGGCTCCCGCATCGACCGCAAGGCAAGCCCGGGCAAACGGCAAGCCGGTCGGATCGGGCACGACACTCGCATCGATCCCGGGAAGCCCGCTGGCCCGCTCGATGAAGCGGGCCAGCTTGCGCTGCTGCAGCGCCGACCATGCCACCGGGTCGAGTTGCCGCCGCTCCCGCAGCGCTGCCAGCACGCCGACGACGGCTTCCTTGGTTGCCTTCATGGCCCGGCCGATGCCGCGCTCCTGCGCGCGGCATGCCTGCACCAGGTCCGATCGACCGATGACCAGCCCGGCCGTCGGCGCCGCGAGATATTTCTGCGCGCTCAGCACCACCAGGTCGGCGCCGGTCTCGAGCAGCGCACCGAGCCGCAGGTCCTGCGCCGCGCCATCGATGATCGCCGGCACGCCGCGGCGCTGCGCCGCCGCTACCGCCTGGGCCAGGTCCAGCGCCACGCCGCCAGCGAGCCGCGACGACACCAGCAGGAGGCAGGCGCTGGCTTCGTGCGCCAGCGCCCGCTCGAGGTCGTCGATGCCGCAGGTGGCGCGGGCGCCGGCGAGGACCGGTGTCGCGCCGGCAAGCCGGATGTCGGTCACGATCGGATGGCCGTAGTCGATCGCATGCCCGGCGGGCAGCACCACCCGGTTGGGCATGCCCGTCGCATCCGGCAGCGCCGCGATCCGCTGCGGGTCGCTGCCGGTCATGGCAGCGGCGACGGCCAGCGTGATGCCGGCGGCCGCGCAATGAACCACCGTCGCGGCCTGCGCACCGGCAGCCTCCGCCACCTCGCGATCGACGGCGGCCAGGAGTTCATCGATGACGAGGAACTCGCCCAGCGCAGCGGCTACGGCGTCGCGCACCCGCGGCGACGAACGTGACACGCCGAGCGGCGTGAAGGTCCCGCGCGCATTGATGATGCGGCTGAAGCCGTGGCGCGCGTGGAGGTCCGGCTGCATCGGTCGCCGGTTCGCTACCGGGCGCAGCCCTCGGGCTTGAAGACCCGCTGCGCGGACGCCGGGTAGCGCGCCAGGCGATCGGCCGGCCGCCGCGGCCGCGCCACCAGCTCGCCGCCGCAGTTCGGACACCGGCCTGCGAGCCGGCCGTCCGCGCAGGCGGCGCAAAAGGTGCATTCGAACGAGCAGATCCGCGCCTCGCTGGAATCCGCCGGCAGGTCCCGGTCGCAGCATTCGCAGCCCGGTCTGAGTTGCAGCATGATGGTCGTCCTCCTCGGCAGCAACGACATCGCCCGGGGAATCGCGGTCGACGCGCTTAGGCTCCTTAGGCCTGGACCAGCGGGTCGAAGCCGCCGTAGATCATGCGCCGGGCATCGAACGGCATGCTGGCCGGATCCACGTTGGCAATGCGGGGATCCGCCATGACCTTGGCGTTGACCTCGTCGCGATGCCGGCGCGACTCATACACGATGTAGGCGAAGACCACCGTCTCCCCTTCCTCGAGCTTGACGCTCTGCGGAAAGGACGTCAGCTGGCCCGGCTCGACGTCGTCCGCGATCCATTCGCGATATTCCAGGGCCCCATGGTCGCGCCAGACGGCGCCGGCATCGGCCGCCATCTTGCGGTACGCCTCGATGTTCGCCTTGGGTACGGGAATCACGAATCCGTCGACATAAGCCATCCAGCATCTCCTCGCTTCGTTCCTGCAGTTGCTCGCCAACCTGCTGCTCGATACGGATGCTCATCGCCGAATCCGACGCGCGGTGCCAAGCAGCGCTCTCACATAACCGTACGGTTCAGTATAAGCCGGCGATCCGAAGTTTGCTACCCTGCCCGGGATCATGACGAACTCCGCGCTTCACTGGTTCCGACGCGACCTGCGCCTCGGCGACAACAAGGCGCTGGCCGCCGCCGGCGACGGCTTCGCGCGTGTCCATTGCGTCTTCGTGTTCGACACCGAGATCCTCGATGCACTCGGCAGTCGCAGCGACCGCCGGGTCGAGTTCATCCTGCGCAGCGTCGAGGAGCTGGCCACCGCCATCGCGGCGCAGGGCGGCCAGCTGATCGTGCTGCACGGCCGGGCCCGCGAGGAGATACCGCGCCTGGCAAGGCAACTGCGGGTGGACTGCGTCTTCGCCAATCGCGACTACGAGCCCGCGGCCATCGCCCGCGACGCGAGCGTCGCCGAGGCGTTGAGCGAAGACGACATCGCCTTCATCCGCACCAAGGACCAGGTGATCTTCGAGCAGGACGAGCTCCTGAGCGGCGAGGGCCGACCTTATACCGTCTTCGGCGCCTACCGCCGGTCATGGCTCAAGCGGTTGCCCCAGGCCGACCTCGAACCTGCGCCGAGCGCCGATGGCCACGGCCGCCTGGCGCCGCATGCCGCGGTGGAGCTGCCGAGCCTCGCCGATCTCGGGTTCGAAGCGACCAACCTGCTGCAGGTCGGGGTGATGCCAGGCGCCTCCGGCGCGCAGCGCGCATTGCAGGCGTTCCTGCCGCGCATGGCTGACTACCGGCGAGCGCGCAACCATCCGGCAGAGGACGGAGTGTCCTACCTGTCGGTGCACCTGCGCTTCGGAACCATCTCCATCCGGCGGCTGGTCCAGGAAGCGCTGCGCGACGGCGGCGACGGCGCGCACGCCTGGCTCGACGAGCTCATCTGGCGTGACTTCTACTTCAGCATCCTTTACCTGTTCCCTCATGTGGTCGAACACGCCTTCCGGCGGGAGCTCGAGAACCTCGCTTTCAGCAACCGGCAGGATCGTTTCGACGCCTGGTGCGAGGGCCGCACCGGCTACCCGCTGGTGGACGCGGGCATGCGCCAGCTGAACCACACCGGCTACATGCACAACCGGCTGCGGATGCTCACCGCCTCTTTCCTGGTCAAGGACCTGCACGTGGACTGGCGTTGGGGCGAGCGCTACTTCGCCGCCCGCTTGAACGACTTCGACCTGGCCGCCAACAACGGCGGCTGGCAATGGGCCGCATCCACCGGCAACGACGCGCAACCCTGGTTCCGCATCTTCAATCCGGTGCTGCAGTCCAGGCGCTTCGACGCCGATGGCCAATTCATCCGCCGCCACGTGCCGGAGCTGGCTCGCTGCGAGTCGAAGTTCATCCACGAGCCGTGGAAGGCGACCGGTCCGGCCTGCGGGAGCGGCGACTATCCACCGCCGATCGTCGATCACCTCGCAGCACGCCAGGAGACGCTGCGCATGTTCGAGGCCGCGACCGCGGCGCAGCGCCGACCGCGGGTGGAGGACGACGCCTGAGCGGGGCATGGAGTTTGCAGCCGCAGCAGCCCGTCCCGACATTCGCACGATGCTCCAGGCAGACCCGGATCCCGATGGCAAGACGACCGCCCGTACCGCCCAACCCGCTCGTTCGAGCGACCGGTTCGTCAAGGTCAGGGGCGCTCGCGAACACAACCTCAGGAACATCGACGTCGACATCCCGCGCGATGCGCTGGTGGTCTTCAGCGGGGTCTCCGGCTCCGGCAAATCCTCGCTTGCCTTCAGCACACTTTACGCCGAAGCCCAGCGCCGCTATTTCGATTCGGTCGCGCCGTATGCCCGCCGGCTGATCGAGCAGGTGGGCGTGCCGGCGGTGGATTCCATCGACGGCCTGCCGCCGGCGGTCGCGCTGCAGCAGCAGCGAGGCACGCCCGGAACCCGCTCCTCGGTCGGCAGCCTCACCACCATCTCCAACCTGCTGCGAATGCTCTATTCGCGCGCCGGGCACTATCCGCCGCGACAGCCGATGCTCTACGCGGAGGACTTCTCTCCCAACACGCCGCAAGGCGCCTGTCCCACCTGCCATGGACTCGGGCACCTGTACGACGTCACCGAGCAATCCATGGTGCTGGACGATTCGCTGAGCATCCGGGAACGCGCCATCGCCTCGTGGCCGCCGGCCTGGTATGGCCAGAACCTGCGCGACATCCTGGTCACGCTGGGCTATGACGTCGACCGGCCGTGGCGCGAGCTGTCGCGCAAGGACCGCAACTGGATCCTCTTCACCGACGAGCAGCCGACGGTTCCGGTCTATGCCGGCTTCACGCCGGCAGAGACGCGGGCGGCCCTGCGCCGCAAGACGGAACCGAGCTACCAGGGCACCTTCATCGGTGCCCGCAAGTACGTGCTGCAGACCTTCGCCACCACCCAGAGCGCACTGATGAAGAAGCGCGTCGCGCGCTTCATGAGCGGCACCCCCTGCCCCGCGTGCCGCGGCAAGCGCCTCAAGCGGGAAGCGCTGGCAGTGACCTTCGCCGGCTGCGATATCGGCGAGTTGTCGCAGATGCCGCTCGACAAGGTCGCGCAGGCGCTGCAGCCTGCCGCCGACGGCCGTTGGGAGCAGCCGGCGGGCGGCTCGAGCCTCGGCCGGGCCGCGG
>JAEZQX010000344.1 GCA_023441105.1 Pseudomonadota bacterium | reverse complement strand
GGTGGGGCACCTGCGTGGCGGTGACCAGCACCAGCTGGTCGGTCTGCTCGTCCCAGTAGGCGAGCATCGCCTTGCCTTCCATCGGCATCATCACCTGGCGCGCCAGGTCGACCTTGCGATGGACGACCACGTCGGCCTGCGCGGCGAGCGCGTCGAATTCGCGGTCGGCACGCAGCGTCACGAAGACGTTGTCGCGCCAGCCCTCATGCAGGAGGTCGCCGGTGGCGGCGGCGGCCGTCTCCACGTCGACATACACCGGCAACTCGTCGTACTCGACCTCGATGCCTTCCAGCAGGTCCTCCGCCTCGGCCCGCGTCCGCGCGAACGCCAGGGCCACCGGTTCGCCGACATAGCGGACCTTGCCGCTGGCCAGCGGCGGCTGGGCCGATTCCTGGTAGGAGGGCAGGGTGGATTCGGCGACGATGTCGCGCAGGTCCCGCATCTCCTCGCGCAGGAACACGAAGTCGCCGATCTCCTCCGGAACCCGGGTGGAGACGATGCGCGCATGCGCCAGCGGACTGCGCAGGAACGCCACCTCGCAAAGCCCCGGCATGGCCATGTCGCCGACGAAACGGCCCTTGCCGGCGAGATGACGGGCGTCCTCCTTGCGGGGAACGCGGGCGCCGATGCCCTGGGGCTTGGCGCGAACCGGGGTGTCGCTGTGATCCATCGTCAGGCTCCTGCTGGCCCTGTCCTCCGGCCGCTCAGCTGCGGCCGACGGCGTTGAAGGTGTAGCCGTCGAGCGCGCTCTCGGCCACCCGGAACCAGCTCACCTGGTCCTCCTGGTATTTCTTCCAGCTCGGATAGATCGCCGCGAAATCGGGGTTCTTGGCCGACAGCTCCGCCCACAACTGCTGCGAACCCTTGTAGGCCGCGTCCATCACGTCGCGCGGGAAGTAGGCGACCTTGGCGCCGCCGGCGATCAGCCGCTTGAGCGCCTGGGGATTGTGGTCGTCGTAGAGGGCCTGCATGCGCATGGTCTGCTCCGCGCAGGCGCCTTCGAAGGCGGACCTGTATGCCGGCGGCAGCGCCTCCCAGGCCTTGTCGTTGACCATGGTGGTGATCGACGCGCTGCCCTCGAACCAGCCGGGGGCGTAGTAGAACGGCGCCACCTTGTTCAGGCCCAGCTTCAGGTCGTCGTAGGGGCCGATCCATTCGGCCGCATCGATCGTGCCCTTCTCGAGGGAAGGATAGATGTCGCTGGTCGGGATCTGCTGCGGGATCACGCCGAGCTTGCTCAGCACCATGCCGCCGATGCCGCCGATGCGCATCTTGAGCCCCTGCAGGTCGGCAACCGACTTGATCTCCTTGCGATACCAGCCACCCATCTGCACGCCGACGTTGCCGCAGACGTGGTTGACGATGTTGTACTTCTTGTAGAGATCGCGCAGCAGCTTCAACCCGCCGCCGTAGTGCACCCAGGCGTTGTGCTGGCGCGCGTTGAGGCCGAAGGACAGGCCGGTGTCGAATGCCACGGCCGTGTTCTTGCCGACGAAGAAGGTGCTCAGCACGTGGTTGCATTCGACCGTGCCGTTGCTCACCGCGTCCATGTTCTGGGGCGGCGGCACGATCTCGCCACCGGGGAACGGACGGATCTCGAACTTGCCGTCGGTGACTTCGCCCACCCGCTTGCAGAGCTCCTCGACGGAGGTATAGATGCTGTCCAGGCTCTTGGGCCAGCTGGTCGACATCCGCCAGCGGACGGTCGGCGAATTCTGCGCCAGGGCCGGGGTGGCGACCGCTGCGAGGCCCGCACCGGCGGCGCCCGCGGCGGTGTTCAGGAAACGACGACGCTGCATGACTCTCTCCTTCGAATGGATGGCATTCACCAGGACCGGACAGCACGCTGGCCGCCAGCCTGCGACTGGATAAGGACGACGTGAAACGCTGGGTGGACGGGCTGCAACCGGACCGGCTGTCCGCCTGGATCATGCGGCAACCGGAGGCAGAAATTTATTGCTCAGTGTACTGACCGGATAGTACAGTGTCAACGCGCCGCGGCCCGGCTGGCGAACGGCGCGAGGAGGCAATTCCCACGGCACCGGCGAGGGGCCTGCGATGCCTTGCCGAGGGGCGCCGTCCGGCGTCTTCACTGCATTGCAGCACCATCGCGGTGATTTGCCGGCACGCCTGCGCGGCAGACCTTCGGCGGCTCATCCGGCACTGGTTGAAAACCCTCAGTACACCCGCTATCATTGATCAGCACACTGAGCAACTGCATGCGGCCCGTGCCGGGTATCGCAGGAAACTGCACCCCGCGTTCTCCGGCGGCACGCTCCCATAGGATCCCGAAATGAACTGGACGAGAGTGGCCGCCACCGGCGAGTTGACCGACGACGAGCCGCTGGCTGTCGTGGTCGAAGGTCGCAAGATTGCCTTGTATCGCAGCGACGACGAGTTCTTCGCCACCGACAACGTCTGCACCCACGCCTACGCCCTGCTCTCCGACGGCTTCCTGGAAGACGGTTGCATCGAGTGCCCGCTGCACCAGGCGCGCTTCGACATCCGCACCGGCAAGGCGCTGTGCGCGCCGGCCACCCTCGACCTCGCGACCTATCCGGTGAAGGTCGACGGCGAGGACCTGCTGGTCGGCCTGCCGTCCGCCTCGGGCGAGTGATGGAGCAGCGCGCCTGCGACGGGCTGCCGGCCGCGATGCCGCCACAAGGCACCGTGGTCATCGTCGGCGCCGGTCAGGCAGGCGCGGTGGCGGCCGTGGCGCTGCGCGAAGGCGGCCACGCCGGCCCCATCATCCTCCTCGGGCGCGAGCCGCACCTGCCTTACGAGCGGCCACCGCTGTCGAAGGACGTGCTGTGGGCGGCGGAGGAGCCGGCCCTGGGCGTGCACGGTTCCGACGCCTTCGCGAAGCACGCCATCGACTGGCGCCCGGAGGTCGAGGTCACCGGCCTCGATGCCGGTCGCCAGCAGCTCACCCTGGGCGACGGCAGCGTCCTGCCGTTCGACCGCTGCCTGCTGGCCACCGGTGGCCACGCCCGGTTGCTCGACGGCCTCGGCCGCGGGCGCGAGGGCGTGCACTACCTGAGGGACCTGGGCGATGCCCGCCGGCTGCGCGCGGCACTGGTGCCGGAGGCGCGGGTGGTGGTCATCGGCGGCGGCTTCCTCGGCCTCGAACTGGCTTCGTCCGCGCAGCGGCTCGGGGCCTCGGTCGACGTGCTGGAAGCCGCGCCGCGGCTGCTCGGCCGCTTCATTCCGCCGGCCTGCTCGGACTGGCTCGAGCAGCGGATCGCGCAGGCGGGCGTGCGGCTGCACCTGGGCGCCCAGCTGCTGCCGCTGGCGGTCGAGCCCCCTGCCCAGGCATCCGGGCTGCGGCTGGAGACCACCCGCGGTGATTCCTTCGTGCCCGACCTGGTGGTGGTCGCCATCGGCCTCGCACCCGAGACCGGCCTGGCCCGGGACGCCGGCCTCGACATCGATCCGGTCAACGGCGGCATCCGGGTCGACGCCCAAGGCCGCACCAGCCACACCGCCATCCATGCGGCCGGCGACTGCGCCAGTCGTCATTGCCCGGTGGCCGGCGGCCATGTCCGCTATGAATCCTGGCAGAACGCCAACGAACAGGCCCGCGCGGCGGCCGCCGGGATCCTCGGCCAGGAGCCGCCCGCGACGCCCTATCCCTGGTTCTGGACCGACCAGTTCGGCTGCAACCTCCAGATGCTCGGCCTGCCTGCAGCCGACCTGCAATACGTCCTGCGCGGCGACCCTTACGTGGCCGAGCCCAAGGCGCTCTGGCTCGGCCACCGCGCGGGGGTGCCGGTGCATGCCATCGCCGTAAACGCCGGCGGCGACCTGCGGCAGCTGCGCATTCTGTTCGAGCGCGGCATCGCCCTCGACCCGGCGGCGTTCGCCGATCCGTCGCTGCCGCTGCGCGGGCAGGTGAAGGCCGCCCAGGCGGCACACGCGGCCGCTTCGCCCCTTACCCGATAAAGAAACCCGATCCGGCACCAACCACGGCCCGTCCCGACAGGAGCCCCAGCAATGTATCAATCCCAGACCGTCATCGGCCGCACGCTGCGCGAGAAGGATGCGCCGCTCGCCGACTGCAAGTGGCCAGACGATGCGCTGCACTACATCCCCGACTGGGTCTACACCAGCCAGGCGGTGTACGACCTCGAGCTCGAGCGCATCTTCCGCGGCAAGTCATGGAACTTCGTCGCCCTCGAGGCCGAGATTCCGGCGCCCGGCGACTACAAGCGATCCTATGTCGGGCCGGTGCCGGTGGTGGTATCGCGCGCCGACGACGGCTCGATCAACGTCTTCGAGAACCGCTGCGCCCATCGCGGCGCCGAATTCTGCCGCCACGCGCAGGGCAACACGCGCGAGTTCGTCTGCCCGTACCACCAGTGGTCCTATGACCTGAAGGGCAACCTGCAAGGCGTCCCGTTCCGGCGCGGCGTCAACCGTGCCGGCGGCATGCCCAAGGACTTCAAGACCAGCGAGCACGGCCTGCGCAAGCTGCATGTGGCGACGCGTCACGGCGTGATCTTCGCGTCCTATTCGGCCGAGGTCGAGCCGCTGGAGGAGTACCTCACGCCCGAGATCCTGGAGGATTTCGACGTCGCCTTCCCCGGCAAGAAGCTCAAGATCCTCGGCTACTACCGCAACGAGCTTCCCTGCAACTGGAAGATGTACCACGAGAACCTCAAGGATCCGTACCACGCGACCTTGCTGCATTCGTTCCTGGTGGTGTTCGGCCTGCTGGTGGCGGGCAACAAGTCGGCCATGTTCGCCGACAAGGTCCATGGCCGGCACGGCTACATGGCATCGGCCAAGACGGAGGAGAAGTACGCCGTCGTCAGCGAGGAGAACCGCAAGGAAATGCGCTCCTTCAACGACGGGATGCGGCTGGAGGACGAGCGCTTCCTGGAATTCGTCAAGGAGTTCGATTCGCCCTGGTCCGTGACCATGGCCACCATCTGGCCGAACTTCGTCATCCAGCGCGAGATGAACACGCTCGGCGTGCGGCACATCATCCCCAACGGACCCGACAGCATGATCATGCAGTGGACCATGTTCGGCTACGAGGACGACACGCCGGAGATGGAGCGGCACCGCCTGCGCCAGGGGAACCTGATGGGGCCGGCCGGCTTCCTCGGCCTCGAGGACAACGAGGCGATGAAGTTCGTGCAGGAGGGGCTGCGGCGTTGCACCACCGATGTCAACGTCCTGAAGCTGGATGCCGACAAGATCGGTGCGTCGGACACGCTGATCTCGGAGGCGGCCATCCGCGCGATGTACGTCTACTACCGCCAGGTCATGGGCTTCTGAGGGCGCGACCGACATGAAGAACGACTACGCCCTCAACCGGGCACGCACCATCGATCCCGCCCTGGCGCGCGAGCTGCGCCGGGAGATCGAGGAATTCAACAGCGACTATTGCGCCACCCTCGATGCCAACGACATCGAGTCATGGCCGGACTACTTCACCGACGACGCGCTCTATCGGGTCACCAGCCGCGAGAATGCGGAGCTGGGGCTGCCGGTCGGCCTGGTCTACGCCGAAGGCCGGGCGATGATGCGCGACCGGGCGGTGGCGATCTCGCGCACCCAGATGTTCGCGCCGCGCTACATGCTGCACGTGCTGAGCAACACCCGCGTCATCGCCGAGGGCGCGGACGGCATCCGGGCGCAGACCGCCTTCCTGCTGATGCAGACGCTGGTGGAAGGCCCCACCACCCTGCACCTGGCCGGCACCTACCACGACCGCTTCCTGCGGCTCGACGGCCGCCTGAAGCTCGCCGAGCGGCAGGTGGTGCACGACACCAACATCCTCGCCAACGACCTCGTCTATCCCGTCTGAGGCCGGCACCACCCTATCGGAACGCCATGAACAGAATCCGCAAGATCGCCTTTGAGGAACACTACACCGCCCCCGGTTTCGCCGACTATTCGCGGGCATTCATCCAGCACATTCCCGCGGAGCTGGCGAAATACCTCGGCAGCCGGTTGAGCGATTTCGACGAGTTCCGCCTGCGCGAGATGGACGAGGCGGGCATCGACTACGTCATCCTGTCGCAGACCGGCCCGGGCGTGCAGGGCGAGACGGATCCGGCGGTGGCCCAGCGCAAGGCGCAGGAGAACAACGACTTCCTCGCCGCCCAGGTGGCCCGGCATCCGACCCGCTACGGCGCATTCGCCCACCTCTCGATGCACGATCCTCTGCAGGCCGCCAAGGAGCTGGAGCGGGCGGTGCGCCAGCTCGGCTTCAAGGGAGCCCTGGTCAACGGCCATACGCTCGGCAGCTACTACGACGACCGCGCCTACGATCCGTTCTGGGAGCGGATGCAGGCCCTGGACGTGCCGCTCTACCTGCATCCGATCGACCCCTTCCAGGTGCCGCATGCCTACGGCGGTCATCCGGAGATGGTCGGCGCCACCTGGGGCTGGGGCGTGGAGACCGCCAGCCACGCGCTGCGGCTGCTGTTCGGCGGGGTCTTCGACCGCTTCCCCCGCCTCACCGTGATCCTCGGCCACATGGGCGAAGGCCTGCCCTTCCAGCGCTGGCGCTTCGACAGCCGGTTCGCGGTCTATCCGCACGGCGTGCGCCTGGAGCGCGCGCCGTCGGAGTACATCGGCAGCAACATCGTCATCACCACCTCCGGCGTCTGCTCCGGCGCGACGGTCGCCGGGGCGGTCGCCGAAATGGGCGCGGAAGCCGTCATGTTCTCGGTGGACTACCCTTACGAATCGACCGCCATCGCCGCCAAGTTCATCGAGGAGGCACCGCTGGACGAGCGTGCCCGCGAGCTGGTATGCCACGGCAACGCCAAGCGCCTGTTCAAGCTCTGAACAGCCGAGCCCGATCAAGGAGAAACAAGACCATGCAGAAGACCTACCGAATCGGCCAGATCGTCCCGAGCTCCAACACCACCATGGAGACCGAGATCCCGGCCATGCTGAACGCCCGCCTGCAGATCCGGCCGGAGCGGTTCACCTTCCATTCGAGCCGCATGCGCATGAAGAAGGTGGTGAAGGAAGAGCTAGCGGCGATGGACGCCGAATCCGACCGCTGCGCGACCGAGCTGAGCGATGCGCGGGTCGACGTGCTGGGCTATGCCTGCCTGGTGGCCATCATGGCCATGGGCCACGGCTATCACCGCGTGTCCGAGAAGCGGCTGCACGGACGCACCGTCGAGAACGGCGCCACGGCGCCGGTCATCACCAGCGCCGGGGCGCTGGTGGACGCGCTGGGCATCGTCGGCGCCAAGCGCATCGTGGTGGTGGCGCCCTACATGAAGCCGCTGACCAAGCTGGTCGTCGACTACATCGGCAGCGAAGGCTACGAGGTGATCGACCATCGGGCGCTGGAGATCCCGGACAACCTCGAGGTCGGACGCCACGACCCGGCGCGGCTGCCGGAGATCGTGTCGGGCCTGAACTTCCGCGAGGCCGATGCCATCGTCCTGTCGGCCTGCGTCCAGATGCCGTCGCTGCAGGCGATCGCCAAGGTCGAGGCGATGACCAACAAGCCGGTGATCACCGCGGCGGTGGCCACCACCTACGCGATGCTCAAGGCGCTGGGGCTGGAGCCGGTGGTGCCGGGCGCCGGCGCGCTCCTCTCCGGCGCGTACTGAAAGGGAGAAGACTTCCGATGAGCAATCTCCTCTACGGCGCCCACCTCCACGCCAACGGCATCCGCCAGCACTACCTGCGCTACGGCGGCGCGTCCGGGCGCCGCACCGAACGCGATGCCGTGATCCTCATCCCCGGCATCACCAGCCCGGCGATCACCTGGGGCTTCGTCGGCGAGCGCCTCGGCCGCGAGTTCGACACCTACGTCCTCGACGTCCGCGGCCGCGGCCTGTCGGATGCATCCGCATCGCTCGACTACAGCCTGGAGGCCCAGGCCGCCGACGTGGTCGCATTCGCCGCGGCGCTCGGCCTCGAGCGCTACAGCCTGGTCGGCCATTCGATGGGCGGGCGTATCGGCGCGCGCGCGGCGGCACGGCAGCCCGCCGGACTGACCCGGCTGGTGATGGTCGATCCGCCGACTTCCGGCCCCGGCCGCCGCCGCTATCCCGCCAAGCTCGACTGGTATGTCGACTCCATGGCGCTCGCGCGCGCCGGCATCGATGCCGAAGGCATGCGGCGCTTCTGCCCCACCTGGAGCGAAGAGCACCTCCGCACGCGGGCCGAGTGGCTGCACACCTGCGACGAGCGCGCCATCCTCGCGAGTTTCGAGGGCTTCCACACCGACGACTTCCACGCCGACCTGCCGCGGGTGACGGTACCGGTGCTGCTGATGACCGCGGAACGCGGGGACGTGGTGAGCCCGGAAGACGTCGCGGAGATCGCGGGGCTGCTGCCCGACTGCTCGCACGTGCGGGTGGCCGGCGCCGGCCACATGATTCCGTACGACAACGAGGAAGGTTTCTACCGCGCCTTCGGCCAATTCCTCGGGGCGTCCATCGCCTGAACCGCAATCCGAATCCGGAAGCCGAACTCTAGAGGAGCGATCCATGCCGGTAAGCGACTATCAACTCATCAAGGCCTGGCGCCAGGTGCTCGAGCTTTCCCGGCTCGAGCCCGGCCAGACGGTCACCATCCTGACCGGCGCCGCGACCCATCCGCAGACGCTGCGCGCGGCGCAGGTGGCGGTCCAGGAAGCGGGTGCGATCCTCAACCGCCTCGACCTGCCGCCGGTCAACGCGGAGAAATCCCTCAGCCGCGACCCGCTGGCCTACCTCGGAACCACGCCACTGACCGGCAACCGCGCCGCCATGGCCGCGTTGAAGGCCAGCGACCTGGTGCTCGACCTGATGACCCTGCTCTTCTCGCCGGAGCAGCAGGAGATCCTCGAGTCCGGCACCAAGATCCTGCTGGCCATCGAGCCGCCCGAGGTGCTGGTCCGCTGCCTGCCCACCGCTGCCGACCGCGTCCGGGTCAAGGCGGCGGCCGAGCGGCTGGCGAAGGCCAGGCGCATGCAGGTGGTCTCGCGGGCCGGCACCGAGATCCGCTTCCCGCTGGGTGAGTTTCCGGTGATCAGCGAATACGGCTTCGTCGACGAACCCGGGCGCTGGGACCACTGGCCGAGCGGCTTCCTGTTCACCTTCCCCAACGAGGGCGGGGCCAACGGCACGATCGTGATCGACCGCGGCGACATCCTGCTGCCGCAGAAGTCGTTCGTCAGCGAGCCGATCAGGTTGACGGTCGAGAACGGCTACGCCACCCGCATCGAGGGCGGACTCGACGCGGAGCTGCTGCGCGAGTACATGGCCAGCTTCAACGATCCCGAGGGCTATGCCATCTCGCACATCGGCTGGGGCTTGCAGCCCCGCGCCCGCTGGTCGACCCTGTGGCTGTACGACAAGGAGGATTCGATCGCCATGGATGCGCGGGCCTTCGAGGGCAACTTCCTGTTCTCCCTGGGGCCGAACAACGAAGCCGGCGGCAGCCGGGCCACGGCCTGCCACATCGACATTCCGCTGCGTGGCTGCACGGTGAGCATCGACGACGACGTGGTCGTCCGCGACGGCAAGGTCCTGGATGGAGGCGCGCGATGAACGCCGGCAACCGGGAGGAAGTCGGCACCTACGAGCGCCAGGGCTTCGGCAACTCCTTCGAGCCCCAGCCGCCCTACGGGCTGCTGATCGTCGATTTCGTCAACAGCTTTGCCGATCCCGACATGTTCGGCGGCGGCAACATCCGGCCGGCCATCGAGAAGACCGTCACCCTGCTCGCGGCCGCCCGGGAACGGCGCTGGCCGATCGCGCACACCCGCATCGTGTTTGCCGACGACGACTCGGACCGCAACGTCTTCACGCTGAAGGTCCCCGGCCTGCTGGCGCTCAAGGAAGACGATCCGGCCAGCGCCATCGTCGCTGAGCTGGCGCCGCAGCCGGGCGAGCTGGTGGTGCGCAAGACCGTCCCGTCGGCGTTCTTCGGGACCCAGCTTGCGCCGTGGCTCACCGAGCGGGGCGTCAAGACGCTGCTGGTGGCGGGCGCGGTGACCAGCGGCTGCGTCCGCGCGAGCGTGGTCGACGCGATGTGCTGGGGATTCCGGCCGCTGGTGCTCGCCGACTGCGTGGGCGACCGTGCCCTCGGCCCGCACGAGGCAAACCTGTTCGACATGCGCCAGAAGTACGCCGCCGTCATGAACCGGGACGAAGCGCTGGCACTGGTCGCCGCGGCGCGCTGACCCGGCGCTGACCGCTACAGCGCGCGCAGCGTCGCGCGACTGTAGTGGTTGTTGGCCTCGACCAGCTGCGACAGCAGCTTCATGAAGATCTCGCGGTTGCGCGGCGTGAGCGGCTCGAGCAGGCGGCGCTGCGCGCGCATCATCCCGTTCTGGAGCAGGCCCATCAGGCGCAGCCCTTCCTTGGTGATCAAGGCCTGGCGCGAGCGGCGGTCGGCCGGATTGACGCGTCGCTCCACCAGCCCCCTTTCCTGCAGGCGCTTGATGACGTCGGCGGTGGTGGTCCGGTCCAGCCCGAGCTCCGCCCCGATCTCGGTCTGATCCAGCCAGGGCCGCAATGACAGCGCGGTGAGGATCCCGTACTGGACCGGGGTGATGTTCTGCGACTTGCACTCCTCGAAGAAGAGCGCGTAGTGGATCTGGTTCAGGCGTCGGACCAGGAAGCCCGGCCGCGACCAGAGCACCTGCTTGGTCGGATCGAACTCGATGACTTCGGCCATGCTCTGCTTCGCTGCCCTGGGCCTTCGAGCCACGCCTGACATCGGTGTACGTTCCGCTGAATTAGTAGGTACACTGATTATATCCCCGGCAGCGTGGGCCGGCCCCCGGCGGCGGCGTCGACCGTGGCGCTCAGGCAGCGCCTGCCGCGGGTTCGCAACGTGGCGCTGTGGCACGAACGCACGCAGCGCAGCCGGTTGCATCACTGGTTCCGGGCGCTGGTCGTCGACATCGCCCGGACGGTAGGCAACAGCTAGCCGATGCCGGCCGCCTCGCCGCCCCCTCCGGGGCGGCTCAGAGCAACTGCGAAAGCGCCCGGCGCAGGTCCTTCTCGTCCCGGCCCGACCGCGCCGCGTAGTCCTTGATCTGGTCGGCGCCGATGGGCCCGACATTGAAGTAGCTCGATTGCGGGTGCGAGAAATAGAAGCCGGAGACGCTCGAGGCCGGCATCATCGCCAGGCTGTCGGTCAGGGTCATGCCGATCTCGTCGCACTGCAGGTAGTCGAACAGCTGGCGCTTGATGGTGTGCTCGGGGCAGGCGGGATAGCCGGGAGCCGGGCGGATGCCGCGGTAAGCCTCCTTGACCAGGTCTTCGACGCCATAGTGTTCCTCCGGCGCATATCCCCACAGGTCCTTGCGCACCCGTTCGTGCAGGCATTCGGCGAAGGCTTCCGCCATCCGGTCCGCGAGGCCCTTGAACATGATGGCCGAATAGTCGTCCATCTGGGCGGCGAATTCTTTCTCCTTGCGCTCCATGCCGAGGCCGGCGGTGACCGCGAACATGCCGATGTAGTCGGCGATGCCGCTCGGGCGGCCGTCGATGGCGCGCGGCGCGATGTAGTCGGCCAGGCACTTGTTCTCGACGCCTTCGCGCTTGGCAACCTGCTGGCGCAGGTTGCGCCAGACGAAGGCAACCTCGCTGCGGCTGTCGTCGGTATAGATCTCGATGTCGTCCTCGTTGATCGAGTTGGCCGGCAGGAAGGCGACCACGCCGCTCGCGCTCAGCCAGCGCCCCTCGATCATCTTCTGCAGCATCGCCTTGCCGTCGGCGAACACGCGGCGCGCGGACTCACCGACCAGCTCGTCCTCGAGAATCTTCGGGTAGGCGCCATGCAGGTCCCAGGTCTGGAAGAACGGCCCCCAATCGATGTAGCGGGCGATCTCGGCCAGGTCGTGATTCTTGAAGGTGCGCCGGCCGATGAACTTCGGCCGCGGCGGGTGGTAGCGCGCAACCGGATGCACCCCGGGATGGCCGGGGCGGTCGTCGGCCGGCATCAGCCAGTCGATCGTCGGCTTGTTGGCACGCGCCTGCAGCAGCGTCAGCAGGTCCGGGCCCTTCTTGGCCGCATGCTGCACGCGGACCCGTTCGTACTCGATCTTGAGGTTGTCGAGGAACTCCGTCCTCTGCTCGTCCGACACCAGCGCCTGGGCGACCGGCACCGAGCGCGAGGCATCGGCGACGTAGATCACCGGCCCGGAGTAGTGGGGCGCGACCTTGACGGCGGTGTGCACCCGCGAGGTGGTGGCGCCGCCGATCAGCAGCGGAATGCCGCGCTCGCGGAAGTACGGATCGCGCTCCATCTCGGCGGCGACATGGGCCATTTCCTCGAGCGACGGCGTGATCAGGCCCGACAGGCCGACGATGTCCGCGTTCTCCTTCTTGGCCATCGCCAGGATGTCGCTGCACGGGACCATCACGCCCATGTTCACGACTTCGAAGTTGTTGCACT
>JAEZQX010000316.1 GCA_023441105.1 Pseudomonadota bacterium | reverse complement strand
CAGGGCTGCCAGCAACCAAGGGCGGGCAAGCTTCATGAGGGCACTCCTGGAATCTCGGTGGGTGACTGCTGGCGGAGGAACGACGCGTCCGATGGGGCCATGCAGGTCGATGATCAATGCTAGCAGGCAACCCGAGTGCCAATTTGCGCAAATTTTTGCGACTCGAAACCTGCTGCCGCCGGCACCGCGCCGGGGCGGCGAGCGCCTCAGCGGTGCCGCTCGAGCTGCGCCAGCCAGTCCGACTTCACATCCTTGGAGACGAAGCTCGACTCGAGGCTGTTCCGCGCGAGCGTCAGCAGCTCGTCCTTGCCCAGCCCCAGGGCGCGAGCCGCCTGGATGTAGTTGTCGCCGACATAGCCGCCGAAGTAGGCCGGGTCGTCGGAATTGATGGTGACGTTCAGGCCGGCGGCGAGCAGCCGCTTGAGGTTGTGCGAGCCGAGGTCCGGGAAGACCCGCAGCTTGACGTTCGACAGCGGGCATACCGTGAGCGGCACCCGGCTGCGCGCCAGGCGTTCCAGCAATGCCGGGTTGGCCTCGCTGCGCACGCCGTGGTCGATGCGTTCGACCTTCAGCACGTCGAGCGCCTCGACGACATATTCCGGCGGGCCCTCCTCGCCGGCATGGGCGACCAGGTGCCAGCCGAGGCCGGCGCAGGCGTCGAACACCCGGGCGAAGTTGGATGGCGGATTGCCCTTTTCCGAGGAATCGAGCCCGACGCCGGCGATCCGGGCGACATGGGGCCGTGCCTGCATCAGGGTCTTGAAGGCTTCCTCTTCCGACAGGTGCCTGAGGAAGCACATGATCAGCCGGTAGCTGATGCCGAGCTCCGTCGCACCCTTCTTCAATGCCGCCTCCAGCCCGTCGAGCACCGTCTCGAACCGGATGCCGCGGGCGGTATGGGTTTGCGGGTCGAAGAAGATTTCGGCGTGGACCACGCCGTCCGCCTTGGCCCGCACCAGGTAGGCCCAGCAGAGATCGAAGAAATCCTGCTCGCTGCGCAGCACGTCGGCGCCGGCATAGTAGAGGTCGAGGAAGGACTGCAGGTCCTGAAAATCATAGGCGGCGCGGACCGCCTCGATGCTCTCGTAAGGCAGCTTGACGTGGTTGCGTTCGGCCAGGGCGAACATCATGTCCGGCTCGAGCGACCCCTCGATATGCAGGTGCAGCTCGGCTTTCGGCAGTGCCCGGACCCAGCGGTCCAAGTCATCGTGGCTGGACATGGCTTCCTCCGTCCCGTCGCGCCCTCAGCCGCCCCTGAAAGGCTTGCCGAGGCTGGCGGGCATGTTGAGTCGAATGAAGACCGGGTTGCGCGAGATCACCGCCAGCACGACGACCGTGGCCAGGTAAGGCAGCATCGACAGCAGCTGCGAGGCGATCTGGACGCCCTCGGCCTGCAGATAGAACTGGATCATCGTAACACTGCCGAACAGGTAGGCACCGAACGCGACCCGCCATGGCCGCCAGGTCGCGAACGTGGTAAGCGCCAGCGCGATCCAGCCACGTCCGGCCACCATCCCGTCCACCCACAGCGGCGTATAGACGCACGAGAGATAGGCGCCGGCGACGCCGCAGCAGGCGCCGCCGAAGGAGACGGCGGCGATGCGGATGCCGCGCACCGGCAAGCCGACCGCATGCGCCGACTCCGGCGATTCGCCCACCGCCTGCACCACCAGGCCGGCGCGGGTGCGCGAGAGAAACCAGGCGACGACGGCGGTCAGCACCAGCGCGAGATACACCATCGGATGCAGCCGGAACAGCGCCGGCCCGAGGACCGGGATGTCCGCGAGCCAGGGAATGCCGTACCAGTTCGGCTCGCTGCCTGGCGGCAGCAGCGGCTTGCCCACGTAGGGCAAGCCGATGAACGACGACAGTCCGGCACCGAACAACGTCAGCGCCAGTCCGGTGGCGTACTGATTGGTGGCCATTCCGACCGCCAGGGCGGAGAAGACCAGCGAGACCGCCATACCGGCGCCGGCGCCGGCAACCAGCGCCAGCGTGACGCTGCCGCTGTGATAGCCGGCTGCGAAACCGGTCGCGGCGGCGATCAGCATCATGCCTTCCGCCCCGAGGTTGAGCACGCCGGCCTTCTCATTGACCAGCAGGCCGACCGCCGCCAGCAGCAGCGGCGTGCCGGCGCTCAAGGTGGCGGCGATCAGCGCGGCGAAGGCTTCCATGCCTGCCAGCCGATGCGATAGTGGATGAAGGTGTCGGCGCACAGCAGTGCCAGCAGCAGCACCCCCTGGAAGACGCCGGTGATCGCATTGGGCAGTCCGAGCCGCGCCTGCGACAGCTCGCCGCCGATGTAGATCATCGCCATGAGGAACGCCGCCGGGATGCAGCCGAGCGGGTTGAGCCTGCCGAGCCAGGCGACGATGATGGCGGCGAAACCGTATCCCGGGGAGATGCTGGGCGTGAGCTGGCCGATCGGTCCGGCCACCTCGAAGGCGCCGGCAAGGCCGGCGAGCGCGCCGCAGGCAAGCAGCGCCACCCACGTGCCCAGGCGCGAGCTGAAGCCGGCATAGCGGGCGGCGAGCGGCGCATCGCCCAGCACCAGCAGCTTGAAGCCGAGGCGCGATCTGAACACGAACACCCAGGCGAGCAACGCCAGCACCAGCGCGACCAGCAGCCCGGCGTGCACCCGGTACGGCGGCAGCAGCCTGGGCACCGCGGTGGCCGCCTCGAACATGCGGCTGTACGGGAAGTTGAAGCCCTGGGGATCCTTCAGCGCCCCATGCACCAGGTACAGCAGCAGCAACTGCGCCACGTAGGTCAGCATCAGGCTCACCAGGATCTCGTTGGCGTTGAACCGGTCGCGCAGCCAGGCCGTGATCGCACCCCAGGCTGCGCCGCCGGCGACGCCCGCAAGCAGCACGGCCAACACGTGCAGCCGCGGCGAGTCCGGCGTGGCCAGCAGCGCGATCGCGCCGGCGGCAAGTCCGCCGGCGACCAGCTGCCCCTCCGCCCCGATGTTCCAGACGTTGGCGCGGTAGCAGATCGCCAGGCCCAACGCGCACAGCAGCAGCGGCGTCATCTTGAGCCCGATCTCCGACCAGCCGCGGACGCTTTCGAGGGGCGTCACCAGGAACACCCGCAGGCCAGCCACCGGGTCCTTGCCAAGCAGGGCGAACAGCAGCAGGCCCGCCAGCGAGGTGAAGGCGAGAGCCAGCAACGGCGACAGCAGGACCATCCAGCGCGCCGGCGCCGGGCGCAACTGCAGGCGGATCAAGACATCTGCTCCCCGATCAGCTCGACCGTCGCTTCGGCAACCGGGATACGGCGCGACAGGCGCCCGCCGGCGATGACATGCAGCGCATCGCAGATCTCGAACAGCTCGTCGAGCTCCTCCGAAACGATCAGCACTGCCGAGCCCGCATCACGCAAGTCGACCAGCGCCTGGCGGATCTGCGCCGCCGCGCCCACGTCGACGCCCCAGGTCGGCTGCGCGATCACCAGCAGCGCCGGCTGTTTCTCGATCTCGCGCCCGACGATGTACTTCTGCAGGTTGCCGCCGGACAGGCTGGCGGCGGGCGCCGACGGGCCGGCGGCCTTGACGTCGTAGCGTTCGATGATCGAACGTGCGCGGTCGGCGAGCGCCGCCTTGCGGATCAGTCCGAAGCGGGACAGCTCCGGCGATGCCCAGGTGAGCAGCAGGTTCATCTCCAGCCCGAGTCCCGGCACCGCGCCGCGGCCCAGCCGCTCCTCGGGCACAAAGGCCAAGCCGGCAGCGCGGCGCGCCGCCACACCGGCGTCGCCTACCGGGCGGTCGAACAGTTCGATCGCCGCGCGGGGCGCGCGCCGGTCTTCGCCCGACAACGCCGCCAGCAGTTCGTTCTGCCCATTGCCCGAGATGCCGGCGATGCCGATCATCTCGCCGCGCCGCAGCTCGAGGCACAGGTCATGCAGCGCCCGGCCGCCCGGTTCGAGCGGCGGCAACGACAGGTGGCGCACCCGCAGCGCCAGCCCGCCTGGCTGGTGGCCGGCGGCACGCGTCGCCGGCGGCTCGGCACCGATCATCATCCGCGACAGGCTTGCCACGGTTTCCATGCGCGGCACGCACACGCCGGTCACCTTGCCGGCACGCATGACGGTGGCCCGGTCGCACAGGGTGCGCACCTCGTGCAGCTTATGGCTGATGTAGAGGATGGAGATGCCCTCGCCGGCCAGCTTGCGCAAGGTGCCGAACAGTTCGTCGACCGCCTTCGGGGTGAGCACCGAAGTCGGCTCGTCCATGATCAGCAGCTGCGGCCCCTGCAGCAGGGCACGGATGATCTCCACCTGCTGGCGCTCGCCCACCGACAGCGAATGGACGTGGCGGTGCGGGTCGAGGGAGAGCCCATAGCGCCTGCCGATGGCGAGGATTTGGGCAGCGAGGTCGTCGCGCTGCGCCCGCTGCGGCAGCACCAGGGCGACGTTCTGCGTCACCGTCAAGGTCTCGAACAGCGCGAAATGCTGGAACACCATGCCGATGCCAAGACGCCGCGCGACCGCCGGCGACGAGACGACCACCGGTTGGCCGTTCCAGCGGATCTCGCCGGCGTCGGGCGCGACCGCACCGTAGGCGATCTTCATCAGCGTCGACTTGCCGGCACCGTTCTCGCCGATCAGGCCGTGGATCTCGCCGGCGGCGACTGCCAGCGACACGTCGTCGTTGGCGAGCACCGGGCCGTAGCGCTTGCGGATAACGCGCAACTCGAGCCGCGGCGGCGGCACGGCCGGCATCGCCCGTGCCGCGGGCAGCGGCTGCGCGGCAAAGGCCGGATGCGCGACTGCTTCGCCGGGACGTTGGGCGGCCATGGGGCAGTTGGTGACGTTCAGTCCGTCAAGGCGTCGCCGAGGACCGCGGCGACGTCGGCGGTGAAGTCGGCAAGCGGCAGCGGCCGGCCCAGCGCCTGCGACGCATCGATGGTGGCGGCAGCGAGCGCCGCGGCCTGCGCGGCCGGCTGCCGCATCGCTTCGCACAGCAGCGCCCACGGCACCGGCGCGAGCAGGGCACCGGCGACCAGCAGCACGCCATGACGGTTGCGACGCTGGGCGAAGCCGACCAGCTTGCGCTCGCCGATCACCACTTCCCACGGCGACATGCCCGCGAAGCAGGCCCAGGCAAGTCCGGTCGGCGCCTTCCAGGTGCGCTCGCGCGGCATCGATTCCGCCGCCACGCCGTGGCGCGCCAGCACCTCGACGAACAATTCCCCCAGCCAGCGGTAGCTGTCGGCGATCGCCCCCGGCGGCAGCAGGCGGTGTCCGGCCGGCAGCACCACCGACGCGCCGACCATCCAGGGCCCCACCAGTACCGCGCCACCGCCCGAGCTGCGCGTGACGACCCGGAAGCGGCTGCTGTCCAGCGCCGGCAGCAGCGCATGCTGCGCGCGGCCGAGCACGACGGCTGGTTGCGGATAGCACCACAGGCGCGCGCGCGGGACCGGCACCGGCAGGTCCAGCTGCTGCTCGTTCCATGCCTGCTCCTCGGCGGCATCGACGCTGCAGACCGGCACCGCTGGCGGAACCCGGGAGCTGCCGGCATGCCGGAGGTGCGACGGATCGGATCGGGGATCGGGCATGTGTGAAGCTTAACGCATGGCATACACTAGGCACGTCCCTTCCGATACCCAACCAGCCGCAGCCGCAGGAGAAAACGCGATGAGAGCAGAGTCGGTCCTGGAGACCATCGGCAACACCCCCCACGTCCGCATCAATCGCCTGTTCGGCCCGGACCACGAGGTCTGGATCAAGTCGGAGCGCGCCAATCCCGGGGGTTCGATCAAGGACCGGATCGCGCTGGCGATGGTGGAGGACGCCGAGCGCAGCGGCAAGCTGAAGCCCGGCGGGACGATCATCGAACCTACCTCCGGCAATACCGGCATCGGCCTGGCCATGGTCGCCGCCGTGAAGGGCTACAAGCTGGTGCTGGTGATGCCGGACTCGATGTCGGTGGAGCGGCGGCGGTTGATGCTGGCCTACGGCGCCCGCTTCGAGCTGACGCCGAAAGAGAAGGGCATGCCGGGCTCCATCGAGAAAGCCAAGCAGCTGCTGGCGCAGACGCCCGACGGCTGGATGCCGCAGCAGTTCGAGAATCCCGCCAACGTCGAAGTGCACGCCCGCACCACCGCCGCCGAGATCCGCAACGATTTCCCGGAAGGGCTCGACTACCTGATCACCGGCGTCGGCACCGGCGGCCATATCACCGGCTGCGCGCAGGTCCTGAAGAAGGCCTGGCCGAAGCTGAAGGTGTTCGCGGTCGAGCCTTCCGCGTCGCAGGTCATCGCCGGCGGCAAGCACACGCCCCATCCGATCCAGGGCATCGGCGCCGGCTTCATACCGCAGGTCCTCGACACCGCGCTGCTCGACGGCACGATCCCGGTGGAAGCCGAGGACGCCCGGGAGTACGCCCGCCGGTGCGCCTCGCGCGAAGGGCTGCTGATCGGAATCTCCTCCGGCGCGGCGCTGGCCGCCATCGCCGCCAAGCTGAAGGACATTCCCAAAGGCTCGCGGATCCTCGGCTTCAACTACGACACCGGCGAGCGCTACCTCTCCATCGACGGCTTCCTGCCGGTAGAGTGAGCTTCCTCCGGCGCCCGTGAAAGAGGAATACCTCCCGATCCTCATCCACCTGATCGCAGCGCTGGTGGCGGGCGGGGCCATCGGCATGGAGCGCACCTTCCAGGCGCGGCCGGCCGGCTTCCGCACCCATGCACTGGTCTGCATGGCATCGAGCCTGCTGATGCTCGTCACTCTCTACCAGGACGCGTGGCTGCCGCCGGCTTCCACCGGCGAGTTCCGCAGCGATCCGGTGCGCATGGGCCAGGGCATCATGACCGGCATCGGCTTCCTCGGCGCCGGCGTGATATTCCGCGAGGGGATCACGGTTCGCGGCCTCACCACCGCAGCCTCCATCTGGGTGACCGCGGCCATCGGCATCCTGATCGGCGTCGGCTTCTACATGCCGGCGGCAGCGGCGACGGTGTTGACGCTCGCCGCCCTCACCGTCATGCGCTGGCTTGAAGCGCGGATGCCGGCCCATGCCTACGCCCATCACGTGCTGACCTTCGCGCGCGACGACGTGATGCCGGAGGAGGAGGTCCGCAAGCTCCTGCACGCCCACCACTTCAAGATCGTCAACCTGAGCTACCGCACCGCGAACGACGGCCAGGCGTTCGAGTACCGGATGGTGATCCGGACCACCCAGGTCGCGAATTTCTCGACGCTGGCGGGTGCGCTGCTGCAGCTGCCGCGGATCCGCACGTTCAGGATCTCGCCGTCGGGCAATTGACCGGATGTGGCCGGCGTCATCGGCGCGCTGCAGCGGCAGCGCACATGACCGTTCGCCTGAAGCCCGGGTCGAGCCTCAGAGACGGTCACGAAACATGAAGTAGACCGCGCCCAGCAGGCACAGTCCCGCCCACAGGAAGTCCAGCTTCAGCGGCTCCTTCAGGTAGAACACCGCGAACGGAACGAACACCGACAGCGTGATCAGCTCCTGGAGGATCTTCAACTGGCCGACGCTCATCACGGTGTAGCCGATGCGGTTGCCCGGCACCTGCAACAGGTATTCGAACAGCGCGATGCCCCAGCTGGCCAGCGCGGCGATGAACCACGGCCGCGAGCTCATCTCCTTGAGATGCGCATACCAGGCGAAGGTCATGAAGACATTGCTGCAGGTGAGCAGCAGGATGGCCTTGAGGGTCGGCGACACGCGATTCCTTCCGGATTCCTTCCGATGATCCCGGGGCGACGGGCAGCCGCATCCTAACCGATGTGCGCCGCGCGGGCCGTTCCCGGGCACGCACTACAATCCGCAGCCCCTCAGCGAGCAAGGAACCCCCATGGCCTGGATCATTCTGCTCATCGCCGGCATCTTCGAGGTCGGCTGGGCGATCGGACTCAAGTACACCGACGGCTTCACCCGCTTGTGGCCGACAGTCGGCACGGTGATCGCGATGGTGCTGAGCGTCGTGCTGCTCGGCCTGGCGGTGAAGAGCCTGCCGGTCGGCACCGCCTACGCGGTCTGGACCGGCATCGGCGCGGTCGGCACCGCCGCGCTGGGCATCGTGCTCCTGGGCGAGCCGGCAACGGTGGGGCGGCTCGCCAGTCTCGGCCTGATCGTCGCCGGGATCGTCGGCCTCAAGCTGGTCACGCCAACCTGACGTCCGGATTGGCATGGCTGGCCGCGAGCCGGGTGTCCGGATCGACCGGATCGTCCGCCATCGCGCCACGTCCGAGGCCCCGCTGCGCGACACCGCGTTCGGCGGCGGCGAACTGGATCGGGGTCGGGTTCAATTGCTTCGAGATCATGTCGACCGTCGGCAGCGGCTTGGACGACCAGGTGAAGGTGCGGATGGCCGCGCGCTCGAGCAGCTTGCGCCGCAGCTTGAGTTGCCGTCGGCTCAGTGTCGTGTCGGCATCCTCGAGGATAACCACCGACGAGATGCTGCCGTCGAGGCGGAAGATACCGAAGTCCACGGTCAGCGCCTCGACCTTGCGCTGGTTGCGGCCGATCCCGCCTGCCTTGCTGACTGCGACCAGCCGGGTCATCGGCACCGCCATCAGGATGACATGGTCCGGCATGGCGTTCGTCAGCCGCGACCACAACATGCCTTCGACCTGGCTGAAGGCGCGCCGCGGCGTGACGTTGGTGCGACCCTTGCGCGCCGGACGGCGCCATAGCCAGAGGCCGGCTGCAACCACCATCACCGCCAGCGCCACCGCCAGCGGAACGGCACCATGAAACAGACGGCCCGCCAGTTGGCTGGCGGTGCCGACCGTCTCGGCGAGGAAAGAGCTGAAGCTTGCATCCATGTTGCGCGCAAGCATCACAGAATCCGCCGTCCCTGCCAAGCAAGCGGCAGGCGCAGCGAGACCGGTGGCGAATCTCAGCCGATGCCCGGCAACGCCCTTTCGAGGAGACGGTCGATGGCCGGGTGCTCCGGCAGGCTGCCGAAGGCCATGCCGGCGGCGGCCGTGCCATCGAGCCGCGAGCGGCAGAAGAGATCGCCGATCGCGGCGTCCTCCTGCAGCAGGATCGCCGCCGATACCGCGAGCGCCAGTTCGCCGGTCAGTTGCCGCGCCTGCGGCTCGAGGCTCGCCTGCGAGATCGGGGCGGCGAAGCGTCCCAGCAGCCGCTTGCAGAAGGCATCGAAGCGCGGATCGCCGCCCCGCGCCGGCTGCAGCACCTGGACCACCGCTTCGGCGGCCGCCGGCGAACGGCCGAGGGCCCGCAGCACGTCGAGGCACATGATGTTGCCCGAGCCTTCCCAGATCGAGTTGACGGGCAGCTCGCGATAGAAGCGCGCCAGCGGCGCCTCCTCGACATAACCGTTGCCGCCCAGCGCCTCCATCGCCTCGAAGGCGAGCGCCGGGCCGCGGCGGCAAATCCAGTACTTGCAGGTGCCGGTCAACACGCGCCGCAATTCGACTTCGGTGGCGTCTTCGGTGCGGTCGTAGGCGCGCGCCAGCCGCATCGACAGCGCCACTGCGGCCTCGACCTCGAGCGCCATGTCGGCCAGGACGTTGCGCATGAGCGGCTGCTCGATCAGCCGCCGCCCGAAGGCGCGGCGATGACGGGCGTGATGCACCGCCTGCGCGACGCACTGGTGCATGATGCCGGTCGAGCCGAGCGAACAGTCCAGCCGGGTGAACACGCCCATCTGCAGGATGGTCGGGATGCCCCTGCCCTCTTCGCCCACCAGCCAGGCGACGGTGCCGTCGAACTCGAGCTCGCTCGACGCGTTGGACTTGTTGCCGAGCTTGTCCTTGAGCCGCTGGATCCGGATGTCGTTGCGGCTGCCGTCCGGCAGGAAGCGCGGCATGAAGAAGCAGGACACGCCGGGCGCCGCGCCGGCAGTCTGCGCGGTCACGAAGAAACCGTCGCACATCGGCGCCGACGTGAACCACTTGTGCCCGACGAGACGCCAGGTCCCGTCGCCCGCGGGTGAAGCGACGGTGGTGTTGGCGCGCACGTCGGAGCCGCCCTGCTTCTCGGTCATCCCCATGCCGATGAGCGCGCCGCGCTTGCCGGCGACCGGCCCGAAGGACGGATCGTATTCGCGGCTGAAGATCGCCGGCAGCCACTGCTGCGCCAGCGCCGGTGCCTGGGCGAAGGACGACGCCGATCCGTAGGTCATCGACAGGGGGCACAGGGTGCCGTTCTCCACCCCCGCATGCAGGATGAATGCGGCAGCGCGCGCCACGTGGGCTCCCGGCCTGGGATCCGACCAGGGAGCGGAATGCAGGCCGGCGGCGACACCGGCGGTCATCAGCTCGTGCCAGGCCGGATGGAAGTCGACGCGGTCGAGGCGATGGCCATAGCGGTCGTGCGTCTGCAGCACGGGGGGGTGGCGATTGGCGAGCGTCGCCTGCTCCTGCATCCGGGCGCTGCCCAGTTGCCCGCCATACTGGTCGAGCATCGCTTCGGCCCACGGGGCGCCTTCACGGCGGACGGCCTCGCGCAGCGACGGGTTGGCGCGCCAGAGGTTGTAGTCGGACAGTGGCGGCGGCTGGTTCTCGACCCGATGTGGCATGTCATCCTCCCGGCAAGCGCATGGCGGGGCCCCGCCCGCCATGCCCGAGAGGCAATGATAAGACTCAGGCCGCCCGCTCCGCCGCCTCCGGCTTGATCGGCACCACCACGTCCCCGGCGTTCGCCACCGGCGGCGACGCCTCCGCCGACGCCGGCACCGGCGGCGTGCGGCTCACCACCCGATCGCCCGGCGTGCGGTCCAGCAGCAGGCGGGTGACGTCGGGCCTGGCGTAATGGCCGGCAGGATCGGCGGCGGATTTCGCCAGCGAGATCATGCCGAGGTCGATGTTCGCGTAGACGATGCCTTCCTGGTCCTCCGGCAGGACATCGCCGATCGGCGAGCCGTCGGGCGCATAGATCCGGGCGAAGCCGCCGCCGGGCTTGAGGAGCTGCCTCTTGGTGTCGTCGGTGCAGAGGATCTCCGCCATCTGCGGCGAGACCACCGCGCACGGGGCCAGCACGAAGCACTGGCCCTCGGCGGCATAGATCTGGCTGGCCGCGTTGTTCAGCTCCGGCCCGAGCGCGAAGGCGGCGCCGCGATAGAGCGAGAAGCTCGGCCAGGCGGCGATGTGCACCTGTTCGTTCTGGGCGTACATCGCGTACTTCGACAACGGCTGCAGATGCTCCCAGCAGCAAAGGGATCCGACGTTGCCGATCGCGGTCTCGCACACCTGCAGGTGACTGCCGTCGCCTTCGCCGAACACCGTCCGCTCGACATGCGTCGGCTTCAGCTTGCGCCGCGTGGCGACGGTATTGCCCTGGTCGTCGATCAGCGCCTGGCCCATGTAGAGGCTGCCGCCGGACTTCTCGCTGTAGCCCAGCGCCACCCAGATCGCGTTGCGGCGGGCGGCTTCGGCGACGCGCTGGAACTCGGGCGATCCGACCACCAGCGAGTTGTCGTGGTAGCGCTGCACGAACTGCATGCCCCAGGCAGGCGAGTCGAGCCAGATGTGGAAGGGATAGCCGGGAATCCAGGTCTCCGGGAAGCCGATCAGCCGCGCACCCTGCCCGGCCGCCTCCTCGATCAGCGCGACGGTCTTGTCGATGGTGCCGTCGAGGTCGAGGAATACCGGCGCGGCCTGAACGGCGGCGACCTTGTAGGCGGGATGCGTCTTGGCGGTCATGCTCGTCTCCTGACGGTGCGCCAGCCCGGGCGCAACCCCCGGGCCGGCCGCGATGGATGTCGACTGCGGCATTGACTGAGTGTAGATTCGGCCGCAGTGCCGCACTTGTCTGCGAATCGCGGCGTTCTTGACTGGGCATGAGATTGCGCCGCGGGCGGGGCACCCCGCCCGCGCCGGCAAGGAACGACCAGATGAGCCAACTGCTGACGACGGCTTCCGTGCCGCGAGGCCAGCGCCTCGCGTACTGGACCGACATGATCTGCGACGTCTACGTCCAGCTGGAATGCGACACGCCAAGGCGCGACGATTTCAACGGCACGATCCGCACGCATTCGCTGGCCCACCTCAAGCTGTCGGTGGTCGAATCGGGCCCGCAGCGCGTGCTGCGCACGCCGGGCAAGATCTCCCGTGCCATCGAGGATTTCTTCCTGGTCAGCATCCAGACCCGCGGCCGCGGCGTCGTCAGCCAGGATGGGCGCAGCGCGCTGCTGCAACCCGGCGACTTCGCGCTCTACGACAGCACCCGCCCCTACGAGCTCAGCTTCGGCGCCGGCTTCCAGCAGTTGGTGCTGATGCTGCCCGGCGAGCAACTGCGCAGCATGGTCCGCAACACCGAGAGCCTGACCGCCAGCCCGGTGTCCGGCCGGCGCGGCGCCGGTCACCTGATGATCAGCATGCTCGAAACCCTGCGCCAGGACATCGACTTCCTGCAGCCGGCATCGGCGGCGGCGGTCGCGAATGGCGTGGTCGACATCCTGGTGGCCGGCCTGCACACGCTGCCGGCCGCCAACCGCCAAAGCGTCTCCGACCTCACCGGCTATCACCTGGCGAGGATCAAGCGGCTGATCGACCAGCGGCTGGCGGACCCGCTGCTGTCGGTGGCCGCCCTCGCCGCCGAGCTGCAGCTGTCCGCCGGACACGTGCACCGCCTGTTCCAGCACGAGCCGGCGCCGCTTGCGCACTACATCTGGAACCGGCGCCTCGATGCCTGTCATCGCGACCTGCGCGATCCGGCCCGGGCCGGCCACAGCATCGCGGAGATCGCCTTCAGCTACGGCTTCAACGACGCGGCCCACTTCAGCCGCAGCTTTCGCCGGCGCTTCGGCGTGTCGCCGCGGGAATACCGTTCCGCGTCATCGACGCGACGCTGAAGGCGCCGGCGCCGACAGGACGGCCTGCGACTCGGGATCGAGCACTGCGGAAAGCCCTGGCAAGCGCGCCCGCCTTGCGAGGCGGCGCCCGCGGCGATATAGTTGCCTCAGTCAACTATCTGGGCCGCGACGCCGTGCTGCAGACGAACAACCAGCCCGTGGACCCGCTGCTCGCCGACGTCGCGGCGGTGCGCGCCTTCAACCGTTTCTACACGCCCGTCATCGGCCTGCTGGACGAGCAGGGCGGCTCCGGTGCGGCGGCCTTGAGCCTCACGCAGGTGCGCCTGCTCTACGAGCTCGCCTCCCGCAAGGGGCTGACTGCGCGTCGGCTCGCCGAGGAGCTGGGGCTCGATACCGGCTACCTGAGCCGCCTGCTCGGCGGCTTCGAGCGCCGCGGGCTGATCCGCCGCGTCGCCTCCCGGCAGGATGCGCGGGAGAAGATCCTGGCGCTGACGGCAGCCGGACGGGGCGTCTACCAGCCGCTGTTCGATGCCGCCCAGGCGCGGATCGCGACGCTGCTCGCCCCGCTGGCAGCGTCCGACCGCCAGCGGCTGGTGGCCGCAATGGCCGAGATCCGCCAGACGCTGTCGCATGAGCAGCAGTCGACCGAGCCCTCGGGCGGGCGCGAGGCACCGGACCGCGCCAGCATCCGGCTGCGCCGGCACCGACCCGGCGACATCGGCTGGATGATCTCGCTGCACGGCGAGCTGTATGGGCGCGAGTACGGCTGGAACGATGAGTTCGAGCAGCTGGTCGCCGGCATCGGCGCCGAGTTCCTCGCACGCTTCGATCCTGCCCGCGAGCGTGCCTGGGTGGCGGAAGTCGACGGCGAACGCGTCGGCTGCGCGTTGGTGGTGAGTGCCTCGCGCGCCGAGGCCAAGCTGCGCCTGGTGCTGGTTCATCCCCGGGCCCGCGGGCTCGGCCTTGGGCGCCGGCTGGTGCGCGAGGCGATCGACTTCGCGCGGCACTGCGGCTACCGCAAGCTCAGCCTGTGGACCAATGACTGCCTGCATGCGGCGCGCGCCATCTACGTCGCCGCAGGATTCAAGCTGCTCAGCGAGGAGCCGCACCACAGCTTCGGCAAGCAGCTGGTCGGCCAGTACTGGGCGCTGCCGCTGGAGCCGGTCAGGAGCGCCCGCCGCGCGCCACCTTCTGCAGCAGCTCGACCAGCATCGCGCGCTCGGCATCGGAAAGCTGCCTGAGCAGGTCGCGCTCCATCGTCAGCGACACCTCGCGCACTTCCCGCACCAGCGCGGCGCCCTTGCGGGTGAGCCGCAGCTGCTGGGAGCGGCGGTCGCTCTCGCTGCGCACCCGCTTGAGCAGGTCGCGCTCGTTCATCCGGTCGACCAGTGCGGTGACGTTGGGGGCGGAGACGGCCAGCGCCTGCGACAGCTGCTTCTGGGTCGCGTCGCGATTATGCGCGACCAGCATCAGGATGGTGAACTCGACCGGGCTCAGCTTCCAGGCCTCGCCGATATGGCGGTTGAAGGCCTTGCGGCTTGCGACGTTCGCCTGCGTGATGTGATAGCCGATCAGGTGCCCCATGCAGGACTGGTCGAGACCGTGGGCAGTTGCCGGCGCCCGCGCGGGCAACTGCCCGGTCGGCACGCGAGCGGCGGCCTCGTAGGCGCCGGTGTCCTCGACCGTCATGCCTCGACCGACTTCAAGCCGAGGTAGCTGGCGATGACCTGCTCGTTGGCCATCAGGTCCGCCGCCGCACCGGCCAGCGCAATCTCGCCGCTCTCCAGCACGTAGCCGTAATCCGCCACCTGCAAGGCGGCGCGGGCATTCTGCTCCACGAGCAGCACGCTCACGCGGCGCGCGCGCAGGTCGGCGATCACATGGAAGATCTCGCGCACGATCAGCGGCGCGAGGCCGAGGCTCGGCTCATCGAGCATCAGCAGGCGCGGCTTGGCCATCAAGGCGCGGCCCAGGGCCAGCATCTGGCGCTCGCCCCCCGACAGCGTGCCGGCCAGCTGCCGGCGTCGCTCCTGCAAGCGCGGGAAGATGCCGAAGATATCGTCCAGCGCCGCATCGAGCCCGCGCTCGCCGCGCCGGCTGCGGGTGAGCGCACCGAGCTCGAGGTTGTCCTGCACCGTCATCTCGGCGAACAGCTCGCGCTTCTCCGGGACCAGGCTCACGCCGTTGGCGACCCGCTCTTCCACCGCGATGCCGCGCTGCTCCACGCCGTCGATCGCGATGCGGCCATCGGCCGGCAGCAAGCCCATGATCGCGGCCATCAAGGTGGTCTTGCCGGCACCGTTGGGACCGACGACGGTGACGATCTGGCCGGCATCGAGGCGCAGCGACACGCCATGCACCGCCTCGACCTTGCCGTAGCGCACCGACAGGTTTTCCACCGCCAGGAGCGGCACGCCGCCGCCGGCGGGCGGTCCCTCAGACGCCGCCAAGATAGGCCTCCAGCACCGCGGGGTCGCGCTGCACTGCCGCCGGTGCGCCGTCGGCCAGCTTCTCGCCGAACTGCAGCACCACCAGCCGGTCGGTGAGCCCCATCACGAAGTCCATGTCGTGCTCCACCAGCAGGATGCTCATGCCCTCGGCGCGCAGCCCGCGCAGCAGCTCGGCCAGCTCCTGCTTCTCCTTGAAGCGCAGGCCCGCCGCCGGCTCGTCGAGCAGCAGCAGCAACGGATCGGCCGCCAGCGCGCGGGCGATCTCCACCACCCGCTGCTTGCCCAGCGGCAGGCTGCCGGCCGGCTCGTGCATCTGCGCCGCCAGCCCGACGCGCCGCACCTGGCTGGCCGCTTCGCGCAGCAGCTCCGCCTCCTCGCGGCGATCGAGCCGCAGGCCGGTGGCGAGCAGGCCCTTGCCGCCGCGCAGGTAGGCGCCCAGCGCGACGTTGTCGAGCACCGTCATCTGCGAGACCAGCTTCACATGCTGGAAGGTTCGCGCGATTCCCAGGCGGGCGATGTCAGCGGCGCCGAGTCCCGAGATCCGCTGGCCATTGAAGGTGATCAGCCCCCCGGACAGCGTCGAATAGCCGCTGATCAGGTTGAACAGCGTGCTCTTGCCGGCGCCGTTGGGGCCGATGAGCCCGAGGATCTCGCCGCTCCTCATCTCGAAGCTCACGTCGTTCACCGCGACCAGCCCGCCGAACTCCTTGCGCGCCTGCTGCACCGACAGCAGCCCTGCCCCCGGCGCGATCGGCGCGCGCGAAACCAGCTGCGAGCGGCCTTCGATGCCGCGGGGCGCGCGCACCGGCAGCAGCCGCTGCACCAGCGGCCAGACGCCGTCGCGGGCGTGGCGCAGCAGGATCACGATCAGGATGCCGAAGACGATGATCTCGAACGGGCCGGACTGCCCGATCAGCCCGGGCAGCGTCGCCTGCAGCACCTCCTTGAGGATGGTGATCAGCAGCGCGCCCAGCACCGCCCCCCAGACGCTGCCGGCGCCGCCCACCACGGCCATGAACAGGTACTCGATGCCCATGTTGATGGAGAACGGCGTCGGGTTGATGAAGCGCTGCATGTGCGCGAACAGCCAGCCGGACAGCGCCGCGAGCAGCGCCGCGAGGATGAAGACCTGGATGCGCAGGCGCGACGGCACCACGCCGAAGGCCTCGGCCATCGTGGCCCGTCCCTTCAGCGCGCGGATGGCGCGGCCGGCGCGCGAATCGAGCAGGTTGGCCGTCGCCCAGAGCGCCGCCAGCATGACGCCCCAGATCAGGTAGTAGAAGCGGTCGAGACTGGTGAATTCGAAGCGGCCGAGCGCCAGGGTGGGGATGTCGCTGAGCCCGCCGAAGCCGCCGAGCAGCGGCACGGTGCCGAACAGGTAGTAGAGGCTCACGCCCCAGGCGATGGTGCCGAGCGGCAGGAAATGGCCGCTCATGCGCAGCGTGATCAGCCCGATCAGCCAGGCGACCAGCACCGTCAGCGCCAGCGCGATCGGCAGCGTCAGCCACGGCGAGAAGCCGTAGCGGGTGGTCAGCACGGCGGTGGCGTAGGCGCCGACGCCGACGAAGGCAGCCTGGCCGAACGAGATCTGCCCGGCGACGCCGGTCAGCAGCACGATGCCCAGCGCCACCAGGCTGTAGAGGCCGACGTAGTTGAGCAGCGTCACGTAGAACTGCGGCAACACCCACGGCGCCAGCGCGAGCAGCGCGACCACCACCAGCGCCACCGCCGCCGGCAGGCCGGCGAAGCCGCCCTTCACTGCTCTTCCTCTTCATGGTGCACGGCGGTGAGCGACAGCCAGATCAGCACCGGGATGATCAGCGTGAAGACGATGACTTCCTTGTAGCCGCTCGCCCAGAACGACGAGAAGGCTTCGAGGATGCCGACCATGACCGCGCCGATGGCGGTCAGCGGATAGCTGGCAAGGCCGCCCACGATCGCGGCGACGAAGCCCTTCAGGCCGATGATGAAGCCGCTGTCGTAGTAGACGGTGATGATCGGCGCGATCAGCACGCCGGAGAGGGTGCCGAGGAAGGCGGCGAAGGTGAAGGTCGTGAGGCCGGCGGTGGTCGGCGAGAAGCCGATCAGCCGCGCGCCGGTCCGGTTGAAGGCGGTGGCGCGCAGCGCCTTGCCGCGCAGGGTGAAGCCGAAGAACAGCGCCATGATCACGATCAGCAGCGCGGTGACGCCATAGATCCAGAGGCTCTGGCCGCTGACGTTGAGCGTACCGAGCGACAGGCTGCCGTCGGAGAACGCCGGCGTGCGGAAGCCTTCGGCGCCGAAGAACACCAGCGCCAGGCCGGTCAGCGCGAAGTGCAGCGCCACCGATGCGATCAGCAGCACCAGCACCGAGGCGTCGGCGATCTGCTGGAACACCGCGCGATACAGCAGCGGCCCGAGCGGCGTGATGATCGCCAGCGTCAGCAGGATCTGCAGCGGCAGCGGCAGCATCATCGGCGCGAGCCACCAGGCGGCCAGGGTCACCAGCAGCGGCACCGACAGGGTTCGCACCAGCATCGGCAGCAGACCCGCGCCGCCATGATGGCGCAGGAGCTGCCACGCCTGCAGCAGCGCCACCGCCAGGGCGACCACCAGCAGCAGCCAGACCGAGCCGGGCAGCGCGCCGGCCTGCAGGCTGGCCAGGGTGAGCGCGCCGAAAGTGACGAACTCGCCCTGCGGCACGAAGATGATGCGGGTGACGGCGAACACCAGCACGATGGCGATGCCGAGCAGCGCGTAGACCGCGCCGTTGGTCAAGCCGTCCTGCACCAGCAGGGCGGCGATCTGCCAATCCACGGTGACCGGTCTCCAGCTGTCGCCGGCCGGCTACTTGATCAGTTCCCAGTCGCCGTTCGCCACGCGGACCATGACGGCGCCGCGCTCGTCGAGACCGTAGTGGTCCTGGGGCGTGAAGCTGTAGACGCCGTTGACGGCGGCAATGTCCTTCTGGGTCTCGAGCGCATCGCGCAGCGCCTTGCGGAACTCCGGCGTGCCCGGCTTGGCCTTCTGCTTTGCCACCGGCACCACCCGTTGCAGGATCAGCGCGGCGTCATAGCTGTGCGCACCGAACACCACCGGCGACTTGTCGCCGAACTTGGCCTGGTAGTCCTTGACGAAAGTCTGCACCACCGGCTTGGACGGATGCGAATCGGGCAACTGCTTCGGCACCAGCACCGGGCCGATCGGCAGGATCGCCTTCTCGGCCGACTTGCCGGCGATGCGCAGGAAGTCGCTCGAGCCGGCGCCGTGCGTCTGGTAGACCTGTCCCTTGTAGCCGCGTTCGGCAAGGGCCGTCTGCGGCAGGGCAGCGCCGGTGCCCGAGCCGGCGATCAGGATCGCCTCGGGATTGGCCGATACCAGCTTGAGGACCTGGCCGGTCACGCTGGTGTCGGCGCGGCCGTACTTCTCGTTGGCGACGATTTTCGTGCCCGAGCCTTCCAGCCCTTGCGACAGCGCGTCGTACCACTGCTCGCCCCAGGGGTCGGAGAAGCCGATGATGCCGAGCGTCTTGAACTTGCGCGCCTTGATGTCCTTGACCACGGCATCGGCCATCAGCTTGACCGACTGCGGCACGACGAACGACCAGGCGGTCTTGTCGCCGGCGAGCGGGATCGGCGCGAAGGCCATGTGGACCGTCTGGGTCTCGTTGGCGACCGTGGCGATCGCCATGCCGCCAGGGGTCTGCGTCGAGCCCAGCATCACGTCCACCTTCTCCTCGGTGGCGAACTTGCGCGCGTTGCGGGTCGCCTGCGACGGATCGCCGGTATCGTCGAGGATGACCAGCCGCACCTTTTCGCCGCCGATCTCCGCCGGCCAGAGATCGAAGCCGTTCTTGACCGGGATGCCGAGCGCCGAGCCGGGACCGGTCAACGCCAGCGAAACGCCGACGGTCAGGTCGGCGGCCGCCGGCGCGGCAAAGGTGAGGGAAACGGCCAGGGGCAGGCCCAGGCTCGCGAGTCGCTTCATGGAAGTTGCTTTCATGCCCTGTCTCCTTGTGTCCTGCGGTGCTTGGGGTCCTGCGGTCTGCTGTCTCGCCTCATCCGCCGGCGCTCGCGCCGGTGATCGCCTTGGATGCCAAGATGAATTCGCCGCCGCCGTCGTCGTCGCCGCCGGCCGTCGCCCGGTACAGCGCATCGACGAGGTCCGCGCGATGGCTCAACACCGCGCGCTGGTTGATGGAGCCCTTGTCGGTCATCTCGCCCTTGTCGATGGACGGCGGCTGCACCAGCAGGTGGGTCCGGGCGATGCGGCTTGCGCTGCCGGTTCCGTCCGCCCATAGGCGGTCGGTCAGGTCCTGGAAGAACGCCCGCACCGCCGGCGCCGCCACCACGACCGCGGCCGGCGCCTCGGCCGGCAGCCGGGCCAGCTTGCGGCATTCGTCCAGGCGCGGGAACACCAGCATGGCCAGCTCGTCGCGATCGGGGCCGGCCAGCACCACGTCCTGCACGCACGGCGCGCCGGCAGCGATGATGCGTGCCCGCAGCGGTCCGACGCTGACGAAGGTGCCGGTGGCAAGCTTGAAGTCCTCGGCGATGCGGCCGTCGAACATCATGCCGCGGTCCGGGTCGGCGGGGTCGACCCAGCGGACCGCATCGCCGGTACGGTAGAAGCCTTCCTCGTCGAAGGCGGCGGCCGTCAGCTCCGGCTCGCGCCAGTACCCCGGCATGACGTTGGGGCCGCGAAACCGCACTTCGACCTTGCCGTCCACCGGCACCAGCTTCGCCTCGACGCCCGGGCATGGCAGCCCGACATGGCCGGCGCGCAGCTCGCGGGCCTTGAGCGCGAACATGCAACTGGGCGACGTCTCGGTCATTCCCAGGCCGGTGAACATCGGGATGCGCTCGCCCACCTCCTGCTCCGCCAGGCGGTCGAGCCGGTCCCACACCAGCTGCGACAGTCCGGCGCCGGCGAACATGAATCCGCGCACCCGGCGCAACAGCGTGGCGCGCAGCCGCGCATCGGCCTCCATCGCCGCGGCGATCTCCTCGAAACCGCGTGGCACGTTGAAATAGATGGTCGGCGAAATCTCGCGCAGGTTGCGCAAGGTCTCGCCGATCGCCTGCGGCGTCGGCCGGCCGTCGTCGATGTAGAGCGTGCCGCCGTTGTAGATGGTGATGCCGATGTTGTGGTTGCCGCCGAAGGTGTGGTTCCAGGGCAGCCAGTCCACCAGCACCGGCGGCTCGTCGCCGAGGAAGGCCATCGCCTGGCGGATCATCTGCTGGTTGGCGCAGATCATGCGGTGGGTGTTGATGACGCCCTTCGGCAGCTTGGTCGACCCGGAGGTGAAGAGGAACTTGACGATGGTCTGCGGCCCCACCTGCGCATGCGCCGCGTCCACGCCGGCGCCGGGCCGCGTCGCCAGCAGGTCGTCGAACGGCGTCACCGGCCGCCCGATGTCGGCCGGCTCCGGCATCGCCACCTCGGTGCCGGGCGCGACCGCTGCCGCGATCGCGCGAGCATAGGCGGGGCCGGACGCGAACACCAGCCCCGGCGTGGTCCGGCCGAGGATATGCCGCAGCTTGCCGTAGTCCTGGGAGATCAGCGAATAGGCGGTGGAGACCGGCACGTAGGGAATGCCGGCCCACATGGCGCCGAGGGCGAGGGTCAGGTGCTCGAGGCTGTTTTCCGACAGGATCGCCACCGGTCGCTCGGCGCCCAGGCCCCGATCGACCAGCGCCTGCCCCACTGCCCGCGCGCGATCCAGCATCTGTGCGTAGCCGATCCGGATCCAGTCGCCGCCGTGGTCACGGCGCGCGGCCAGCGTACGCTCGGGCGCCTGCAGCACCCATTGCTCGAGGCGATCGGTCAGGCGCGGCGGGAAGTCCTGCAGCGCCGTGTCCGCCAGCAGCACCGGCGCATCGTCAGCCCGCTCGGCGAAGCGGGCCCGGAGGCAGGCGCCGACGCGGGCCTGGCGATAGCGGGCCGGGGCGGTCATCCGGGCACCCCGAGCGCTGCGCACCTTCCCGCCACGCGGGACG
>JAEZQX010000226.1 GCA_023441105.1 Pseudomonadota bacterium | reverse complement strand
CTCTACGTGCTCGACGATGCGCTGGACCAGAGCGACCTGCTGGCCGACGGCAACGCGGCGCTGGCCGCTGCCGCCGACCTCGCCTGGGAGGCCGGGATCGCGGCCGAGCACGCGATGGTGCCGGCCGCGGGGCGGGCGCTGGCAACCGCCATCCTCGCCGATGCCGGCGATTTCGCCGCCGACCTGATCGTGCTCGGCACCCACGGCCGCAAGGGCCTGCGCCGCGCCATCCTCGGCAGCGTCGCGGAGGCGGTGATCCGCGACAGCCCGATCCCGGTGCTGCTGCCGGGACGGCCGAAAGGCTGAACCGTACGCGACGGCGGGACGGCGGGCGTCAGCCGCCGCCGGCGGCCGGCGGGGCAGCCGTGTTGCCGGCGAGCAGTCCTTCGGCGGTCGCCAGCTCGGCCTCGGTGGCGCGGTGGACCAGCACCGGAATGCGCGACATCGGCACCACCCGCGAAGTGACGCTGCCAAGGAACAGGCGACCGAGGCCACTGCGGCCGTGCGACCCCATCACGATCAGCTGGCAGAACAGCTCCGATGCCATGTCGGTGATCGCCTGCGCGGCGCCCGGGTGGAACATCACCTTGCGGTTGCACGTCACGCCCGCTTCCGCCGCCTTGGCGGCCAGCATCGCCAGGTGGCGGTCGGCCGCCTGCTCGCACAGCCGGACATACTCGTCCTCGGTGTGCAGGTTCATCGGAGCGTACTCGAGGTAGACGGGCGCCTGGTACGGAGGAATCACCTGCAGCAGGAACAGTTCGGAACCGGTCTGCCGGGCCAGGGCCACGGCGTGCAGGGTGGCAGCCACCGCAGCCGGCGAGCCGTCGCTGGGGACGAGGATTCTTTCGTACATGAGGCAGCCTCCCTTGGCGATGAGCGTCCCTGCCATTGTGAACGCGTTGCGCGGCGGGGTGGACGCAGACCGGAGAACTCGACCGGGTTCAGACCCTAGGGCGCGCGGCAAACGCGCGGCCACGGGCAGGGCTACACCAGCACGATGTCGTACTGCTCCTGCGGGTACAACGATTCCACGTGCAGCGAAATCGGCTTGCCGATGGCATCGCCCAGCATCGCCAGGTGCTGGCTCTCCTCGTCGAGGAACAGGTCGATCACCGATTCGGAGGCGAGGATCCGGAACTCGCGCGGGTTGAACTGCCGCGCCTCGCGTGCCACCTCGCGCATGATTTCATAGCACACGGTGCGGGCGGTCTTGACCGTGCCCTTGCCCTGGCAGACCTTGCAGGGCTCGCACAGCACGTGGGCCAGCGACTCGCGGGTGCGCTTGCGGGTCATCTCGACCAGGCCGAGCGAGGTGAAGCCGTTGACCGACGACTTGGTGCGGTCCCTGGCCAGGCCGCGGCGCAACTCCTGCAGGATCGCGTCGCGGTGCTCGCTCGAGCCCATGTCGATGAAGTCGATGATGATGATGCCGCCGAGGTTGCGCAGCCTGAGCTGGCGCGAGATGGACTGCGCTGCTTCCAGGTTGGTGCGGAAGACCGTGTCCTCGAAGCTGCGGCCGCCGACATAGCCGCCGGTGTTGACGTCGATGGTGGTCAGCGCTTCGGTCTGGTCGAAGATCAGGTAGCCGCCGGACTTGAGGTCGACGCGGCGCGCCAGCGCCTTGTCGATCTCGCCGTCGATGCCGTGCAGGTCGAAGAGCGGCCGCTCGCCTTCATGCAGCCTCAGTTTTGATTCGAGCGCCGGCATGTAGGTCTTGGCGAATGCGCGCATGTCCTCGAGCGTGGCCCGGTTGTCGACCACCACCGACTGCGTGGTGGGGCCGGCGATGTCCCTCAGCACCCGGTGCGCGAGGCTCAGTTCGGCGTAGAGCAGCCGCGGTTTGCGCTCGCGCGCCGTGCCGGCTTCCGCCACCGGCCGCGTGTCGTCGAGGATCTGCGCCCAGCGGCGCCGCAGGTAGGCCATGTCGGCGATGAAATCCTCGTCGCTCGCCTCCTCGGCCATCGTGCGGATGATGAAGCCGCCGCGCTCGTCCGGCGCCATGAAGCGCTGCACCCGTTCGCGCAGCATGCTGCGCTCGGCCTCGCCGGCGATGCGCTGCGACACGCCGACATGCGGGTCCTGCGGCAGGTAGACCAGCAGGCGCCCGGCGATGCTGATCTGCGTCGACAGCCGCGCGCCCTTGGTGCCGATCGGGTCCTTGAGCACCTGGACCAGCAGCAGCTGGCTTTCATAGAGATGCTTCTCGATCGGCTGGATGCCGGCGTCGCTGCGGGATTGCCAGAGGTCGGCGACATGGAGGAAGGCCGCGCGCTCGAGCCCGATGTCGATGAAGGCCGACTGCATGCCGGGCAGGACCCGGGTGACGACGCCCACGTAGATATTGCCCACCAGGCCGCGGGTGGCTTCGCGATCGAGGTGGAGCTCCTGCAGCACTCCCTGGTGCATGACGGCGACCCGGAGTTCCTGCGCAGTCGTGTTGACCAGGATGTCTTCTTTCACGTGGCGATCATGAACGCATCGGATAGCCAGCCTTGCGCAGCAGCCGGGCGGTTTCGTAGAGCGGCAAGCCCATGATACCGGAGTGAGATCCTTCGATCCTGCGGACAAACCCTGCCGCCAGCCCCTGGATCGCATAGCTGCCGGCCTTGCCGAACGGCTCGCCGCTGGCGATGTAGGCGTCGATCTGCGCCGGCGTGAGCCGGCCGAAACGCACGCGCGACACCTGCGTGACGGTCAGCAGCCGGGAAGCGCTTGCCGGCGCCACCACCACCGCCGTCAGCACGCGATGGGTGCGGCCCGACAGCAGCCGCAGCATCCGCGCGGCATCGCCGCCATCGGTGGGTTTGCCGAGGATGGTGCCGCCGATCGCCACCGTGGTGTCGGCGCACAGCAGCGGTGCCGGCGGCAACCCAGCGGCGACCCGGCGTGCCAGCGCGGCCTCGGTCTTCGCCCGGGCGACCCGCAGCACATAGGCGGCCGGGGTCTCGCCGTCCTGCACGGCCTCGAGCGCTTCGGCCCGCGCTTCGTCCTCGTCCAGCAGCAGCCGGCATTCGATGCCGAGCTGGCCCAGCAGCTCGAGCCGCCGGGGGCTGCGCGACGCCAGGTAGATCATTGTCGGGTTCTCGCCAGTCATTCGCGATGGTAGGGATGCTGCGCGTTGATCGACCAGGCGCGAAACAGCTGCTCGGCCAGCAGCACGCGCACCAGGGCATGCGGCAGCGTCAGGCTGGAGAGGCGCAGCGTCTGGTCCGCCGCAGCCCGCAGGTCCGGCGCGATGCCGTCCGGGCCGCCGATCACGATGGCCACCGGCGCCGCTTCCAGCTGCCAGGCGGCCAGCCGCTGCGCCAGCGCCATCGTGGTCAGGTCCTCGCCGCGCTCGTCGAGCACCACCAGCTTGCAGCGCGCCGGCAGCTGCGCGCGGATCCGTGGCGCTTCGCGCGCCATCGACGCCTGCGCGG
>JAEZQX010000120.1 GCA_023441105.1 Pseudomonadota bacterium | reverse complement strand
CGTCCCGGTGGCGCTGCATGAGACGCTGCGCGGCCGGCTGGTGCTCGCAGGCAGCGGCGAGCCGGGCGCCGGCGTCGCCGCGGTGCTGAGGCTGCGCATGGAGGTACCGGACATGCCGGCGTTGCTGCAGGGCGCCGGCCACCGGATCGACCGCATCGGCGGCGAGTTCCGCTGGGCGCTGCCTGCAGCCCCCGCAAGGGCAGCAAGGGGCGAGCACGGCGCGCCGCAGTCCAGCGCGTTCGACGTCGTCGCCGGCAGCGTCGAGTTGATGGTGCAGGTGCGCGAGAGCCGCCTGCTGCGCATCGTGCGCGGCCTGTGGGCGTGGTGGTGCAAGCGCGGCTCGCAGGAGTCGGGCGCGCTGCTGCGCGACCTGCTGAGCGGACGCAAGCCGTGGCGATCGCTGCTGACGTCGCTATGGCTGGCGGAGAGGGCCGGCACCCGGCGGCAGTTTCGCTATGCCCTGCGACTTGAGCCTGCGGGGGATGATGCGCGCAGCGGCGCCTCTGCCGACGGCCGGGAGCGTCACGAGGGCTGCTACCTGCTATCCGGCACCAAGACCGTGCGCTTCGCCACCGACTCGAACGTCTGGGAGTCGCTGCTCGACCTGCCGGTGGTGATCCGGCGTGCCGTCGATCGGGTACCGGTGGCCCGCGGCGCGCTGCGCCTCGACCTGGTGGATTTCGCCGATCGTGGCGCACCGCAGATCCTCGGCAGCGCGGATGCACCGAACGGCTTGGTCGGGATCGCCGGGTTGCCGCTGCTGTTCCTGCGGGTGATCGTGGCGACGCACTTGTGGGACTTCCGCGCGCCGGACTACCGGCCGCGGGCGCTGGATGCGCCGATCCCGACACAGCGGCCGCTGCTGACCCCGCTCACCTTGCAGGTCGAGACGCCCGCCGGGCCGAGGAGCATCCGGGCGCAGCGCCACAGCCTGGCGGTGCCCTGGTCGCTCGGCGACGAGGGGCCGCTGGCCGGACATCCGCCGCGACTGCAGCTGCTGCTGACCCGGCTCGAGCCGCCACCGGACGTCGCCGGGCCGGGCCGTGGCACGCCGGTGCTGATGCTCGCGGGCTTCGCCCAGTCGGCAAGCGCCTTCATGGCGCAGCCGCTGCAGGAGGACCTGGTGCGCCACCTGCTCGCACGCGGCTTCGACGTCTGGCTCTTCGACTATCGCACCAGCACGGCGCTGCCCTACAGCCGGCTGGATTGCTCGCTCGACGACGTCGCGGCGGTCGACATTCCGCATGCGGTCGAATACATCCGCCGCTGCACGCGGCAGGCGCGCATCATGGCCATCGGCCACTGCATGGGCTCCGCCACGCTGTCGATGGCCATGCTGTCGGGTGCGCTGCAAGCGGCAAGACTGGCGCGGCTCGAGGTGCCAGGCGAGCCGTTGCCGGTGGCCGGCCAGGAGCCGGCGGACTCCGCGCTGGCGGCCGCGGTGCTGTCGCAGGTACCGCCCTACATCGTGGGCGGCAGCTACAGCCAGTGGCGCCAGCAGCTTGCCGCGCTGTTCCGCGATGTCCTCGGCGTCGACGTCATCAACCTGTCCGCCGACGCCGGGGTCAGCGCCTGGGAAGCGGTGATGGACCGCATCTTCGCGACGCTGCCGGACGAGCGGCATGGCAGCCAGTTGCCCGGCGGCTGTCCGCTCGCCGACCCGACCTGCCGGCGAGTGGCCGGCGTCATCGGGCCACTCTACCGGCACGACAACATGACGCGGATGCACGGCTCGCTCGACCAGTACTTCGGCTGGGCGAACGTCGGCGTCTTCAACCAGATCGCCCGCTTCTTCGAGTACGAGCGCCTGGTGTCGGCGCAAGGATCCAACGTCTACGTGACCGACGACAACATCCGTCGCCACCTGCGCCTGCCGATCGCGCTGCTGCACGGCAAGGAGAACCAGGTTTTCAGCGTCGAGTCCGCGCGGCGCAGCCACCGTCACCTGCAGCGCATCCATGGCAGCGGTGATGCGCCGGACGATGACGGCGGCGGCCGCCGGCCGCTGCACGAAATGATCGTCGTCGACGGCTATTGTCACTTCGACTGCCTGATCGGCGACAACGCGCATCGCGATGTCTTCCCGGCCGTGTCGGGTTTCCTGTCGCGCCAGCTGGACGCCCGGGATGCGAGCCGGCAACCGGTCGCGGCCGCGGTCCCGATCCGGCTGGACCAGGCGGTCGGCGACCCGCAGCCGGTGTCGCCGGAGGCGGCCCGATGATGCTGCAGCGCCATTCACACGTGCTGCCGGAAGACCGCCCGCCAGTCGCAGCCGACGATGGCGCGGTCGTCGTCCCCCGCTTGCCGTTGCTCGGTCCGGTGCTCGGCTGGACCCGGTCGCTCGGCAACGGGGTCATGCGCAGCCGGATCTGGGCTTGTCTCGATGGCTACGAGAGCGAGACGCCGCTGGCGATGTTGACGCTCGCCTGGGATGGCGCGCGCGGCGAGATGCGGCCGGGCAGCGTGCGGCTCTGGAAGCTCAATGCGGTGCGACTTGAGCAGGACGGGCTGGAGCGCTGCCTGCACATCGGTCTCGCCGACGTGCTCCTGCCGATCGACGGTCCCGACTACACGGTACGGGTCGTGGCGTTGCACCGCTGCATCCGCCATCCCCTGGCGGATCCGGCGATCAGCGTGCCGCTGGATCTGCCGGCGGAGGAACGGTGCGCGGAAGGCTGGCGCCCGGCGATCTCGTCCGGCCGCGGGCTGCTGGCGCTGTTGCAGGACGAGGAGGCAGCCGCAGGGGGCAGCGCCGCCGCGCCAGGGCGGCCGGTCGCCGCCGGCGACGCCTGGCCACAGCCGCAGGCGATCGACGTCGCCGCGCTGCTGCCGCGGCCACGCTCGCGGTACGCCATCCGCGCCTGGCTCGACGAGTTCGCTCGCGAGGCGCTGCAGGTCCTTGCAGATGCCGACGCGGCAGCCGGGGATCTCCGGCGCCTGCATCTCGAATCCCCGACCCCGCCGCTGCGCAAGCCGCTTCGGGCCCGGACCGTCGACAGCAGCGCCGCCGCGCCGGCCCTGGCGGTGCGTGCCAGCATGAAGGCCGCGGCCGCGTCGAGCGGCCCCTCGCCGCGCACGACCCTGCGCTTCGCGGCCGGTTGCTGCCGCTATCCGGGCACGCCGTTCGAGCGCGAGCGCGCCGATGCGGCCATCGAGCTGCTGGCGGCGCGGGCGCAATCCCCGGACGGGGCCGCCTTCGCGATCTTCTCCGGAGACCAGATCTACGCCGACGCGACCGCTGGCGTGTTCGATACGCTCGGCCGTCGCGAGAAGGTGGCCGCCCGTTACGAGTCCGCCTATGGCACGCCGGCCTTCAGCGAGCTGGCTCGCCGCCTGCCGCTCTACCTGACCGCCGACGACCACGAGATCAGCGACGGCTGGTCGCTGCCCGCAAGCCAGGCATCCCACCTGTCGCAGTCCGAGGTCTTCCGCAACGAGCGCCTGCGGCACTGGGCCGGCCAGCTGTTCCTCGCCTACCAGCGCATGCACGGGCCGCCGCCCGCGGCGGCCGCGTCGAACTGGTATGCATTCAGCGTCGCCGGCGTCCACTTCTTCATGATGGACACGCGTTTCGAGCGCGGCTTGCCGAAGGACGGCGGCGCGCCGCCGCTGTGCAGCGCGGCGCAGCTGGCCGCGGTCGGCAGCTGGCTGCGTGCGGTCGCTGCCCGCCAGCCTGACGCGCCCAAGTTCATCGTCAGCGGCAGCGTCTTCGCTCCCGGCATGGTCCAATGGGACGGTCTGCCGGCGGACCGGGTGCGCGGCGACAGCTGGCAAGGATTCGCCCGCGAGCGCGCGGAGGTCGCCAACCTCGTGGCGCGGGCAGGAGCCGACCATGTCGTGTTCCTGTCGGGCGACTACCATTGCGCCGCCGTCGGTGCCATCGACTGGTTCGCGCCCGGCACGGAGCGGCCGTCCGGGCTGCGGGCCTGGTCGATCGTGTCGCCGCCACTGTATGCGCCGTATCCCTTCGCCAACAGCCGCGTCGAGGAGGTGTTGCTCGACGAGTCGATCCGCGAGCCATCGGGCCCGGTACGGGCGCGCTGTCGCGCCCGCGCCTTCGCGCGCTCCGGCTTCACCATCGTCACCGTGACGCACGGCGGCAACCAGCCGCCGGTGCTCGAGGTCGAGTTCGTGGATCCGTTTCGCGCTCGCGAGCAGCAGTCGCTGGTGGTGCGGCTGTCGGAGATGCCGGCGGCGCGGGATGGGGCCGCGGCGCGCTGAGGTGCATCCAGGCGCGCCGATCCGCGCCGCCCTCAGCCTGCAGCCGGTTCGTCGCCGCCTGCCTGGCCGGCAGCTCCTTCGCCACGGCTGCCCGACGCCGACGGGGCCGAATCCGGCGGCTGCGAGGTCCGTGCCAGCGCGAGGGTCAGGGCCTGGGCGGACACCGGTTTCTGCAGCACCGTGAATCCCTCCGCCTGCGCGCCCCGGATCTGCGAGGCGTAACCGGTCATCAGGATCACCCCCACCGCGGGATGGTTGTCGCGGACCCACCGGGCCAGCTCGATGCCGCTGATCTTGCCGGGCATTGCGATATCCGAGAGCAGCACGTCGAAATCCTGCCCACCCGATGCGAGGCGCGCCAGCGCCGCTTCGCCGGAGGCCACCTGCTCGACGCTGCAACCGAACGAGCGCAGCAGTTGCTGCGTGGCATCGGCGACTTCGCGATGGTCCTCGGCCAGCAGCACCCGCTGGTCGAGCCGCTGGATCGCCCTGGACGCTTCCCTGGCCGGCGTCGGCGGCTTGTCGCAGCGCGCGAAAAACATGCGGATGCGCGTGCCCTGGCCGCGGGCGCTTTCGACGCGCACCGTGCCACCGGCCTGCGCGCACAGGCCATACACCTGGCTCAGGCCGAGGCCGGTTCCCTTGCCGGTTTCCTTGGTGGTGAAGAACGGTTCCAGGACGAAGGGGAGGTCTTCGGGATCGATGCCTTCGCCGGTGTCCGCCACCGACAGCTCGACGAACTGACCCTCGAGGTCGGGCATCTCGTCGGGCGGCAGATTGCGGCCGCGGATGGTCAGCACGCCTTGGCCGGGCATCGCATCGCGGGCATTGACGGCAAGGTTCAGCATCGCCAGCTCCAGGCCGGCGGCATCGAGCTCGATCGGCGCGGTGTCATCGTCGACCTGCACATCGATGCGGATGTTCCCCCCAAGGGTCGTGCTCACCAGTGCCACCAGGGCTGCCATCCGGTCCTGCAGGCGGATGACCTCCGGGTTGAGCGCCTCCCGGCGCGAGAAGGCCAGCAACTGGCGCATCAGGCCTTCGCCGGTCTCGGCAGTCTTGGCGATGGCGGCGAGATGCGGGCTCTGCGCCAGCTCCGGTTCGAGCTTGCGGATCAGCTGCAGGTTGCTGTCGATCACCATCAGCAGGTTGTTGACGTCATGCGCGACGCCGCCGGTCATGCGGCCGATGGCCTCGAGCTTCTGCGACTGGCGCAGCGACTCCTCGATGCGCCGGCGCCGCTCCGATTCGTCGCGCAGCCGGTCCAGGGCCTCCCGCTCGCGGCGTGCCCGCCGCAGCGCCACCGACGAGATCATGACCAGCGCGAGCGCCGTCGGGAAGGTGAATAGCGCCAGCACCAGCAGGTTGCGGTACCACTGGCCGAGCACCGCACCGCGGACGATGGTGGCTTCGACGCGAAACGGATAGCCCGGCAGTTGTCGCACCGCCACCAGTTGCTCGATCTTGGCGGGCGCTCTGGCCGGCCGCGGCCATGGCGGCGGCCAGCGCGCCAGCATCGTTCCGTCGTCGCCGAGCAACGACATCACCAGCCCCGGTTCCAGTCGCACGAACTGCTCGTAGAAGCCGGTGAAGTAGCCCGGCTCGATGCCGAGCGTGACGATGCCGTCGAATCCGCCGTCGCCGGCGCTGCGGCGCTGGCTGAACTGCAATGCCTCATCGCCGGTGAGTCGCACCAGGGTCGACTGGGGCTCGCCGCCGCGCCCGCCGGCCTCCTGTGGTCCGCCGAGCAGCGCCGGTTCGGCAATGCTGTCGCCGCCAGCGGGGAATTCGCTGCTGCTCGCCAGCAGCCTGCCGCTGGCGTTCCAGATGCGGATGTCGCGCAGATGATCGATCCCGTGCACGATCTCGCGCAGGCGCTGATGGAGGTCCGCCTCGCGCCGGCGCGTCGCAGCCTCGTCGCCGCCGGCGACGGCGTCGAAGACCCTGCCGATCACCACTTCGTTGATCTGGAACACCTTCGATGCATGCTCCTGGGTGACGCGGGCCGTGCCATCGAGCCAGGCTTGCACGCGCTCGGAGGTGCGCCGGTAGCTGTACGTGGCGGCAAAGGCGTACAAGGCGATCGGCAGCACGGTGGCCAGCACCATCGACAAGCGCAGCCAGCCGATGACGCTGTCCTGCCGCGGCACCAGGCCGGCATGGCTCGGGGCGGTGGCGCGGCCGGCAGGCTGGTAGCGGCTGGCAACCAGCGCCAGAAGAATGGCCGCGGACAGGAAGATGGAGGCCTGCAGCGCCGCCTCCCGCCGCCCAGGGCCCGGCCACGGCAGCAGCATCCAGAAGGCGCACACCAGCGCGGCGACGATGCCCGGTCCGGCGCCGTAGAACAGGGCGACCAGCGCCACGACCGGAAGGGCCAGCAGCAGCGCCAGGTCGTGACCGAGCCAGGGCACCAGCAGGCCGCGCACTGCCATGGCGACGCAGGCGGCGGCCACTGCCGCCAGCCAGCGTGCCCATGATGGACCGCCTGGGTTCGGAGGCGCTTCGCTGTAGGATCCACCGGGCTTGACGTGTTGCGCCACCTGCCCCCCGTGAGGTATCGCCTATATTAGGCTCGCGAGTTGCTCGTCGCGGCCGGATTTTTGTTGCAGGATCTGTCCTGCCTTTTCCTGGGATCTTCCCTCCTGGTGTCTCCCTTCTTGTCGCCGGTCCTGTCTCCAGTGCAGCCGTTGTTCACCTCCCTCGCCGGCGCCGCGGCGCCCGCGCCCGCCCCGTCCGGCCAGGCTTCCGGTCCGTTTTCCGGTCCGTCTTCCCATCCGTCATCGCGCCCGGCAGGTCAGCGGGCATCGCGCCCGCGATGGCCTCTCTTGCCGTTGCTCCTGACTGCCGCGCTAGCCGGCTGCTCGATCACCGACAGTCGCGGTCCGGCGGCGCCCAGTCCGGCCGAGAGCCATGCATTGATCATGCGCCTGCTGCCGGAGAAGACGCCGGACCGGGTCGGCTGGGCGACCGACATCTATGCCGCCTTCGCCGCGCTCGAGCTGGCGCCGGACGCCGACAACGTCTGCGCCGTCATCGCCGTCACCGAGCAGGAGTCCACCTTCCAGGCCACGCCGACGGTGCCTGGGCTGTCGAAGATCGCGTGGAAGGAGATCGACGATCGCGCCGAGCGCCTCGGGATTCCCTCCTTCGTCGTGCGCACGGCGCTGAAGATCCAGTCGCCCGACGGCCGCAGCTACGGCGAGCGCATCGACAAGGCCCGGACCGAGCAGGAGCTGAGCGAGATCTTCGAGGATCTCATCGGGCTGGTGCCGATGGGCAAGTCCCTGTTCGGCAGCTGGAACCCGGTGCGCACCGGCGGCCCGATGCAGGTCAGCATCGCCTATGCCGAGCAGCATGCGCAGGCGCGCCGCTATCCGTATCCGGTGAAGGAGAACATCCGCAGCGAAGTGTTCACGCGCCATGGCGGCATGTACTTCGGCATCGCCCACCTGCTGGGCTACCCGGCTGTCTACGAACGGCAACTCTATCGCTTCGCGGACTTCAATGCCGGTCACTACGCCAGCCGCAATGCGGCCTTCCAGAATGCGGTGGCCGTCGCCTCGGCCCGGCAGCTGGTCCTCGACGGCGACCTGATCGACCATTCGGCCGGCGCGTCGGGCCCGCCCGGCAGCACCGAGCAGGCGGTGCGATCGCTCGGCGACCGGCTCGGCATGAGCGATGCCGAGATCCGCCGCGAGCTCGAGAAGGGCGACGCCGATACCTTAGACCGTTCGCCGCTCTACCGCCGGGTCTTCGAGTTGGCGCAGCAGCGGCGCAAGGACGCGCTGCCGCGGGCGATGGTGCCGAACATCCGGCTGCGCAGCCCCAAGATCACCCGCAACCTGACGACCCAATGGTTCGCCGAGCGCGTCGAGACTCGCTACCGGCGCTGCCTCGAGCGCGCGGCGCCGAGAGCGGCGGCCAGCAGCCCCTGAGCCGGGATCTGCTGCCATCCCGGCGATCGCAACTGGAACCGGCTGTTACCAGCCCCACAGCAGGCGTCGCGAGATCCAGCCGACCAGCCCGCCGTCGTTGCGCACCTTGACCCATTGCCGGCGCTTCTCGACGGTACGCAGCACGTCGCCGTAGCGCGCCTTGCCGACGATCCTGGACCCGATGTCCGGTGCGCTGCGGATGTTGGCCGCGTTTGCCTTGACGATGTGATGCGCGGTCCGCGACAACAACGGCCGATGGATCCAGCCGGTGTCGTGCTCGAAGTCGCGCACCCGGTACCAGCTGCCTTCGCGGCCGATGATCTCGAGCGGATACCCGCGCGTGAGTCGCCACAGCGCGTCGTGCCGGGTGCCGGGGCCGGATCGCATGTTGATCGATGGCCGAGCCACGCTGCGCATCTCGCGCGCCTGCGCCGAACTTTCCTGGGGCGCCAGCAGCGGCGCTGCGAGCAGCAGCAGCGCCGCGAGCAACAGGAACGGCAGTCGGATGGAATGCGGCAAGGCCGCGGCGCGCAATCGTGCAGACATGGCGTCTCCTGGGTTCCGGGCCGGCCATTGAACCACAGCATGCGGGCACGCCCCGCCGGCGCTCAGGTCTTGCCAGCCGCTTCCCGGTCGCCGGGCCAGGAGATGACCCGGTAGACGTACCAAGCCAACATCAGTCCGAGGACCAGGTTGGTGCCGATGTTGGCATAGCCCTCGACCTGCTGGTACTTGGACTCCAGCAGGTATCCGGCAGCGGTCAGCAGCGTGGTCCAGGCGACCGTGCCGATCGCGGATGCGACCAGGAACGGCAGCAGCGGCATCCTGCTGACGCCTGCCGGCACCGAGATCAGCGTCCGTACCGCCGGCACCAGATGCCCGATCACCAGCGCCATCTTGCCATGGCGGTGGAACCAGTCGTTCGCCTTGTCGACGCCTTGCTCGTCGAGCGTCATCCAGCGGCCGTGACGGCTCGCCATCTTCTTGATCCAGTCCAAGCCCAGCTTCAGGCCGATGTAGTACCAGAGCAGCGCGCCGACCAGCGTGCCGAAGCTGCCGGCGGCGACCACGCCGACGACGTTGAGGTCGCCCCGGGCAGCGGTGAAGCCGGCCAGCGGCATGATCAGCTCCGACGGAATCGGCGGGAAGACATTCTCGGCAAACATCAGCAGGATGATGCCGAGATAGCCGGACGATTCCACGAAGCCGGTGATCCAGTCGAACATTCAGGTCCTCGAGAGCAGGAGGGGGCCGGCACGAGGGTGCCAACAGGAGAAATCGACCGTGTCAGGAGGCGACCGCCGTCGCGCCGTCGAAACCGCCGCGGTCCCGCCGGCGCAAGAAGCGGTCCCGCCGGCGCCGCTGCTTATGGCGGTTGCGGCCTGGCACAGACGTCGACGGCGAGCGGCACCAGCGGACCCGCGCGTGCCCGGAGGCGCCGCGGGGCCGGGCGCCCGGGCGCCGGGCGATACCGGCGCGCTATTGCTTGGCCTTGTCCGGCATCGGCCCGCCCTGGGCACCCTTGTCCGCAGGAATGCCCGGCGTCGTGCTGCTGCGATCGATATCCCGGCCGGTCGACGGGCTGGTTGCGCTGGGTTTGGCGCCGGAGGAATCCTTCATGGGTGCCGGGTCCGGCCCGCCCTGGGTGCCGGTGCTGCCCTCGACGCCCTGGGTGGCCGAGCCTGGCGGGCGTTCGGCCTTGTTCATGCTGTCGCCGGGGGCGGTGGGGCTGGCGGACGGCGTCGTGGACGGCGTCGGCCCGCTCGGGGTGGTCTGCGCCTGGAGAGTCGTGGCGGCAAGCAAGCCTGCAGCCAGCAATGCGGTCCTGATCGTGCTCATGGCGTGCCTCTTGGTTCGGTGGGAGGAAAGGGCGCAGGCAGCATCGCGCTCGCCCGTCGCCGCGGAGACGGCGCAGGGCGAGGCTGCTGTACTGCGTGCCGGTGCTGCGCGACCAGGAGGGCGCAATGGCCGTGCCCGACCGCTACTCCCCACCGGCGCCGGAACCCGTTGGGCCGGCTAGCGGGGCCTGCCGTCAGGGCTTGATGCGGCTGTTGAAGTCGTTGGTGAACACGTCCTTGACGTCCACCGGCCGCTCCGGCTTGCTGCTGGCGAAGGTGATGTCCATGGTCTTCTGCATCAGCTCCGGCTCGATCCAGCCGAGGCCATGCTTGGCCGATCGCTCGGTGACGCACAGGTCGAGGATCTGCGGCATGGTTGCCAGCAACGTGTTGCGGTCGAGCCCGGGCACCTGCTCGACCATCGCATCGATGGCGGCGGCCGGATCGGCCTTGGCGTCACGCCAGCCCTTGTGGGTGGCTCGCAGGAATCGCTCGATCAGCTTCGGGTTCTTGCGCACCGTCTCGTTGTTGACGAAGTAGGTGTGGCCGTAGATGGGCAGGCCGAAGTCGGCCCACAACAGGTTGCCGACGTCGCCCTTGCCGAGAACCTTCTCCCAGATCGCATAGCTGGTGTACAGGTCGAACGCGCCTTCGACTTCATTGGCTGCCACGATCGCCTGCTTGCCTTCGGGCTTGACGTTGACCAGCGTCACGCTCTGCGGATCGATGCCGTTCAGCGAGGCGAACGCCGGCCACAGCACGCGGTGGGAGTCTGCCGGCGGCACGGCGATCTTCTTGCCGACGAGGTCCTTCGGCGTCTTGATGGCGGCGCTCTTGCGGAAGAACACGTTGTTGCCGGCCTTGTCGTAGACGACGGCCACCATCTTCAGGTTCGCGCCCTTGCTGATCGCGGTGAGGATGGTCGGCGCGTCGGAGATGCCGACGTCCGACTGGCCGAGGTCGACCTTCTTGGCGCTGTCCGCCGAACCGCTGCCACGCAGGACCGTGAGGTCGAGACCCTCTTCCTGGTAGTAGCCTTTCTTGAGCGCCAGGTAGATCGGCGAGTGATCGGCGAGGTGGAACCAGTTCAACTGCAACTGGATCTTGTCGGCTGCCTGCGCCGGCAGCGCTCCCAACGCCGCCAGCGCGCCGGCGGTCGCCACCAGTCCGGCCGCAAGCCGGCGCCGCAGCGGATTCACCCGCGACTTCTCGATTGCCTGTTCCATTGCCTGTCTCCTCTCTGGGTTCTTGCTGCCTGCTTTGTCGCATGCCCGCCTGGCGGGTGCGCCGCCATCATCGCACCGCGCCGCCGCCGGCGCCAGAGCCGGTCAACTGGCGGCGTCGTCGCGATGCGCCCACGGCGCCACCAGCCGCTCGATCGCCACCACCACGCCGTAGAGCGCCAGGCCAAGGACCGAGATCAGGATCAGCGAGGCGAAGATCGAGGCGGTTTCGAGGGTGACGCCGCCGGTGATGATCAGCGATCCGAGACCGCGCTCCGAGGCGACGAATTCGCCCACCAGGGCGCCGATCACGCTCATGGTGGCGTTGAGCTTGAGCCCGACGAAGATGTAGGGCACGGCGTTCGGAAAGCGGATCTTGCGCAGCACCTGCCAGCGGCTGGCGCGCAGCGTGCGCACCAGGTCGAGCATCTCCGGCTCGGCGGCGGCGAGGCCCACTGCGGTGTTGACCACCATCGGGAAGAAGGCGATGGTGGTGCCGATGACGATGTTGGGCCAGATGCCGTAGCCCAGCCAGACGACGAACAGCGGCGCGAGCGCGATCTTGGGCAAGGTGTTGAACAGGATCAGCACCGGCATCACCGTGCGCAGCAGCAGGTCGTTCCAGACCACGACGATCGCCAGCAGCACGCCCAGCACCGCCGACAGCACGAAGGCGCCGAGCACCGCATAGAGCGTGGCGAGGAAGTTGGCCGTCCAGCGGTAGTTGGGGTCGAACAGCTTCTGCACCGCCGCCCATGGCGTCGGCAGGATGTACTCCTTGACGCCCAAAAGCACGACGCCTGCCTGCCAGGCCAGCAGCAGGGCGAGCATCACCATGATGCTCGGAAGATAGTAGGCGATGCCGCTGCCCAGCTGCCCGAGGATGCCGCGGGCGTCCTCGGAGGGTGCGGGCGCAGGCTTCACCGCTTGGCGACCGCCGCCGGATCCGCGCGCATCGGCCGCATCGCCGACCAGTCCGGCAAGGCGCCGCTGGCAAAGCCGGTGCAGCCCAGCGACCCGATGGCCAGCGTGCCGTCGCGGATCTTCACCCGCACCGCGCCATGGCTGCGTTCGTAGAGATCGGGGTGGGCCGCGAGGAAGGCTTCCTGTTCCGCCTCCGGCAGCCCCGCCATGCCGTTGACGTAGTGGTGGCCGTTGCGCTCGACGTGCTTGATGCCCATCAGCGCCACCAGGGCCAGGTCCTGCTGCAGGGCCAGTCCCGCCTGGATGGTCAGGTCCTCGGCGCTCATGATGTAGCGCGGGTTGGTCGGATCCAGCACCTCGTCGCGCGACTCCTCGCGGTTCCACTTGAGGCAGCGGGCGCGGTTGATGAGCGACTTGTAGAAACCCTTGCAGGTCTTCGACGAGACGCCGGTGTAGCCCATCTGCCGTCCCTGCACGAAGGCATCGAGCGAGTCGTCGGATTCGTCGATGATCACCGGCCGCTGGGTGGAGAGGCCGCTGACGTTCTGGGTCAGGGCTGCCTGCCGCTTGATCGGCTGCTCGATGAAGGAGACGCTGCGGCACAGGCGCGCCAGCCGCTGGTCGGCCCGCATCCGGTGCCACAGCTCGATGATGCCGTCGACATCCGCATACTGCTCGTTGCCGTCGAGCGAGGCCCGGTAGCCACCTTCGACGCGGTCGAGCACCGAGGCGATGCGCGCCAGCCGGTCGATGTCGGCGGCGATGTCGCCACCCACCTTGAGCTTGAACCAGCGGTGCCCGTAGGCCTTGACCACCTCTTCCAGCGTCTCCGGCAGGCCGTCGCCGACCCGCGTCTCCTGGTCGTCGGCAGTGATCGGATCCACCAGGCCGACGGTGTGCCGGGCGCTGATGGTGGAGGCCGGCTGCAGGCCGGCGAGGAAGCCGTCGAAGTCGAAGCCATCGAGGTCCGGGCACAGCGGCGTCGCGGTGATGCCCGCGAGGTTGTGGCAGATGACGTCGTGGAACGGTCGGCCGAGCGCCCGGCAGACCCCGTCGAGGATCGCCCGGTCGATGAGGGCCGGGCCGTAGTTGGCCACCAGGCGGTTGAGCCCGGCCTGCGCGGCGCGGTCGGCCTGGGCCTGGTAATGGCGCGTGAAATGGCCGAACGCGGTTGCCGGCTCGCCAGCCTGGTAGAGCTCGCGGGCGATGCCGATGGAACGACGCAGCTGGTCGAAGTTGTCCTCGTTGCTGAGCGCCGGGTCCTTGTCGAACCACTTCGGCGCCAGCAGTTCCGCCGCGCCGCCTTCGGCGCTCCGGCCGTCGGCAAGCCGCACTCGCACCCGGGCAAAGGCCTGCGGCGCCTCCGTTAGCGTGACCACTCCGAAGCGGAACGGCATGCGCAGGCGGACGTCGCGCTCGTAGAGGTCGATCGCCTCGATAACCACCAGGGGTGCACCCTTGCTCGTCATGGCGCTCATTCCATCCCCAGCAGCTTGTAGATGCGGCGCGTGTAGGCGCCGAACAGCTCCTGCGTCTTCATGTCGAGGGTGCGCGGATGCGGCAGCTCGATCTCGAAGTTGTCGGCCATGCGGGCCGGACCGGCGGTGAACACCACCACCCGGGAGCCGAGGAACACCGCCTCGGAGATGCCGTGGGTGACGAACATGATCGTCTTGCCGGATTCCTTCCAGATGCGCAGCAGCTCGAGGTTCATCTTCTCGCGGGTCAGCGCATCGAGCGCGCCGAACGGCTCGTCCATCAGCACCAGCTTCGGGTCGTGGATGAGGGCGCGCGCAATGGCGGCGCGCTGCTGCATGCCGCCCGAGAGCTCGTACGGGTACTTGTCCTCGTAGCCCTGCAGGCCGACCAGCGCCAGCAGCTCGCGCCCACGCTCGCGCGCCGCCGCCATCGGCAGGCCCAGCAGCTCCGCCGGCAGCAGGACGTTGTCGAGGATGCGGCGCCACTTCAGCAGCAGCGGCGACTGGAACACCATGCCGATGTCCTTCGCCGGATCGAATGGATGCGTGGCCGAGCCGATCTTCACCGTGCCCTGGTCGTGGCCGTGAAGGCCGGCCAGCACCTTCAGCAGCGTCGACTTGCCGCAGCCGGACGGTCCGACCAGCGACACCAGCTCGCCGGGCATGACGTCGAAGGTCGCATCGGAGATGGCGAGATGCTCCTTGCGGCCGCTGCGGTAGACCTTGGTGACGCCGGCCAGGTGGATGAAGGGTTCCGTCCCGACGGTGGCTGCAGTGGCGTTCATCGGACCCGCGCGTCCTTGACGATCATCAGATATTCCATGAGAAGCACCAGTCCGTAGAGCAGCATGCCGAGCAGGGTGATCAGGACGACCGCCATGAACATCGCCGGCGTGTCCAGCGTCACCTGGACTTGCAGCATCAGGTAGCCCAGGCCCCGGTCGGAGCCGAGGAACTCGCCGACGATGGCACCCGCGACCGCCAGGATGGCTGCCACCTTCATGCCGGCGAAGACATACGGCAGCGACCCCGGCAACTGGATCTTGGTGAACAGCTGCCAGCGCGACCCGTGCAGCGAGCGCACCAGGTCGAGCAGGTCCGGCTCCACCTCGCGCAACCCCTTGGCGGTGTTGAGCAGGATCGGGAACACGGCGATGGAGAACGCCATCATGGTGTTGGGGAACACGCCGTACTTGAACCAGACGATGAACAGCGGCCCGAGCGCGACCTTGGGGATCATGTTCAGCGTCACCAGCAGCGGCAGCACCAGCGCCTCGAGGGTGCGTGACCAGGTGAACAACAGCGCGAGCAGCACGCCGACGACGAGCGCGATGAAGTAGCCTCCGAAGATCTCGGTGGCGGTGACCATGGTGTTGCCCCACCAGTCGTAGTTGGGCGACAGCAGCGAGCCGAAGGTGTCGCCGGGCGACGGCATCACGAAGGTGGGCACTTCGCCCACCCGCACGAACAGGTGCCAGCCGACCAGCAGCGCGATATGGGCCAGCACCGCCATGGTGTAGCGGCCGGCGGACGTGTTGAGCCGATCCATCAGCGCTCGAGCCAGCGCGAGAGGTTGGCGGCGACGAAGGCGTCGTCGGCCAGGTCGGCATGCTCGCGGCAGACGCGGTCGATCTCCTGTGCCTGCCCCGGCGACAACGTCTCCGCCGGATCGAGGCACCAGATGCCCTCGAGCAGACCTTGGCGCCGCAGGACTTCGTGGCAGCCGGGAATGCAGCCCGCGAAGTCGTTGGCGACGTCGAAGAAGGCGCTGTTGCAGTCGGTGACGCGCGAGTCCAGGGCCAGCAACTCGTCGTCCACCCGGCCGGCTGCAACCGCCGACTGGATGCGCTCGAGCATCCGCACCGCGCCGTGGGTCCAGACGCTCCAGTGGCCGAGCAGGCCGCCGCGGATCCTGACCGTCACCAGGTCGTCGCCGCGCTTCACCTGGAAGGGGGCGAGCAGGTCCAGCACGATGTGGTCGTCGTTGCCGGTGTAGAGGGTGACGCGGTCCTCGGCGCCGGCCGCCACCACGCCGCGGATCACGTCGAGCGTGCGGTAGCGGTCGAAGGGCGCCATCTTGATGGCGACGACGTTGTCGATGGCGGCGAAGCGGCGCCAGAACTCCATCGGCAGGGCGATGCCGCCGACCGCGGTCTGCAGGTAAAAGCCCACCAGCGGGATCACTTCGGCGATCGCCTCGCAATGCTCCACCAGTTCGTCGAGCGACGCGCCCTTCATCGGCGCCAGCGACAGCAGGCCGGCGTGATAGCCGTTGCCCAGCGCCACCTGCGCTTCGCGACGCGCCTGCTCGGTGCGCCCGGCAAGGCCGGCAACCATCACCAACGGCCGCTGCGTCCACTCACGCGCCACCTGCGCCGCCTGCGCCAGCACCGGCTCGTAGAGGCCGACGTCGCGGATGGCGAACTGGGTGGAATGCACGCCGACGGCGAGGCCGCCGGAGCCGGCGTCGAGGTAATAGCGGCTCAGCGCGCGCTGGCGGGTCGTGTCCAGCTGGCGTTGCGCATCGAGCGCCAGCGGATGGGCCGGGATGGCGCAGCCGCGGCGCAGCAGCGCAAGCGTCTCGGCGGGCAGGTCAGACCAGTGGAGCTTCATGCTAGGGGATTCCGTGGGATTCCGAGGGGGCCCGTCGGGCCCCTAAAATATAATTTTATTGATGTAACCAGGCGGTTAATTTACCCTATTGCTCCGCTCAAGCCCAGGCCGGCCATAACTCGGGCCGGCCGCGAAAAATGCCGCAGCATCGCCTGCTGCCCCAACGAAGACAACTGGAGATTCCATGCCTAACCGAATCAAGATTGGCGCCGCCATCGCGGCAATGCTCGCTGCCGGACTGATGGCATCGACCGCTGCCCAGGCGCAGCAGAAGATCGACTTCATCCTCAACTGGGTGCCGGGCGGCGACCATGTCCCCTACTACTACGCCAAGAAGATGGGCTGGTACGAGAAGGAGGGCATCGACCTGTCGATCGAGCCGGGCAAGGGCTCCGCACTGGCCACCCAGAAGGTGGGGGCGGGCGCCAACCAGATCGGCCTCGCCGACATGGCCGGCGTGCTGGTCGCGAAGGGCAAGGGCGCCGACACCGTCGCCGTGTACAACGTCTACGCCAATTCGCCGCAAGGCATGTACTGGCTCAAGAGCTCCGGCATCAACGGCATCAAGGACCTGGTCGGCAAGAAGATCGGCAACCCGGCCGGCGACGGCGCGCGGGTCATGTGGCCGGCGCTGGCCAAGGCTAACGGCATCGATCCCAAGTCGGTGACCTGGGTCAACATCGATGCCAACTCCAAGCTCGCCGCCCTCAAGTCCAAGGCGATCGATGCCACCACCTCGTTCTACAACATCCACCACATCTTCCAGCGCGAGCTCGGCGACGACATGGGCTTCCTCGCCTGGCGCGACGCCGGCCAGAACCCCTACGGCAATTCGATCATCGTCAACGCCAAGTACCTGGCGTCCAACAAGCCGACGGTCGACAAGTTCGTGAAGGTGACGCAGCGCGCTTTCGCCGCCTGCGTGAAGGAACCCAAGCCATGCGTGCAGGCGATGATCGACGCCAACGGCGCGCTCAAGTTCGACAACGAGCTGCAGAACTGGGAGCTGGTCGAGGTGCTGATGAGCGACAAGTATTCCCGCGAGGGGGCGCTGGGCATCCACGACGACAAGCGGATGGCCGACGACTACGCGCTGGTGAAGGAGTACATCGGCCTCGACAAGGAATTCGACGTCAAGAGCGTCTACACCAACGAGTTCCTCGATCGCTCGATCAAGATGACCAAGTAGGACCAGGCCGGCCGGGCGGCGCAGGGCAGCAGGCGGGTTGCAGCCGCCCCGCCCGGCCCCCGGCGGTCAGCCGAGCTCCGGCCCGGCCACCAGCACCACCGGCGCCGGATCTCCCGGCGCCGCCGCGCCCCGGGCCATACGCGTGAACGGCCGCTGCAACAGGAAGCCGCGCGCAACCAGTCCCTCCAGCAACACCAGATGGCGGTCGGCCAGGTCGACCTGCACCGGACCGCCCACCCGGTCCAGCACGTCGTCGATCAGCAGCTGCGCCGTTGCGGCGTCGCGCGTCACCAGAGGCCCGAGCTGGCAGGCATCGACGCCGTCGCGGCCGAGGATGTAGCCGGTGATGCGGCCATCCTCCTCCACCAGCCGCGCGGCTGCCGGCAACCGCCCGGCCAGCGCGCGCAGCACCCGGCTGCGATCGGCGCCGAAGGCCGGCGCATCCAGGGCCAGCAGCGCCGGCCAGTCCTGCTCCTCGATGCAGCGGCTGCGCGGGGCGGCCGCGGCCTCGGGATCGAGCGACACCGCCGCCCGGCGGTAGCGGCGGAAGCCCCACGACGGCTCGAAACCTTCCTGGATGTAGACCGGGTAGCCGTCCGGCGTCGCGTCGAGCACCGGCAGCGATCCCTGCTCGCGCAGGTAGGCGAGCGCGTGGCGCAGCAGCCGGCCGGCCAGTCCGCGCCGGCGGAATTGCGGCAGCACCAGCACCATGCTGACCCAGGCGCAACCGGCGGAGCCGCCGTCCGGCAGGCCGGGAGCCGCCGGATAGGGAATGACGACGACCGATGCGGCCAGCACCTCGCCCTGGCCGGCGGGAGTCTCGGCACCCTCGGTGCCGGCTGCGATCGCGATCCCCCAGCCGCGGCCCAGCGCGAGCATCAAGCGCCAGTCGGCTTCGTTCTGGTTCCAGCTCGCCGCGCGCGACAGCGCGAGACAGCCGGGAAGGTCGGACTCGCTCAGGGCACGGATGGCGGAATCTGGAACAGCGCGCGCGACCTCAGTACTTGCCATCTCGGGTGGAGAAATGCGTCGGCTTGCCGAGGCTGGGTTGGCCGCGGCTGACCCAGTCCGCCACCCAGTCGATCATCCGCTCCAGCGGCACCGGCGGCTTGCCGAAGAGGCGCTGCGCCTGGCTCGTGTCCTCGAGCCAGGCGGTTTCGGCCTCGGTGCCGCTGAACTGCGGCTTGCGCCCCAGGCGCTTGCCGAACTCCTCCGCCAGCCAGCGGATGCTGGTGTGCGACGGCCCGGTGATGTTGATCGGGCTCGTCGGCGCGGTGCAGTGGGCGAAGAGCCGCAGCGATTGCTCGTTGGCGTCGCCCTGCCAGATGACGTCGGCATGACCCATGGTGAGGTCCAGCGTCACCCCGGCATGGACGGCGGTGGCGACGTCGTGGAGCACGCCGTAGCGGGTGTCGATCGCGTAGGAAAGCCGCACCAGCCGTCCCGGCGTGCCGTACTTGCGCGAGGCATACTCGAACATCCGCTCGCGGCCGACGCACGAATTGGCATAGTCGCCGCTCGGCGGCGTCGCCGCCGTTTCCTCGCTGGCGCCGGGACCGTCCACCGGGACGAACGGATAGACGCAGGCGGTGGAGAAGGCGACGATCCGGGCCTCGCGATAGGCTTCCGCCACCATCAGCGGCACGCCCACGTTCATCATCCAGGTGAGCGAGGCGTTGTCGGCCGCGCCGAACTTGTGGCCGGCCATGAACATGATGTTGCTGACGCCGTCGCCGACGTTGGGCAGCCGGGCGATCGCGTCGCGGTCCAGAAGGTCGCAGGCGATGCATTCAACGCCCTGGCTTTCCAGCGTCGTCTTGAGCGACGGGTCGGAGAAGCGGGCCACGCCGATCACCCGCTTGCCGGGCGCCGCCCGCTTGGCCATCCTGGCGAGCGTCGGTCCCATCTTGCCGCCGACGCCCAGCACCATGATGTCGCCAGCCACGCCGGCGAGATCGTCGACCAGGGCGGCGGAGGGCCGGGTCATGAATTCCTCGAGCTCCGCGACGTCCGCGAAGCGTGCCGGCAGGGGCAGGTCGTTGCCGCTCATTGGCTGCGAGCCCCTTCGAAGAGATCGCGGCCGAGCACCAGGGCGCGCATCTTCGCGTCGGCGATGGAGCGCTTGAGCATCCAGAAGCCGCAGTCGGGATGGATATAGCGCACGCGCCCGGCACCGAGCACCTTCTCCGCCCGCTCGATGGCGCGCGCGACCTGGTCGGCACTCTCGATGTCGGTTGCCTTGATGTCGACCACACCGAGGCCGAAGCCGATCTCGGGGCGCAGGCCCTTGAACGCCTCGAGCTCCTCGGGCGGGCGGTGGGCACATTCCAGGACCACGTGGTCCGCATGCAGCGCGTTGAGGTAGCGCATCAGCTGATCCCAGCTTCCCTTCTGGATGGACTGGCCGCCGTAGTTGCCGAAGCACAGGTGGACGGCAGGGGTGCCGGGGACCGCGTCGAGCATGCGGTTGATGGCCGATGCCGCCCACTCCCATTCCTCCGGGTGACCTGGCAGGTTGGCCTCGTCGATCTGTACGACGTCGGCGTCCAGGTGGCGGATCTGCTGGGCGAGGGCATCGGCGATCGCATGCGCCAGCTCGGGCGTGTCCGCGTAGTGCTTGTTGATCAGCGTCTTGGCCAGCATGTGCGGCCCGGTCACGGTGAACTTGAAAGTGTTGTTGGCCAGTGCCTTGGCGCGCGAGCAGGCAAGCGGCAGGTCGAGGCTGCCGTGCCCGATCGGGCCGACCACCGTGCCGGGGGGACGGGTGCGGAACTTCATGCCGGTGCTCGAGCGATAGGCGATCAGCTCGTCGAAGGAGAAGCGCTGGGTGACGCCGTCCATCGGCTTCACGAAGTATTCGATCATCCCATTGGTCTCGGGATGGTTGATGTCGAACCGGTAGAGCTCGCCGTCGCACACGACCTCGACGCCAGCCTGCTCCTGGATGTTGATGATCAGCCGGGTGGCGTCCATCAGGGCCTGCTCCGACGGGCTGTTGATCAGCCAGTCCGGCACGGGATACGAACCGACGACGGTAGTCTTGATCCTTGGCATGTTGCTCTTTGGAATGGGGGCCTTGCGCGGCCGGCGGTGCCGGATTTTCCGGCGATTCGGTTGGCGGAAAGGACCGTTGCGGGAGGAGCGGCGAGTTAACCGGTTGGTGACAATCGCCGTGACTGACGATGGTAATGCAGCGCCTGACCTCGCTTCAAGCCGCGTTGACGTCGACGGCCCGTTGGGCGTACAGTATTAACTATACAGTTAATTAGCGGCACGGCTGCCCGGGCACTGCTCGCCATCGGCGACTGCGTCGGCTGGCGGGCAGCACCGGTTGCCAAGCCATCTCGCGGAGAAGAGCATGAAATTGACGGAGGCCGACCTCGCGCACTATCGCCGCGTGGGCCACCTGACGGTGCCGCGGGTGTTCGACGAGCACGAGACCGCGACGGTGGTCGGCGACATCGAGCGCTGGGGGGAGGAATTCCTGGCCGAGTTGCCGGCGTCGCAGCGGGCCTGGTATGTCGACGGCGGGGTCACCGCCCGGGCGGTGCTGCGCAAGCTCGACAACCCCCATCACCATCGTGAAGCCGTCCGCCGGCTGGCGTCCGCCCCGGCGCTGGTTTCGCTGGTCGAGCAGATGATCGGGGCGGGCGTATGGGTCTACTTCAGCCAGATCTTCTTCAAGCCCCCCGAAGGCGGCGGACCGAAGCCGGCGCACCAGGACAACTTCTACTTCGGGCCCAACGATCCGGAAGGCGTCGTGACCGCCTGGATCGCGCTCGACGACGCGACGCTGGAGAACGGCTGCCTCTACTTCGGCGAAGGCACCAACCTCGGCCCGGTCTATCCGCATGAAGCCCCGCCTGGCGAGCCGTTCAACCTGCAGCTGCCGCAGGCGATCCTCGATCGTCAGCCGATGATGCCGGCACCGGTGATGCGCGGCGGCGTTTCCTTCCACCATGGCAACACCTTCCACCAGTCGGGGCCGAACCTGTCGACCCGCTGGCGCCGCGCCTGCGCGTTGCACTACGTGAATGCGCACACCTTTTTCGAGCATCCGGCTCTGCCCTATGATGACAGCCTGAAGCTGCGCATCACCTGAGCCGGCGGCTGACGATGGGAAATCCGGCCGGCTGAAGTCCGGCGACTTGCACGATTCGATGGAGAAATGATGGCAACGAAGAAACTGGGCATCGTGATGCACGGCGTCACCGGCCGCATGGGAATGAACCAGCACCTGATCCGCTCGATCAAGGCGATCCGGGAGCAGGGCGGGGTGAGGCTGTCCAACGGCGACCGCGTCATGCCGGACCCGATCCTGATCGGCCGCGGCGAGGAGCGGATGCAGGCGCTGGCGAAGCAGCACGGCATCGAGCGCTGGGGCACCGACCTCGACAAGGCGCTGGCCAGCAAGGGCGACACCGTATTTTTCGATGCCGCCACCACGCAGATGCGCCCGTCGCTGATCAAGAAGGCAATCGCCGCCGGCAAGCACGTCTATTGCGAGAAGCCCTCGGCCACCAATCTTGCCGAAGCGATGGAGATTTATGAAGCGGCGCGCAAGGCCGGCGTCAAGCATGGCGTCGTGCAGGACAAGCTGTGGCTGCCGGGCCTGCTCAAGCTCAAGATGCTGATCGACTCGGGCTACTTCGGCCGCATCCTGTCGGTGCGCGGCGAGTTCGGCTACTGGGTGTTCGAAGGCGACCTGCAGCCGGCGCAGCGGCCGTCCTGGAACTACCGCAAGGAAGACGGCGGTGGCATCATCCTCGACATGCTGTGCCACTGGCGCTATGTGGTCGACAACCTGTTCGGCAACGTCAAGAGCGTCTCGTGCCTGGGCGCCACCCATATCCCGCAGCGCTGGGACGAGCAGGGCAAGCCGTACGCCGCCACCGCGGACGACGCAGCCTACGCCACCTTCGAGACCGACCAGGGCGTGATCGCGCATTTCAACAGCTCGTGGTGCGTCCGGGTGCGGCGCGACGACCTGCTGACGCTGCAGGTCGACGGCACGCACGGCTCCGCCGTGGCCACCTTGCGCGAATGCCGCACGCAGCCGCGGGTCAACACGCCCAAGCCGGTGTGGAACCCCGACCTGCCGCAGCCGATCGATTTCTTCGATGGCTGGCAGGCCGTGCCGGACACGGCGGTGTTCGACAACGCCTTCAAGGCGCAGTGGGAGCTGTTCATCCGCCACCTCGAGGAGAACACGCCGTTCCCGTGGGGCCTGCGCGAAGGCGCCAAGGGGGTGCAGCTCGTGGAGGCTGGCCTGCAATCCTGGCAGGAGCGCCGCTGGGTCGACCTGCGCGAGCTGCCTGCTTGATCGGAACGGGACGGCGCCAAGGAGACAGTGATGGTCGATCGACGCGGATTCCTGGGGAAGGTGGCGATCGGCGCAGCGGTTGCGGCGCTGGCCAGCAGTGGCTCGGCCCAGCAACCGTATCCCGACAAACCGATCCGCATCATCGTGCCGTTCCCGCCTGGAGGATCGGTCGATGCGTTGGCTCGGCACATCGCACAGCGTCTCACCGCATCGCTTGGACAGAACGTCGTCGTCGAGAACAAGGCCGGCGGCAACAGCGTGATCGGGTCGGACCATGTCGCGAAGCGGCCGGGAGACGGCTACACCCTGCTCGTCAACGCCGGCAACCTTGTCATCAACCAGCACCTGCTCAAGACGCCTTATGACCTGGAGAGGGATTTCACGCCGGTCGCCCTCCTGGCCAAGGGTGCGCTGATCGTCTGCCTGACCCCGAACCTGCCGCCGCAGAACTTCGGTGAGCTGGTGGCCTATGCGAAGGCCAATCCCGGCAAACTCAATTTCGCGATCGGCAGCGTCGGCTCCGGCGGCCATATTGCCACCGAACTTCTGAAGGGACGCACCGGCATGGACCTGTTCGTGCTGCCCTACAAGGGCTCGCAGCCGGCCTATGTGGACCTCATGAGCGGCGAGATACAGGGGTTCGTCGAGCCGGCGCTGGGCGCCATGCCGCACGTCAAGAGCGGTCGGATCCGCGCGGTGGCGGTCACCTCCGCCACCCGGTTGGCCGCGTTGCCGTCGGTGCCGACGGTGGCCGAATCGGGCGTGCCCGGCTTCGAGTTCTATGCCTGGTACGGGCTGTGGGCACCGGGCGAGACGCCGCCAGGCGTGGTGAAGCTGCTCAACGCCGAGGTCAACAAGATCCTCGGCGAAGACGAGCTCAAGACCCGTCTGGCCGAGCAGGGATTCGATACCCAGCAATCGTCGCCGGCCGAGTTCGCCAGGTTCGTGCAGGACGACTATCGGTCCGTCGGCAAGATCATTGCCGACGCCGGGATCAAGGTGCAGTGACGCGCGGCGTGTGTCCTGGCAGGAGGATTTGAGCGTGGCTGCGACAGCCATCGGCGTGATCGGGCTCGGCCATGTCGGCCGGGCGCTGGCGCAGCGTGCCTTGGCAGCCGGCTTCCCGGTGCTGGGGTTCGACGTGTCGCCGTCCGCGGTCGCCGCTGCGCGTGCCTGCGGCATCGCCACGGTGCCGGACCTGCGGCGCCTGCTGCAGCCTGGATTGGTCGCAGTGGTCTGCGTCTTCGACGACCGACAGCTGATCGACGTCGTCGGACAGCTTGCCGCTGCCGGCCCGGCCACCGGTGTCGCGCCGTCGTTGGTGATCAACGCCGCCACGTGCAGTCCTGGCGCCGTCGAAGCGGTCGCGGCGACGCTGCGCGAGCGATCGATCGAGTTCATCGAGATGCCACTGTCGGGATCCAGCGTCCAGATCCTCGAAGGAGAGGCGCTGGCCTTGCTCGGGGCGGACGATGCGAGCGTGTCGCGGCACGCCCACGTCATCGACGTGCTGAGTCCGCGTCACTTCCACGTCGGCCCGCCGGGCGCCGGCGCCCGAGCCAAGCTGGCATCCAATCTGGTGCTTGGTCTGAACCGCGCCGCGCTGGCAGAGGGTCTCGTGCTTGCCGAGCGCCTGGGCCTTGATGGCAAGCGCTTCCTGGACATGCTGCGCCTGTCGCCGGCCTATTCGCGGGCCGTGGACACGGTGGGCGAGAGGATGGTCGCGCGCGAGTTCGCACCGCGCTCGCGCCTGGCCCAGCATCGCAAGGACCTCGCCCTGATCCTCGCGGAGGCCGGGGGCGAGGGCGCGGGTCTGCCTCTTGCCCGGGCGCATCTCGAGCTGCTCGACCGCGCAATCGACCTCGGCTTCGGCGAGCAGGACAATGCAGCGGTGATCGCCGCGCTCACCGCTACCCAGGCGAATCCGTCGCCTCCCGCCTGACGGAGGCCGTCGGTCGTCGCCGTGACGTCCCGAACATCCCGTACGCCCCGAACGTCCAAACAGCTCGACGATTCCAGAACAACCGACTCTCCTGCAACCTCCGCTGAACATCCCGACGAGAGAAACGCCATGCCTGCACTGATACTTCCCGACACCAGCGGCGTGCCGCGGACCTACACCCTGTCGCAGCCGAAAGGCTTTCCGCAGAAGGCGCAGGGCGCCTTCAATCGCGTCGCCTATTCCGCCGCCCACGTGGTCGCCGACCCGTTGTCGCCGGCCGATCCCTGGCTCACCGCCGCCATCGACTGGGACACCACCATCGCCTATCGCAAGCGGCTGTGGGCGCTCGGACTCGGCGTTGCCGAGGCGATGGACACCGCGCAGCGCGGCATGGGGCTGGACTGGCCGACTTCGCTCGAGCTGATCCGCCGCTCGCTGGATGCGGCGACGGATCATCCGGGAGCGCTGATCGCCTCCGGCTGCGGCACCGACCATCTCGCGCCGTCGGCTTCGCTGGGCATCGACGAGGTGATCGCCGCCTACGAGTCGCAAATGGAGGCGATCGAGGCGCTCGGCGGGCGGCTGATCCTGATGGCCAGCCGCGCGCTTGCCGCCGGCGCCCGGGCGCCGGACGACTATGCCAGGGTCTATGACCGGCTGCTGACCCAGGCGCGCGAGCCGGTGGTGATCCACTGGCTGGGCGACATGTTCGATCCGGCACTGGCCGGCTACTGGGGTCATGCCGATCCGCTGCCGGCGATGGATGTCGCGCTCGACATCCTCAACCGCCACGCCGACAAGGTCGATGGCGTCAAGATTTCGCTGCTCGACAAGGACAAGGAGATCGTGATGCGCCGGCGTCTGGCGCCCGGCATCCGCATGTACACCGGCGACGACTTCAACTTCGCCGAGCTGATCGCCGGCGACGAGCACGGTCATTCCGACGCGTTGCTGGGCATCTTCGACGCGATCGCGCCGGCCGCATCGGCCGCCTTGTCGGCGCTGGCGAAAGGCGACAGCGAAAGCTTCCATCGGATCCTGGGTCCGACCGTGCCGCTGTCCCGGCACATCTTCTGCGCACCGACCCGCTTCTACAAGACCGGCGTGGTGTTCATGGCCTGGCTCAACGGGCACCAGGACCATTTCGTGATGGTGGGCGGCCAGCAGTCGAGCCGCAACATCCTGCACCTGTCGGAGCTGTTCCGCCTGGCCGACGCCGCCGGCCTGCTGGAAGATCCGGAGCTTGCCTGTGCCCGCATGACCCAGCTGCTCGCCACCCACGGCATCGACGCGCGGAGTCCGCGGTGAGCCTGGCGGCACCCTCGCCGGACCAGCTGTCGCTCAACACCGCGACCGTCGGCAAGCAGTGGAACCTGCGCCAGATGATCGAGGCGTGCGCGCGCCACGAAGTGCGCGGCATCTCGCCCTGGCGTGACAAGCTGGCCGAACTGGGCGTCGACGAGGCCGCCCGGCTGATCCGCCAGCACGGGTTGACGGTCACCGGGTTGTGCCGCGGCGGGATGTTCCCGGCGGCCGACGCGGCCGGCCGACGCGCCGCGCTCGACGACAACCGGCGCGCGGTCGACGACGCTGCCACCCTCGGCGCGCAATGCCTGGTGCTGGTGGTCGGCGGCATCGTGCCCGGCTCGAAGGACCTGCCGGGTGCGCGCCAGATGGTGTTCGACGGAATCGCCGAGCTGCTGGAGTACGCCCGTGGCAAGGTGCCGCTGGCGATCGAACCGCTGCACCCCATGTATTGCGCGGACCGCGCCTGCGTCAACACCATCGACCAGGCGCTCGACATCTGCGATGCGGTCGAGCCGCTGGCCGAGGGACAGTCGCCTTCGGGTGCGATCGGCGTCGCGGTCGACGCCTATCATGTCTGGTGGGATCCCAACCTTGCCCGCGCCATCGAGCGCATCGGCGGCAGGCGGCTGCTCGGCTATCACATCTGCGACTGGCTGGTGCCTACCCGGGACCTGCTGCTCGACCGCGGCATGATGGGCGACGGCGTGATCGACCTGAAGGCGCTGCGGGCGATGGTGCAGGCGCAGGGCTATCGCGGCCTGCACGAATGCGAGATCTTCTCGAACCACTGGTGGCAGCAGGACCCGGATCTGGTGATGCGCACGATCAAGGAGCGGCACCTGCGCTGTTCGTGAGCGTCACCGCCTCAGCGTTTCGTCTTGAGATCATCAGCCCCGAGATAGATCCGGTTCCAGCTCGGCGCGATCACCAGCTCGTTGATGCACACCCGGGGCGGCGCCGTCACCGCGTAGGCGATTGCCGACGCGACGTCCTCCGGTTGCAGCATCCGCGCGATGTCCTGCTCGGGCGGCGGCAGCGGCCGCGATCGCAGGATGGGCGTAGCGACCTCGCCGGGACACACCAGCGAGGCGCGGATGCCGTTGTGGCATTCCTCGTAGTTGATGCTCTCGACCATTGGCGCGAGGCCCATCTTGGTCGCTCCGTAGGCGGCGCCGGTGAAGGGCAGGAAGCGCCAGCCTCCCCACGAGGAGACGACCACGATGGTTCCCGAGGCCGCCTTGCGCATCGCCGGCAGCACTGCCGAGATGCAGTAGGCGACGCCGTTGAGGTTGATGGCGCTCACCCGGGCGAAGGCTTCCGGCGTGATGTTCTTCCAGGCACGATTCGGGATGTTCGTTCCCGCCGACAGCACCAGCGCGTCGATGCGGCCGTGCTCGGCGAGGATGGTGTCGGCCACGGCCTGGACCGCGGCCGCATCGGACACGTCCAGCGGCTGGGACTGCGCGGTCACGCCGGACGCCGCCAGCGTCGCCACCGCCTTGTCGAGTTCTTCTGCGCGGCGCCCGGAGATCACCACCTTGAAGCCGGCTGCACCGAGCGCCTTCGCCGACGCGAAGCCGATTCCGGTTGCGCCGCCCGTGATCCACGCAAGCTGGTCGCCCGACTGTTGTGCCATGTCACCTCCTCTCTGGTCTGGAAGAGGGCGATTCTGCGCCAGATCCGGCAGCGCTGTCGCGCGGGACTGGGCTGGACCGGTGACGCGGCAGCTATTCGAGCCCGCTGCCGGGCTGTGCGGCGGCGCTACTCGCGGGCGCTGATGAAGCCGATCTTGCTCAGGCCCGCCTTCGACGCGTCGGCCATGGTCTCGGCCACGTAGCGATAGGGGGCCGCCTGGTCGGCGCGCAGGTGCAGCTCCGGCTGCGGCTGGCGGGCCGCGGCCTCCGCGAAGCGTGCCGCCGCGTCCGGCCGGCTGACGGGGGCGCTGTTCCAGAAGAGGTTGCCGCTCGCGTCGATGGAGAACTCGATCTTGTCCGGCTTCGTGTCGGTGGCGGCGGCGTCGGCTCGCGGCAGGTCGAGTCGGACGGTGTTGGTGAGCAGCGGCGCGGTCACGATGAAGATGACCAGCAGCACCAGCATCACGTCGATGAGCGGGACCATGTTGATCTCGGCCATCGGCGCGCTGGCGCGGCTGGAGTCGAAGCTTGCGAATGCCATGGCTGTTCCTTGGGGTCGAAGGATGGGGGCTACTTCATCGCGGCCATCGACGAGTTGCCGACGTCCTGGCCGCCCGCGAGGCTGAGGTTGCGCAGGTTCTCGGCCGGCGACTGGTTGCCGGTGCGCAGCGTCTGCCCGGACGACAGGAAGGCGAAGAGCTCGAAGGCGAAGGCATCGAGCTTCGCGGTCAGCACGCGGTTGCTGCGCGTGAGCCAGTTGTAGCCCATGACGGCCGGCAGCGCGACTGCCAGGCCGAGACCGGTCATGATCAGGGCTTCGCCGACCGGGCCTGCGACCTTGTCGAGCGAACCCGAACCGCTCAAGCCGATGGCCACGAGCGCGTGATAGACGCCCCAGACGGTGCCGAAGAGCCCCACGAAAGGCGCGGTCGCGCCGATGGTGGCCAGCACCGTCAGGCCGTTTTCGAGCCGCACCGTTTCCTCGTCGAGCACCTTCTTGATGGTGCGGGTGAGGAAATCCTGCGCAGTGCCCGCCTCCTCGAGCTTGGAGGAGCCATAGCGCGCATGATGCGCCTGGGCGTGCATGGCATGCGCCGCCAAATGGGCGAATGGATCGCGCACACCGTGGGTGGCGATCTCGTGCTGGACCGCCTGCAGCGAGCTGGCATTCCAGAACATCTGCAGGAACTTGTCGCTGCGGGCCTTGCGCAGCATCTGCGAGATGCCCTTCGACACGATCAGCGCCCACGAGACGATGGACATCAGCACCAGGATGCCGAGCAGCACCTTGCTGACCATGTCGCTCTGGGCAATGAAGTGCCCGAAGCCAAGGGTTACAGGTTCATTCACGTTCACTTCTCCAGGTCGAACACGATGGGTATCAGTACCCATACCGAGCGGGTCTGCCCGTCCTCGGTGTAGGGCTTGAAGCGCGCGGCGCGGATCGCCGACATCGCGCTGTCGTCGAGTCGCGCGAAGCCCGACGACTCCTGCATTTCCAGTCTGAGCGGATCGCCCTTCTCGTCGATCAGTACCCGCACCACCACCCGTCCGGTTTCGCCGGCGCGCCGCGAGTAGGCCGGATAGCTCGGCGCCGGCCGCTTCAGGTACTGCACGGCCGTCGACGGCACCGTCTTGGGC
>JAEZQX010000014.1 GCA_023441105.1 Pseudomonadota bacterium | reverse complement strand
TCGAGCCCATGTGGTCGGCGCAGGACGTGCTGACCGGCCGCATCATCCCCGCGAAGCCGAGCGCATCGAGCTTCTTCTGGTCGAGCGACAGGTTCTCCAGCCCCCAGCGCACCTGCTCGCCGGTCATTGCCTTGCCCTTGCCGAAGCGTTCCTGCGCGGTGCGCACCGCTTCGATGGCCAGCATCTGGATCAGCAGGCCGCGGTTGTAGAGCACCGTGCCGATCTCCTCGCGCGGTCCCGAAGCCTGGCCCTTGTCATGCACATGCTTGATGATGTCCTGGTGCACCTTGCCCTGGCCGGTGCCGTACTGCATCGTCAGCGCGTTGTAGCCCTTGGCACCCTCGCCGATGTCGCGCACGTCCGGCTCGGCACCCGACCACCACACGCCGTACATCTTGTTGCGCGGGTAGCCGGTGGCCTGCGCCTCCTTCAGCGCGGTCGAGTTCATCACGCCCCAGCCCCACAACAGCACGTAGTCGGGCCGCTGCTGGCGCACCTGCAGCCAGACCGACTTCTGCTCCACGCCCGGCGCCGTCACCGGCAGCTTGGAAAGCTCGAAGCCGTGCATCTTGGCGCGCTCCTCCAGCAGCGGGATCGGCTCCTTGCCGAAGGGCGAGTCGTGATAGACGAGGGCGATCTTCTTGCCCTTCAGCTTGTCGACGCCGCCTTCCTTCTTGCCGATATGCTGGATGAGGATGTCGGCCGCCGTCCAGTAGCTGCCCAGCAGCGGGAAGTTCCACTTGAACGCCATGCCGTCCTGCGACGCCGCCAGGCCGTAGCCGAGCGTCAGCAGCGGGATCTTGTCGCCGGGCGCCTTGTCGGTGAGTGCGAAGGTGATGCCGGTCGCCTGCGGATCGATCAGCGTGGCACCGGTCGGCCCCTTGTTCTTGAGCCGCTCGTAGCATTCGACGCCGCGATCGGTCGCGTAGCCGGTCTCGCATTCCTCGAAGGTGATCTTCACGCCGTTGATCCCGCCGTCGCGGGCGTTGATCATCTTGATGTAGTCCTGCTTCGCGTTGGCCCACGGCGTGCCGTTCGGGCTGTAGGCGCCGGTGCGGTAGGCAAGCAGCGGGAAGAACTGCTCCTTCGCCTCCTGCGCGCCGGCCTGGCCGGCGGGCAGCAGCGTCGCCAGCGCGGCGACGCCGAGCAATGCCGCCCCCAGGCCGGCGGTCAGTCCCAGCTGCAGCCGAGTCCGCAGCCGCGGTGATTTTGTCTGCCTCATCTCAGTCTCCTCTTGGTGAACGAACGCCGGCATGCCGGAGCATGAAAAAGGGAAACGCGCGCCGTGCCTGAGCCATCGCTGGCGGCGGCCCGCGCTCAATACGGGAACGGCCACATCCGCAGCTTCTCCTTGCCAATCGACCACAGCCGCGCCAGCCCATGCGGCTCGACGATCAGGAAGAACACGATCAGCGAGCCGAAGATCATCGCCTCGAGGTGGGCGGCGGTGGCGACCGACATGTAGATCCCGAGCCATCCCGGCACCTGGCTGAGCGCGATCGGCAGGACAACGATGAAGGCCGCGCCGAGAAAGCTGCCGAGGATCGAGCCGAGCCCGCCGATGATGATCATGAACAGCAGGTTCAGCGAGCGGTTGATGTCGAAGGCCGCCGGCTCCCAGGAGCCGAGGTGCACGAAGGCCCACAGCGCGCCGGCGACGCCGACGAAGAAGGAGCTGACCGCGAAGGCGGTGAGCTTGGCGTAGACCGGCCGGATGCCGATCACCTCGGCGGCGACGTCCATGTCGCGCATCGCCATCCAGGTGCGGCCCATGTGGCCGCGCACCAGGTTCTTCGCCATCAGCGCGAAGACCGCCACGAAGCCGAGGCACAGCAGGTACTTCTCGACCGGCCGATCGATGATCCAGCCGAACAGGTCCAGTGTCGGCACCGACACCGAGCCCGACGAGGAATGATTGGTCAGCCAGCCGATGCGCTGGAACGCCCAGTCGGCGAAGAACTGCGCGGCCAGCGTCGCCACGGCCAGGTAAAGGCCGCGGATGCGCAGGCTCGGGATTCCGAACAGCACGCCGAAGGTCATCGCCACCACGCCGGCCAGCAGGAACGCGGCGATCAGGTTCATTCCCGGGATCCGCGCCACCAGGTTGTACGCGGTATACGCGCCGACCGACATGAACGCCGCCGTCCCCAGCGAGATCTGCCCGCAGTAGCCGACCAGCAGGTTCAGGCCGATGGCGGCGAGCGCCAGGATCAGGAACGGATTGATGATCGACAGGAACAGGTAGTCCGAGGCCAGCAGCGGCACCGCGACGAAGATGAAGGCGATGAACAGCAGCATCGCCCAGCGGTCCTGCAGGATCGGGAAGATCTGCGAGTCCGCCTGGTAGCTCGTCTTGAACTGCCCGTTCTCTCTATAGATCATCGCAACGCCCACTGATCCGACCGTGCCGCGCCCAGGCCAGACGCAGCCAAACCCAGCGGCCGCCGCGGAACGGGCTTTGCCCGGCCGCTGGCGGCGCCCCCTGGGGGGGTGAGGCCGGACACGAACAATCCCTGCGGATTGTTCGTGCCTGCCGAACGACATCGGCCTCAGGCCGATGGCTCCAGCGTGCCTGCTTCGGGGGGAACTTCTTCATACGCGGTCGATGATGCGTTCGCCGAACAGCCCCTGGGGACGCACCAGCAGGAACGCGAGCGCCAGCACGTAGGCGAACCAGGTCTCGATGCCGCCGCCGATCATCGGCCCGATGTAGACCTCGGACAGCTTCTCGCCGAGCCCGATGATCAGCCCGCCGATGATCGCGCCGGGAATCGAGGTGAAGCCGCCCAGGATCACCACCGGCAGCGCCTTGAGCGCGAGGATCGACAGCGAGAACTGCACGCCCAGCTTGCTGCCCCAGACCATGCCCGATACCAGCGCCACGAAGCCGGCCACCGACCAGACGATCACCCAGATGCGGTTCAGCGGAATGCCGATCGACTGCGCCGCCTGATGGTCGTCGGCCACCGCGCGCAGCGCCCGGCCGGTGCGGGTGCGCTGGAAGAACAGCGCCAGCGCCACCACCAGCAGCGCCGCGACCACCGCCGCGAAGATGTCCACCCGGTCGAGCAGCACGCCGCCCTCGAAGACGTCCTGCAACACCAGCATCGGCTCGCGATTGAGCCCGAGGTCGATGCTGTAGACATCCGACCCCCAGATCGTCTGGCCCAGGCCGTCGAGGAAATAAGTGATGCCGAGCGTCGCCATCAGCAGCACGATGCCCTCCTGGTTGACGAGGTGGCGCAGCACCAGCCGCTCCACCAGCCAGGCGAGCGCCACCATCACCGCCGCAGCGAGCACGAAGGCAAGCGGCAGCGCGATCCCCGCGGTGAACGGCAGCCACCGCGGCAGCCATTCGGCCAGGCGCGCCAGCGCCAGCGCGCCGAACAGCACCATCGCCCCCTGGGCGAAGTTGAAAACGCCCGAGGCCTTGAAGATCAGCACGAAGCCGAGCGCGATCAGCGAGTACAGCACCCCGGCCATCAACCCGCCCAGCACGACCTCGATGAAGAAACCCATGTCCCGTCGTCCGCCTGTGCCCCGGCCTGCGCCCTGCTAGTGATTCACGCCGAGGTAGGCGTTGATCACATCCTCGTTGTCGCGGACCTCGTCGGGCCGCCCGTCGCCGATCTTGCGGCCGTAGTCGAGCACCACCACCCGGTCGGAAATGTCCATGACCACCCCCATGTCGTGCTCGATCAGCACGATGGTGGTGCCGAACTCGTCGTTGACGTCGAGGATGAAGC
>JAEZQX010000004.1 GCA_023441105.1 Pseudomonadota bacterium | reverse complement strand
GACGGCGATGGGCGGCGATGGCGCCGGCGAGGTGGTCGCCATCGGCGCCGACGTCGCCGGCTTCGCCCCCGGCGACCGGGTGATGGGCCGCTGCGCCGGCGCCTTCTCCGAGTACGCGCTGATGGACGTTGACGAGGCGATGATGATGCCTGCCGCCCTGTCCTGGGAAGAGGCCGCCAGCATCCCGCTGACCTTTCTCGTCTCCTTCGACATGCTGGTGCTGCAAGGACGGCTCCAGGCCGGCGAATGGCTGCTGGTCAACGGCGTGTCGTCGGGCGTCGGGGTTGCGTCGCTGCAGCTCGGCAAGCTGCTGGGCGCCCGGGTGATCGGCACTTCCGGCTCGGCGCCCAAGCTGGAGAAGCTGCGCGCATTGGGCCTCGATGTCGGCCTGTGCACCCGCGCGGCGGACTTCGCCCCCGCGGTGATGGAGGCGACCGGCGGGCACGGCGCGAACCTGGTGGTCAATGCGGTCGGCGGCTCGGTGTTCGCGGAGAACATCCGCGCCATGGCCTTCGAAGGCCGGCTCGCCACGGTCGGCTACGTCGACGGCGTCCTGCACGCCGACCTCGACCTCGAGGCCCTGCATGCCCGGCGCCTGCGGCTGTTCGGTGTATCGAACAAGCTGCGCACCAAGGCCCAGCGCGCCGCCGCCGTGCCTCGCTTTGTCGCCGAAGTCATGCCGCATTTCGCCGCCGGCCGGATCAGGCCGCAGATCGACCAGGTCGTGGCATTCGAGGAGCTGCCGGCAGCCAAGCTACGAATGGAAAGCGCCGGCCATGTCGGCAAGATCGTGCTGCGGCTGCCCGTCGCTGCCTGATGCCGACGCGTCACGGCGCATCGCGAGGTCCAGACACAGCGACGCGGCCGCCGGACCCTACAAGACCAACCACGAGAGAAGGAGACCTGGCATGAGAGCGATGAGAGTGGCGCTGGCGATCGGCCTGAGCGCTGTCGGACTGCAGGCGCTGGCGCAGGCTGGCGACTACCCTTCCAGGACCATCCGCCTGGTGATCGGCTTCGCACCCGGCGGCGCTGCCGACCAGGTCGCCCGCTCGATGAGCGAGGCGTTCGGCAAGGCCATCGGCCAGAACGTGGTGGTCGAGAACAAGCCGGGCAACGGCTCCAGCCTCGCCGCCGACTTCGTCGCCAAGGCCGCCCCCGACGGCTACACGCTGCTGATCGCGAGCCCCAGCAGCATTTCGGTCAACCCGGCGCTGAACCCGAAGCTGCTGTACAAGCCCGAGGACCTGCTGGCGATCACCAAGATGACGACGTCGCCGCTGGTGCTGGCCGTCAATCCGGCTACCGGCATCAACTCGGTCAAGGACCTCATCGCGGCCGCAAAGAAGGACCCCGGCAAGCTGAACTATTCGACTTCCGGCAATGGCTCGGCGCCGCATCTCGGCGCGGCGCTGTTCGGGCTGCTGACCGGCACCGAGATGACCCATGTCCCGTACCGCGGCGGCTCGCATGCCATCCAGTCGGTGATGGCCAACGAGACCCAGGTCACCTTCGGCACTTCGCCGACGGTTCTCCCCATGGTGGGCGAGAAGCTGCGGGTCCTTGCCGTCAGCACCCGCGAGCGTTCGGCGCTGGTGCCCGACGTGCCAGGCATGAAGGAGGCTGGACTGCCGGAGTACAACATCGAGTTCTGGTACGGCATGTTCGCTCCCGCCGGCACGCCGCCCGCGGTGGCGCGAAAGATCTACGACGCGACGACGGCCGCCATGCAGCAGCCGTCGGTCAAGGCGGCGCTGGCGCGCCAGGGAACCGAAGTGTCGCTGTCGGACTCGCCCGAAGCATTCGCCGGCTTCCTGCAGGAGGACGGCAAGTTCTGGGTCGGACTGGTCAGGTCCGCGAAGGTCAAGGTCGACTGAGCGACCGGGCCAATCGCCGAGCCCGAAGACCGAGGCCATGATCGAGCCGACGCCCGAGCCCCAGCTTGCCGAGCCCGTCCCCGGGCGCCGGTCTGCCGGCCTGTCGAACGCCGTCGTCGCGAAGCTCAAGCAGCTGATCTACGATGGCGAGTTCCGGCCGGGCGAACGTCTCAACGAGGCGGCCCTGGCGCTGCGGATGGGCACCAGCCGCGGGCCCATCCGCGAGGCGATGAAGGTGCTGGCCGGACTCGGGCTGGTCACGGCCATTCCGAACCGCGGCGTGTTCGTGCGCCAGTTGTCGCTGCGCGAGATGAGCGAGGTCTACGAACTCCGGGCGCTGGTGTTCGGCCACGCGGCCGAGCGGGCCTGCGAGCATCTGTCGGAAGCGCACAAGCGCCGGTTCGAACAGTTGCTGGAAGGGATGGACTCAGCCTGCGACGCCGGCGACGGCACCCGCTACTACGAGCTCAACCTGCAGTTCCACGCGCTGGTGCTGATCGTGGCGAACAATCGCCGGGCACAGCAGGCCTACGACGACTACGTCAAGGAGCTGCATCTGGTGCGCCGCAGGTACTTCGATGTCCTCGGTCACATGCGTCGCTCGAACATCGAGCACCGGGCGATTTTCGACGCCATCGCCGCCGGCGATGCCACGCAGGCGCGCGCCGCCGCCGAGCAGCACGTGCTGGCCGGCAGGACGCGCCTGCTCGCGAATTTCGAGGGACCGCCGGGGCGCGGGGATCCTGCCCGCTGAGCAATGGCGGACTTCCCGGCGGCGGCGTCCCGCGCGCCAGTCTTCCGTGAATCGCGCTTTCGACAACACGCAACAACAACCAACAAGGAGACCCGAATGAAGATGATCGCAACCACATTGGTCGCAGCTGCCGTGCTGCTGGCGGGCTGCGCCGGACCCCAGCAGGCGCAGCGTGCCGCGGCCGCCAAGGAACTCGGGGCTACCGGCAAGCTGCGCGCGGCGATCAACTACGGCAACCCAATCCTTGCCAGCAAGGGGCCGGACGGCCAGCCGCAAGGCGTGTCCGTCGACCTCGCCCGCGAGGCGGCGCGGCGGCTCGACCTGCCGGTCGAATTGGTGACCTTCACGTCCGCGGGCAATACCGTGGAGGCGATCAAGAAGCGGGAAGTCGATCTCGCCTTCGTCGCGATCGACCCGGTGCGCGCCGCCGACATGGAGTACACCGCGCCCTACGTCATCATCGAGGGCGCCTACCTGGTGCGCAACGACTCTCCCCTGCAGCGCAACGAGGACGTCGATCGTCCCGGCACGCGAGTCGTCGTCGGCCGCGGCAGCGCCTACGACCTATACCTGACGCGCAACCTCAAGTCGGCGACGCTGGTGCGCTCGCCGACTTCGCCGGCGGTGGTCGACATGTTCCTCGCCGAGAAGATGGAAGTGGCGGCCGGCGTGAAGCAGCAGCTGGAGATGGATGGCAAGCGGGTCGGTGGCGTGCGCCTGCTGCCGGGACGCTTCATGATCATCGAGCAGGCGATGGGGGTGCCGAAGGGCCGGATCGCGGCGCAGGCCTGGCTGAGCGACTTCATCGAGGAGATGAAGGCCTCCGGCTTCGTGGCCAACGGGCTGAAGCGCCACGGTATCGAGGGCGCATCGGTGGCGCCGGCGCGGGTGACGCGCTGACGGTAACTTCAAGCCAACCCTGAACGCCGCCGGCGCAGCGCCGGGGCGCTCGCGCGGGCGACTGGCGACGCCTACCGCCGGGGGTGGACCAGCTCCTCCACCACCTGCACGGCACGCTGGCACAGCACCAGCAGCCAGACTGGAATGAACGCAAGCACCGTGACGACGGCCACGATGGCGAAGACGACGAGGTACGCCAGCCCGGTGGGTTCGGCCTCGTCGCGATCCTCTGCTTCTTCAGGAAGGCCTGCATGCAAGCCTTCCTCGCCCGCGGAAGTCGGCACGCGGAAGCCTTGGCTTATTGTGCGCGAGTTCATGCCGTCTCCAACGACTTACGACCAAGTTACGCCAGGGTAGACGGAAAGCCCCGCGGCAGGCGTTAACTTAGGATTCGAGATGTGACAAAGATCACGAGTCGCATCGCGCCGAATCGCACTTGCAGCCAGCTACTGCTTGCGCAGATTGTCGCCAGGGTTGACGAAACCGTCTCGGTGCCCGGGAAGGTACCGGCCCGCCACTTCAGCTCGGATGGCGTAACGACTCTGGCGTGAGCGTCGGGATCGTCGCGCCCCTTGACCGGCAAGTCGCGGCTCCCCAGGCGCGTTGGCGGCCGCCAACGGTCGAAAGCCGGCTATCGGTCCCGGGGGGCCGGTCATGGCCGCCACCGATCCCTCGGGTGGCCCGCTCCCTATAGTCGACCGAATGGCGTGGGAAGCACGACCGCGATCCGACGCATTTACAAGCAGACTCCCGATGCCCAAGTCCGAGATCCTCCTGTCGATCTGCGTGCCGACCTTCAATCGGCAGTTCCTGCTGGAGCGCAATGTCACGTTCCACCTGCAGGAGTTCCGGCGGCTGGGGATCAGCTTCGAGCTCGTCCTGGTCGACGACTGCTCGACGGACGCCACGGCCTCGTACCTGGCTTCGCTGTCGGATGAACCGGAGGTCAGCTGCCATCGTCGCAGACGCAATAGCGGCTTCCTGAGCAACTATGCCTTCGCCATGCAGCGCGCCCGGGGACGCTATGCCGTCTTCCTCGGCGATGACGACCTGCTCATCCCGGACAGGGTCGTCGAATACATCGGAATCATGGAAGCCGATCGCAAGATCGGCATGGTGCAGGCGCCGTGGATGCTGGTCGACGCCCGACCGGGCGGCGGCGACATGTCGCCCTTCTACAGCCTGCCCTCCCCGGTACGCCACGGCAAGGGCGACTTTCGCGCCCTGCTGCAGTTCATCCTGGATCGCCACGTCTTCCCCGAGTTCCTGATCGTCCGGCGCGACATCCTCGCCCAGTCGATCTCCAGCGCCACCCCTTTCATCTTCTGGGCATTCCTCTTCACCGCCCGGGCGTTGAACCGGGCCGACGTCCTGTTCATGCCGCAGCCTTTCGCCCGGGTCACCGCAATTTCCGATGATCCGCGGATGCAGCAGGGCAACAAGGAATGCATGTTCCAGTGGGACACCTATCGCGGCGGCCTGGAGTACATCGCCTCGCACATGTTCAACTCCGGACAGTCGGGCCCGCAGGATCGCAGCGCCCTGATCGGCAGCATCATGCGTTTCATGTCGATACGGCAGCAGGTCGCGCTGCGCCTGCTGATCCAGTCGCGCCGCTGGGCCGAAGCCTACGTCCTTTATCACCGCATGGCGGCCTATCAGCCGGTGACGCTGGAGAATACGTCCTTCGAGATCGTCCGCACCCTTGCCGGCGTGACGGTGGCTGCGTCGGAAGCCATCGAGTACAGCGACCAGCTGGCGGTCGTCGATCCCGCCCTCGACGACGAGATCCTCGCCGAGCTGCCGCCGGATCTGCTGCAGCGTCTCACCCGCGACCTGCCGCCGGCGGAATGCCGCGAGCCGCGGGCCTGGCTGCGCGTCGACTCGGGCTTTGGCGAGCCGGTCCGGGACGGCGATGTGGTCTTCGACGTTCCCTCCTATCTGCAACAGTTCTTCTGAAAAGGCGGTTGCTTGGACGCGAAATCCATGTGCTGCCGCTGCCGTCCGGTCGGGATGACGGGAAGCGGCAAGCGATGAAGAACCTGCTGGTCGTCGGCGCGGGACCGTCCGGCGCGGTCGTCGCGCGACGGCTTGCCGAAGCCGGCCACCATGTCGTCGTGGTCGACCAGCGCAATCATGTCGCCGGTAACTGCCATACGCGGCGCGATGACGAGACCGGCGTCATGGTGCACGTCTACGGCCCGCACATCTTCCACACGGGCGACGAAGAGGTCTGGCGCTACGTCAACGACTTCGGACGGTTCGTCCCCTATGTCAACCGCGTCAAGACGACGGTTGCCGGGCGGGTCTACCAGATGCCGATCAACCTGCACACCATCAACCAGTTCTTCGGCAAGACCCTCCGCCCCGAGGAGGCCAAGGCCTTCCTCGCCTCGCGCGCCGAGCCTTCGACGGGCGAGCCGCGCAGCTTCGAGGACCAGGCGCTGAGGTTGGTCGGACGCGACCTCTACGAGGCCTTCCTCAAGGGCTACACATTCAAGCAATGGGGCATCGCCCCCAGCGAGCTGCCCGCCAGCATCCTGAAGCGCCTGCCGGTGCGCTTCAGCTATGACGACAACTACTTCTCGCACCGCTTCCAGGGAATTCCCGAGGAAGGCTACACCGCGATCATCGAGCGCATCCTGCGCCATCCGCGGATCGATCTGCGGCTGAACACGACCTTCGACCGGGCGGACGCGGGCCGCTTCGACCACGTGTTCTATTCGGGACCCATCGACGGCTACTTCGACTTCGACCTGGGGCGACTCGGCTACCGGACGCTGGACTTCGAAGTGTCGCGTCACGAAGGCGACTACCAGGGCTGCGCCGTCATGAACTACGGGGACGCGGACGTTCCCTATTCGCGCATCACCGAGCACAAGCACTTCGCGCCCTGGGAGAGCCACGAGCGGACACTGTGCTACCGCGAATATTCGCGGGCCTGCCAACCCCAAGACATCCCGTACTACCCGATTCGCCTCACCAGGGAACAGGCGCTGCTGGAGAGGTATCTCGAACGCGCCCGGCAAGCCAGTCACGTCACCTTCATCGGTCGGCTTGGCACCTACCGCTATCTCGACATGGACGTGACGATCCGCGAGGCGATGGATGCCGCCGACGACTTCCTTCGCAGCGTCCGTGCAGGCACCTGCATGCCCGCCTTCTGCGTGGCGGCATAGCCGGCCGCGCCAGCCACGGATGCCCTTGAATTCCGCAACGCCCATTGGCCATGTATCCCGAGACAGCTGAGATCCACCTGACGACGCCGGCGGAAGCCGGCCCTCTTTCCCCGGCGCTTCACAGCGACGCCGGGCCCGCACCCTCTCCGTCGACGGATCCGGTCCTGGAGACACTCGCCCTGCTCGCCAATGCCATGGCCGACATCAACGAACGGCTGACGCAGCGCGTCGACGCCCTGGCCGACCAGGTCGAGGCCCGGGTGACGGAACGCGTGCGAACACTGCTGACCGACCTCGGCCGCCAGCTCTACGAGAAGATCGATGTCGAGGCCAGCGACCTGCGCCAGGTCGGGCACTTGTCGACCCGCCGGGTCGGCAGGGCCGGGCCGCGCATCCGCTGCGTCTTCCTGGTTCACGCCATCGAAAGCTGGGATGCGCAGATCGACGTCTACGAAGCCATGCGGCAGGATGCCCGCTTCGACCCGTTGGTCGCGAGCATCAACCGACGCTTTCCCGGCGACGCCGGCTACGGCGGCGAGGAACAGACCAGCGCAGCGCTGACCGCGGCAGGAATCCCGCATATCCGGCTGGGCATGGAACCGTCGTGGCCGGCCCTCGACATACTGCGCGCACTGCAACCCGACGTGATCTTCCGCCAGTCGCAATGGGAAGCGGACGTTCCGCCGGCGTTCGCCACCTCCCGACTCGGCTTTGCCCGGATCTGCTCGGTTCCCTACGGCATGTCGATCGTCGGGAAATTCTCGCCCGGCGACAGCAGCGTCGGCGGCGTCAACGAGCAGTCCTTCGACCAGTACTACCACCGCATGGCCTGGCGGGTCTTCTGCGAGACCGAACAGACGCGCGACTACTTCGTGCAGTTCGGCCACTCCGATCCGCAGAAGTTCATCGTCAGCGGCTATCCCAAGCTGACACGCCTCCTGCGCGCCCGCGATGAGCCGGAACAATGGCCGATTGCCGCTGCCGGCGGCAGGCGCTTCAGGGTCATCTGGGCGCCTCACTACTCGGTCGGAACGGACTGGCTCGGCTTCGGCACCTTCGACCGGATCCATCGCGACTTCCTCGCCCTGGCGCGCGAGCGTCCGGACATCGATTTCGTGCTGAAGCCGCACCCGGCGCTGTTCCCCTTCGCGGTGCGCGCCGGCGCGGTGACCCGGCAAGCGCTGGATGACTTCCTCCAGTCCTGGCAGGACCTGCCGAATTGCGCCGTCGAGACCGGAACCTATGCTCACCTGTTCGCTGCCTCCGACATGATGGTCACTGACGGGCTTTCCTTCTTCACCGAGTACCCGATGTTCGGAAAGCCGCTGGTCTTCTTCGATTCCGGCCGACACGTGCCGATGAATGCACTCGGGGAGGCGGCGCTGGCCGCCGCCCATCACGTCTCGACGTTCGACGCGCTTCGAGCCGCCGTGGAGGGATATGCGAGCGGCGCTCCGTGGATGTTCGAAGCGCAGCGCCAGGCACTGCTGAAGGTCCTGTTCCCCCGCCAGCAGGATCCGGTGGAGCTCATCCTGGCGTCCATCGCGGACGGACTTGCCTTGAACCCCGAGGTGGCCCGATGAGCAGGATCGCCGGCGAGAAGGTCGCCTTGAACAGGAACGAGATCGCGGATTTCTTCGAGCAGCGTGCGCGGAAGTTCACCGCGGCAACCCCGCTGACCGCGATCCTTTACCAGGACAACCATCCGGAGATCGCGGAACGACGCGACGCGCTGGAGCGGGAACGCGTGCTGCCCCTTCTCGCGCTCACCGGCGCGGAGCGGGTGCTCGACGTCGGATGCGGCATCGGCCGCTGGGGCGCGGCCATCTCGGGCCTGGTCGACACGTACCACGGAATCGATGCAAGTCCCTCGCTCATCGAGCTGGCACGATCCTATTGCCAGCGCGACAACACCACCTTTCACGCCGTCGGCGTCGACGACCTGACCGATGAATGGCTTGCGACGCACGGGCCGTTCGACCGGGTCATCTGCTCGGGCATCCTCATCTACCTCGACGATCACCAGGTCGCCTCGCTGCTGGCGGCAATCAGTCGCGGACTCGCACCGGATGCGATCGTGTACGTCCGCGAACCGATGGGACTGAAGGCTCGCCTGACGCTGGCGAGCGAGTGGTCGGTTGAGCTGCAGGCCCGCTACAGTGCCATCTACCGCTCGCCGCAGGAGATCACCGCGGCGCTTGCCGAGGCCTTCCCCCCGCCTCGTCACGGGGTCGGTCCCGCCACCCTTCTCTTCGAGCAGGCGGACCTGAACAACCGCGCCGAGACCCAACAGCACTTCTGCATCGTCAGGAAGCATCGATGAGCCAGAGCCTGCCCGAAAGCTGCTTCTGCTTCGACCTCGACGGGACGATCACCCGCGAGGAGCTGCTTCCCCTGATCGCGTCCGAGGTGGGGCTCGAGGAGGAGATGCGCCTGCTGACGCGCATCACCATGGACGGGCTCATCCCCTTCGAGGAATCCTTCCGGCTGCGCTTCGCGATCCTGCGAACCGCGGGGGTGGACCGCATCCAGCAGATCGTCTCGGAAGTGGCGATCGATCCGGATGTGGCGGGCTTCATCGCCGGCAATCGCGATCGTTGCTTCGTCGTGACCGGCAACCTCGATGTCTGGATCGCCCCGCTGGTGGAGCGGCTCGGCTGCCGCTTCTACTGCTCCACCAGCCGTCTCGACGACGGCCGGCTGGAGTTGCTGAACATCATGCGGAAGAACGTCCCGGCGCTGGAACTCAAGGAGCGCTTCGATCGGGTCATCGCAATCGGCGACGGCTTCAACGATGTGCCGATGTTCGATGTTGCCGATGTGGGCATCGCCTTCAATGGCGTGCACCCCAGTCCGGACGCGCTGGTTTCGATGGCTGACTATGTGGCGCTGAATGCGAAGGGTCTATGTCGATTGTTGAACACGCTGTAATCGCCGCCGCGGGCCTGGGATCCCGCCTGGGCCACGGAAAGCCGAAGTGCCTGGTGCGCATCGACGGCGTCAGCGTCCTGGCGCACCTGATGCACCTGGTCGCGGACGTGCCCGACGTGCGCGTGGTCGTCGGCTTCATGGAGGCCGAGGTGATAGCCGAATTGGCGAAGGTCCGGCCCGACGCCATCGTCGTGCGCAACCCCGCTTTCCGGACCACGACGACTCTCCATAGCTACGCCATGGCGTCGAGGGGCGTGCGGGGCGACTGCCTGTTCATGGACGCCGACATCCTGGTCGTTCCCGAGACCTTCCGTCGCTTCATGGCCGAGTGCCGCCGCGGCGAGCCGCGGCTTGCGCTCACGCAGTCCCGGAGCACCGACGCAGTCTATGTGGAGCTGGAAGACGGGCTCGTCTCCGGGTTCCGCCGCGACCGGCCCACCGAGTACGAATGGGCGAACATCTCCTGGTTGCCCACCCGCTTCTTCGAGGAGATCGGGCAGACGGCCGTCTACGAGCACCTGCGCAAGCGCCTGCCGCTGCGCGTCGGCATGCTCGACTCCTACGAGATCGACACGGCCAGGGATCTGGATCGCGCGAAGAAGAATGTCGGGCGGTTCAATCTGCACGAGTGCCGGGGTTATCGACCCGACTGAGCCGCGGTTTGCGGCGCACCAATGAAGCGGCTATACTGCGCTTGCGGGGTGGAGCAGTCTGGCAGCTCGTCGGGCTCATAACCCGAAGGTCGCAGGTTCAAATCCTGCCCCCGCAACCATCTTCCTGAAGAAGCGGCCGGCCTCGCAGCATCCCGGCCAGCACGGACGTGCTGTCGGTCGATCCTTCCGCCGCTTCTCTCTTCCCTGCCTGCGTCGCGCACCGCTCGTGCGACCAGCTTCCCCGATGTCACTTGGCCGGATGGCCGCCAGGCTCGAAAGGCAGCGTCCATCGGCGCGGCATTCATTTGGCGTACATTCCAGAGTCATGAAGTTCTGCTCCAATTGCGCCAGCCCCGTCGCCCTCACCATTCCGCCGGCCGACAACCGGCCCCGGTACGTCTGCGCGTCGTGCAGCGCCATCCATTACCAGAATCCGCGCATCGTCACCGGCACGGTCAGCACCTGGGGTGACCGCATCCTGCTGTGCAAGCGCGCGATCGAGCCGCGCTACGGCTACTGGACCCTGCCGGCGGGCTTCATGGAGATCGGCGAGACGGTCGGGGACGGGGCGATCCGCGAGACTGCCGAGGAAGCCGGCGCGAAGATCGCGCTCGACGGCCTTTATTCGATGATCGACGTGATCCACGCCGAGCAGGTCCACGTCTTCTATCGCGCGCGCATGCTGGGGCCGGAGCTGGACCCGGGGCCGGAGAGCCTGGAAGCCCGGCTGTTCGACGAGAAGGACATCCCCTGGGACGAGCTGGCCTTCAAGACGGTGATCCGCACGCTGCGCTGGTTTGTCGCCGACCGCCGCGAGGGAAGCTTCGACATCCATACCGACTCGATCCTCTACCAGCCCAAGGAGCGCAGCGGCCCGGCCACCGGTTGAGCGGCCGGGCGGCAGCCCTTGCAGCGACGACTGCCATGCAAAGACGTCGATTCATCGAGACCTGTTCCGGCGCCCTGCTCTGCTCCACCGCCTTGGCCGACGCCGCGACAGCGGCCGGGCCGGCTGGCGCGCCGCGCCACTATTCGCGCGCGCGGCTGATGGACGAGAACGGCAAGCCGTTGCAGGCATCGCGGGTGCCGGCCCGCCGCAACCTGGTCTTCTCCTACCCTTTCGTGGCCACGCCGGCCTTCCTGCTGAACCTGCCGAAGGCGCCGGCGCGGGCGGCCCGGCTCAGCGATGGCAAGGGCACCGGCTACGACTGGCCGGGCGGCGTCGGCGCCGCGCGCAGCATCGTCGCCTTCGCGGCAATCTGCGCCCATCAGCTCGCCTATCCGGCCCGCGAGATCAGCTTCATCAGCTTCCGCGAAGATGCCACCGGCCCGAATCGCCGCGCCGATGTGATCCATTGCTGCGCCGAGCACAGCCAATACGATCCGGCTGCCGGCGCCCGGGTGCTGGCCGGGCCGGCGCCGCAGCCGCTGACCGCGATCCTGCTCGAGCACGACGCCGCCGACGATTCCCTGACCGCGATCGGCACCGTCGGCGGCGAGGTCTACGACGCCTTCTTCGCCAAGTACGACTTCAAGCTCGCCATGGAATACGGCGGACGGCAGCGCGACCTGGTCGCGGGCGAGACTCGCGTGCAGCCGCTCGAGCAGGTATGCCGCCAGCAGATCCGATGCTGACCTGGATAGAACCCCACCAGCCGCTGCCACCGCCGGAAACCGCTCGCCTCGAACCCAACGGCCTGATCGCCGCCGGCCGCGACCTGTCGGCGAAGCGCCTGCTGGAGGCGTACGGCCAGGGCATCTTCCCGTGGTATTCGCAGGGCCAACCGGTGCTCTGGTGGTCGCCCGATCCGCGCATGGTGGTCTTCGTCGATGAGTTCCAGCCGGCGCGGTCGCTGCGCAGGACGCTGAAGCGGGTGCACGAGACCGGCAGCTGGACGGTGACCCTCGACCAGGCGTTCGTGCAGGTGATGCAGGCCTGCGCCGCCCCGCGCCCGGGCCAGGACGGCACCTGGATCACCCGCGACATCATCAAGGCGTACCACGCCCTGCACCAGGCGGGGCATGCCCATTCGGTCGAAGTGTGGGCCCAGCGCGAGCTGGTCGGCGGCCTCTACGGTGTCTCGATCGGCCGGATGTTCTTCGGGGAATCGATGTTCACCCGCGCGAGCGATGCCTCCAAGTGCGCCTATGCGGCGCTGGTCGCCATGCTCCGACGGCTCGATTTCAGCATGGTAGACTGCCAGCAGTCCACGGGGCACCTGGCGTCGCTCGGCGCGCGCGAGATCTCGCGGGCCGAGTTCCTTGCCCGGCTGCGGTCGCTGTGCCGCCTCCCCGGTCCGGATTGGCGAGAGGTGACCATCGATTGGCCCGTATGAGAATGGCACATGTCGGAGCGGCGCTTGGCGCGAAGGGTGTCAAGCCGGCGCATCGGTCGTTCCGGCAGGCAGCAGCCCGCGGCGGATCCGCAATCGCGTGAATTGATGCGTTGATCACTCGGCCATACGCGTGACACAGCTCAAGGAATTGCCGTTCTCGGCGCTGCAGTTCTACTCGACGGCGCCGTATCCCTGCAGCTATCTGCCAGGGCACCAGGCACGCTCGCAGGTGGCGACCCCCAACCACCTGATCAATGCCGACGTCTACAGCGAGCTGGTTCGGGCCGGCTTCCGGCGCAGCGGCATCTTCACCTACCGCCCGCACTGCGACGGCTGCCGTGCCTGCGTCCCGGTCAGGATCCCGGCGCGGGAGCTGGTCGTCAACCGCAGCCAGCGGCGCGCGAGGAGAACCCATTCGGACCTCGCCACCGTCGTGGCCCGGCTCGCGCTGGTGCCGGAGCATTACGAGCTGTACCTGCGCTACCAGTCGACCCGCCACGCCGGGGGCGGCATGGACCAGGACAGTCGCGAGCAATACGCGCAGTTCCTGCTCCAGAGCAAGGTCAACACGCGGCTGGTGGAGTTCCGCTCGCCCGACGGCACGCTGCGGATGGTCTCGATCATCGACATCCTCGACGACGGTCTTTCCTCGGTCTACACGTTCTTCGACCCGGATGTGCGCGGGGCGAGCTTCGGCACCTACAACATCCTCTGGCAGATCGAGCAGTGCAGGCTGCTGGGGCTGCGCTACCTGTACCTGGGTTACTGGATCGAACAGTGTCCCAGCATGTCGTACAAGTCACGCTTTCGGCCGGTCGAGCAGCTGATCAACGGGCAGTGGGTCCGGCTCGCCGCCTAGCCTACCGGCTCGCCCGGCCGGCGCTGTTCGCGCTGGATGCGGAACGCGCCCACGAGCTCACGCTCGAGGCGCTGGACCGGGCCGGCTGCCTGCCGCTGCTGGGTTCGCTGGGCGCCCAGGCGCTGGCCGGGCCGCGGATCGCCGATCCGATCGAATTGCTGGGCCTGCGCTTTCCGAACCGCGTCGGCCTCGCCGCCGGCCTCGACAAGGACGCCCGCCACATCGACGGCCTCGCCGCACTGGGCTTCGGCTTCCTCGAGCTCGGCACCGTCACGCCCCTGGCCCAGCCCGGCAACCCACGGCCGCGGCTGTTCCGCCTGCCGCAGGCCGAAGCGCTGATCAACCGCTTCGGCTTCAACAACGACGGCATCGACCGCTTCGTGGCGCATGTCCGCCAATCACGGACCTGGCAGCTGGGACACAGCGACCCGGCGACGGGAAGCGCCGGCGCGACTCAACGGATCGACGGCTCCGGACCGCCGGTGCTTGGCCTGAACATCGGCAAGAACGCGGCGACGCCGCTGGAGCAGGCGGCCGGCGACTACCTGGCCTGCCTGCGCAAGGCGATGCCGGTGGCCGACTACGTCACCATCAACATCTCCTCGCCGAACACCAGGAACCTTCGCCAGCTGCAGGCCGGCCAGGAGCTCGACGAGCTGCTGCGGGCTGTCGACGGCGAACGCCGCCGCCTGGTCGCCGGCGGCCTGCGCGACGTGCCGCTGCTGCTCAAGATCGCGCCCGATCTGGACGATGCGCAGATCGAGGTGATCGCCGCCTTGCTCGCGCGCTATGCGATCGATGGCGTCATCGCCACCAACACCACGCTCGGTCGCGAAGCGGTGGCGGGGCTGCCGCATGCCCAGGAGAGCGGCGGCCTGTCCGGCCGCCCGGTGTTCGAGGGGTCGAACCGGGTGATCCGGGCGCTGCGAGCCTGCCTCGCGCCGCGCTACCCGATCATCGGCGTGGGCGGGGTGATGTCGGCCGAGGATGCAGTGGCCAAGATCCGCTGTGGCGCCGACCTGGTGCAGCTCTACACCGGCCTCATCTATCGCGGTCCGGCACTGGTGGCCGATTCGGCCGCGGCCATCCGCCGCCTGCAGCACGGACCGTCGGCATGAAGCCGACGGACCCTGGCAGCGCGCCGCTGCCGCGGGACATCGTGCTCGCCACCATCAACGCCCGCTACCAGCATACGTCGCTCGGCCTGCGCTACCTGTTCGCCAATGCCGGCGACCTGCAGGAGCGCATGACGATCGTCGAGCTGGTCGGCGGCCGGCCGACGCCGGAGCTGGTGGCGCGCCTGCTCGCCTGCCAGCCTCGGATCGTGGCGCTCGGGATCTACATCTGGAACGTGGTCCAGTCGACCGAGCTGGTGCGCCACCTCAGGGAGGTCGCGCCGGCGGTCACCATCGTGCTGGGCGGCCCGGAGGTCAGCCACGAGGCCGACGCGCAGCCGATCTGCGGGTTGGCCGACCATGTCGTCCAGGGGCCAGGCGACGTCAGCTTCCCGAAGCTCGCGCGCGCCCTGCTCGACGGGCCGAAGCCGCTGATGCGCGTCGTCGCCGGCGAGCAGCCTGATCTCGCCGCCCTGGCGATGCCGTACCGGTACTACAGCGACCGCGACCTGCGCGAACGCTTCATCTACGTCGAGGCGTCGCGCGGCTGTCCGTTCAAGTGCGAGTTCTGTCTCTCGGCGCTGGACAAGACAGCCTGGCCTTTTCCGCTGGCCGGCTTCCTGGCGGAGCTGGCGGCGCTGCATGCGCGCGGGGCGCGACGCTTCAAGTTCGTCGACCGCACCTTCAACCTCAGGCCGGCGAGCAGCCTGGCCATCATGGATTTCTTCCTGCAGCGGATCGAGGCGACACCCCTCGATCCGTGCTTCGCGCATTTCGAGCTGGTGCCGGATCACCTGCCCGATTCGCTCAAGGCCGCCATCGTGCGCTTTCCCGCGGGCACGCTGCAGTTCGAGATCGGCATCCAGACCTTCGAGCCGGCCGTGCAGGCGCTGATCAGCCGCCGGCAGGACAACGAGCGCGCCGAGGCCAACCTGCGCTGGCTGCTGGCCCACTCGCGGGCGCACCTGCATGTCGACCTGATTGCCGGGCTGCCGGGCGAGACGCTGGCCTCCTTCGGCCGCGGCTTCGACCGCCTGGTGGCGATCGGGCCGCATGAGATCCAGGTCGGCATCCTGAAGCGGCTGCGCGGGGCGCCGATCGTCCGCCACGAGCGCGCCGGCCGGCTGCGCTTCGCCTCGCAGGCGCCCTACGAAGTGATCGAGACCGACACGATGGGCGCCGAGGACCTCGCCTCGATCCGGCTGCTGGCGCGCTTCCACGACCTGGTCGCCAATGGCGGCCGGATGCCGCGGCTCGCCGGGCTGGTGATGGATCAGGCGCCTTTCGAGCGAATGCTGGCGCTGTCGCGCTTCCTGTTCGACCGTTTCAACCGCGTGCACGCGATCGCGCTGGAGGCGCTAGTCGACGGCGTGGTCGATTGGCTGGGACGGGATCCCGGGCGCGACCAGGCGGCGCTGCAACAGGCAGCGCTGGCGGACTATCGGGCCTGCGGCGCGCAAGGGCGGCTGTCGTTCATGACTCGCGGCCTGCCGTCCTCCGGCAATCTACCGGCAGGCAGCGAGCGGCCTGGGCGGCAACTGCGCCGGGCCCAAGCATCGGCGCCGCAGGCCACGCCGGCTCGCCAGGCGCGCCACCTGCTCGCGGGCCGCTGATCCGGCGTCGTCGCTACGCCAATCCGGACGGCAGGCACCCAGCCGTCGCGCCACGAACCTCGCCAGGTCCGAGGGTCGTGTCCACCGCGGGGCGCGGAAAGCCGACCACGAACCGGGCGCCCTTGCCCACGCCGTCGCTGCTGGCAGTGATGGTGCCGCCGTGACCCTCGACGATCTGCCGCGCGATCGAAAGGCCCAGGCCCAGGCCGCTTCGATTCGACGCCGCATCGGTCTTCTGGAATGCATCGAAGATTCTTGGCAGCACCGCGGCTTCGATGCCGCAGCCGCTATCGGCGACGACGACGCGATGCCGGAGGTCGTCGGAGTCGACCGACAAGGTCACGCGTCCCCCTGGCGGGGTGAACTTCACCGCGTTGGACAAGAGGTTCCAGAAGGCCTGCTGCAAGCGATGACGGTCGACAAGCAGCGGGCGCGATCCGTCCTCGCGCAGCCCGCACGCGATCACCTCGACCTTCTTCTCGTCGGCCTGGGGCTGCATCGCCGCCAGCGCCCCGGCCAGCACGTCGTCGAGCCAGGCCGGCTGCCGATCCAGCGAGAGCTGGCCGGTGCTGGTGCGCGACGCCTCGATCAGGTCTTCCACCAGCCGCGCCTGATCGAGGACATGCTGCTTCATCTTTTCGAGGGACACCTTCATCGGCGCCGATAGTTCGCTCGCGCGCAGCATCATCTCGATGCGAAGCCCCAGGGCGGACAACGGCGTGCGCAGCTCGTGGGAGACGCTGGCGAGGAAGACCTTGCGCAGCTGGCTCATGGCCTCGATCTGCTCGAGCGCATCGGCATGACGCACGGCGGCAGCCACCATCGTCTCCAGCAGCTCGGTGAAGACCACCAGCCTCGCCGGCGGTACGGGCGGCGTGAGCCGCACCGCCGACCACAGCCGGGTGGGATCGACCCCGAGTTCCCGGGCGAGGCGCTGGCAGCCTAGCGGTGAGCCGAAGCGCGGGAAGACCCACCCATACACCAGCGCTCCGCGCAAGGAGCCGCCGATCAACAACGGCGTGCAGAGGACGGTCAACTCGCCGGCGATGTCCCGCTGAACCGGCAAGCCCGTCTCCAGTGTCTTCCCAAGCAGTTCCGATTCGATGCGCGAGCCGGCTCCGCGGCCGCTGAACACGCCGGCAGCTGCCAGGATCGACGCGACGCCCGAATCGTGGGTTGGCCCGACCCGCCGCACGCCTTCCGCGTCGTACCCGGACACGCACAGCCCGGTCGCGCGGGAGAATCGCCCGAGAGTCCGTCCCCAGTCCTCCCAGTCGACACTCATCGTCGCCCCATTCAAGCGCGCGGCGGACCCGCTTCCGACGTCCCAGGCACCTCGGGCTGCAGCGCCGCCGACGCCGGCATGTCGTTGCCGTTTGCCACGGCCTCCTCGACCGCCGGGCTCTGGCGGGTGGGGGATCGCGACAGCAGGCCGTAGTAGGCGGCGAACGGCAGCTGGGGAACGGCGAGGTTATCCCCCGCCTGCTGGTCGAGGTCGAGCAACGACAGGCCCCCGGGACCGATCGCATACTCGTGCGTCACCTGGACATTGTGGCTGCCGCGGGACTTCGGCACCACCAGCGCGCGTCGCAGCCGAGTCGACACCTCGACGTAGCTCAGCAGGATGATGTTATCCACCAGGTGCGAGCCCTTGAGCTCCTCGCTGATCTGGGAGATGCCGAGCAATTCCGGGCTCTCGTAGTTGAAGAAGACCGTGGCGAGGCGGCCTTTGCAATAGTTCGCGAGCGCATAGAGGAAGTCCGCCGCCTGTTCGCGATCGGCCATCTCGTAGACCGCAACCGAGTCGAAGACGATGCAATCGATGTCGTGCTCCTCGACCAGCCTCACGACCCGGTCGAAGTGCACGTCGAGCTCGAGCTCGAGGGGCGACTCGTAGTGGATGAAGAACTTCCCTTCATCCATCATCTTCTTCAGGTCGAAACCGAGGGTGCCGGCGTTGCGCTGCATCTGCTGGGGATGCTCGTCCAGGGACACCAGCAGCGTCTTGCGTCCCTGCCGGGCTGCCGACATCAGGAATTGCACCCCAAGCACCGTCTTGCCGGTGCCGGAGATGCCCGAGACGAGGGTGATCGATCCTTCATACGGGCCGCCATCCATGATGGCATCCAGGGCGGGTAGTCCGATCGATACCCGCCGGGTCGAGGTCGGCTGCTCTTCCGCACCGACCGGGCGCGACTGGGCGCGGCGATAGACCCTGATGCCCGCGCCCTCCTCGATCCGCATGGCATGGTTGCCGGTGATGAAATCCTGACCGCGCGACTTCACGACCGATATCGTCCGATGCACGCGGCGCTTGTGCTCCTCGCGCGACAACGAGATGATCGTATCGAAGACGAATCGCTCGTGCGGATGGGTCGGCGCAAGCGACGGAGCGACTTCCGCGGTCACCAGCGTCGTCACGCCCAGGCGGGTCAACCCTTCGATGAGCAGGTGGACGTCCTCGCGAAACGGCAGGTCGTGCGCGTCCGCGTAGAGCCGCAAGGGACTCAGACCGTCGATCATCAGCCGCTTGGCCTTCAAGGCGCGCAGCTCGGACGCGAAGGCGCCGTCGTCCGTTCGAAACTCGTTCAACAGCACGGCGGGCGAGGTCTGGATGATCTTGACCTGGCCGCTGTCGATCAGCGCCTGCAGGTTCCAGTTGAAGCCCCGGGCGTCGCGCAACAGCTTCTGGGGGTCGAGCTCGAACGAGACGATCACACCCGGCTCGTCATAGAGATGCGCGCCGGCATGGATGAAAGCCAGCCCGAGCGTCGTCTTGCCGGACCCCGGCTCCCCCTCGACGAGGATGTTGTTGTTCCGCGGGACTCCACCTCGAAGGACTTCGTCGAGGCCGGCGATCCCGGTCTTCATGCGATCTTCATTCACTGGAACTCCACGCCTCGGCCTCGAAGGGAGGGTGAGTGTACCTGTGGAATTCGTGCGCACCGCAGAAGGACGTGAATCGACGCCGCCGCCCCGGGCATGCTATAACCTCATCGGTCAGCCAACCCCAGAACCCCGCATGGAAGAAAGAAAACCGTCAATGCGCTCTTCCGTGAGCACGGCGGCGGCTAGGCCGCTGGCCGGTGTTCGAAGACGATCGCCGGTCGCTGCCGGCAAGGTCGAGGCGGCGGGCAGGAGCGGCATGGCAGTCGCCGCGGGGCGGGCGGAGAACGGCAAGACCGCCGTGCAGGTGCTGGAGCGAATGGTTGCCCTGCTGGACGGCCTGGCTCAGCAGTCCGATCCGGTCAGCCTCAAGGATCTATCGGCCCGCACCGGCCTGCATCCGTCCACCGCCCACCGCATCCTCAACGATCTGGTCTGGGCGCGCTTCGTCGACCGGGTCGAGCCGGGCACCTACCAGCTCGGCATGCGGCTGCTCGAGCTCGGCAACCTGGTGAAGGCGCGGCTCAACGTGCGCGACGCCGCGATGGGACCGATGCGCGA
>JAEZQX010000526.1 GCA_023441105.1 Pseudomonadota bacterium | reverse complement strand
GTCGTGCGGCCGGGTCTGCGCGGCGCTGCCGAGGGGTGCCTGGCGCGGTGCCTGCGCCAGGACGCTGCCACCAGGCAGCAACGCCAGCGCCAGCGCCGCGCCGGCAGCGAACCGGCCGACCTGGCGGCACGCGGGCTGGGGGGTGGATGGCACGGTAAACTGTCCGGATCGGTCTCAAGGACCGGCAATTCTACCGTTTCCCCCCGATCCGCTCCGCGGATGGCCCGATGCTGAAGCTATACAACACGCTCACCCGTAGCAAGGAAACCTTCGTGCCGCTGGCGCCGGGCACAGTCCGGATGTACGTCTGCGGCATGACCGTCTACGACTACTGCCATATCGGCCATGCCCGCATGCTGGTCGCCTTCGATGCCGTCCAGCGCTGGCTGCGGGCGAGCGGCTTCGCTGTGACATACGTGCGCAACATCACCGACATCGAGGACAAGATCATCCGGCGCGCCGTCGAGAACGGCGAGACCATCTCCGCGCTGACCGGGCGCTTCATCGAAGCGATGCATCAGGACGAGGCAGCGCTCAACATCCAGCGCCCGGATGCCGAGCCGCGGGCCACCCGCTACGTGCCGCAGATGCTGGCCATGATCGAACGCTTGCAGGAGAACGGCTTCGCCTACCGTGCCGACGACGGCGACATGCTGTATGCGGTGCGCCGGTTCCCCGGCTACGGACGGCTGAGCGGCAAGTCGCTGGATGACCTGCGTGCCGGCGAGCGGGTCGCGGTGAGCGGCAGCAAGCAGGATCCGCTCGATTTCGTGCTCTGGAAATCGGCCAAGCCGGAGGAACCCGCGGAGGTGCGCTGGGAGTCGCCGTTCGGCTGCGGCCGCCCCGGCTGGCATATCGAATGCTCGGCCATGTCCACCGAGCTGCTCGGCGCGCAGTTCGACATCCACGGCGGCGGCGCCGACCTGCAGTTCCCGCACCACGAGAACGAGATCGCGCAGAGCGACGGCGCGCTGCATCCGGACGGCGCGGCCAGCTTCGTGCGCTACTGGATGCACAACGGCTTCGTGCAGGTCGACGACGAGAAGATGTCGAAGTCGCTCGGCAACTTCTTCACCATCCGCGATGTGCTCGAGGACCACGACGGCGAGGTGGTCCGCTTCTTCATCCTGCGCTCGCACTATCGCAGTCCGCTCAACTACACCTCGGAGTCGCTGGCCGACGCCCGCGAGGGCCTGCTGCGGCTCTACAACGCGCTGTCCGCGACCTTCGACGGACCGGTCGCGGTCGCCGACATCGACTGGAACGAGCCGCGGGCGGCCCGCTTCTCCGAGGCGATGAACGACGACTTCAACACCGTGGTGGCCATCGCGGTGCTGTTCGAGCTGGCCGGCGCGCTCAATCGCAAGCGCGATCCACGCGACGAGCTGCTGCTGCGGCAACTGGGCGCGGTGCTCGGGCTGCTCGGCCAGCCTCAGGACGAGGTGCGCCGCTCCGGGTTGCGCGGCCGCAAGGCGCTGGCGGCCGGGGCGCAGGCGCTCGACGATGGCGCCATCGAGGCGCTGATCGCGCGTCGTGGCGACGCCAAGAAGGCCAGGCGCTTTGCCGAGGCCGATGCCATCCGCGCCGAGCTGGCGGCCCTCGGCATCGTGCTGGAGGACACGCCCGCCGGCACCACCTGGCGGCGCTGATGCGGCCGTTCTGGGTCCATTCCGGCCTGTCCCTGCTCGACGTCGACGAGGCCGGCGGCCTGGTGGTGACCGACGACTTCCTGCGCGCCTATCTCGCCCGCCCCGAGCTCGCGCCCATCGACGAATCCGGGCCGGGGGAGCTGGCCCTGCACCGCGAGCTGCTGGAGCAGCCGCGCAGGACGGTGGTAGCGACGGAGCTCGAGCGCATCGAGGATGGCGACACCCGCGACAACTACCGCATGTTCCTCGCCCTGCGCCGTCGCCTGCTCGGCGATGCGACGCTGCAGGCGGCGTACGCCCGGATCTTCATCGACGCCCGTAAAGCCGGACGCATCGACGTCGCGCCGTTGTTCGTCGACCAGCTGGCGCAGATCCTGATGCACCACATCCTCGCGGACTGCGTCGACGGCCTGACGTTGCGGGTGGCGGAGCTGTGGTTTCGCGAGCAGGCGGTGACCCTGCACGAGGGCAGGGTGGTGCTCGCCGATGCCGAAGTGGTCGAGAGCCGGCGCCAGGATCCGGGCTACGGCAGCATCGGGCGGCTGCTCGCCCAGGCCAACGTGCATGCCGCCGGCGTCGAGCTCGATGTCATCGACGCGGCCAATGCCGAGAGCTATTTCGGCCGCGACGAACGGCATGACTTCGCCATCGAGTTGACGGTCGGCCGCAAGTCGGCGGAGGTGCTCGCGGTGCTGGTCGGCAAATGGGTCCGGCACATGCTGGGCGTGGCACTGACCGTGCGGCCGCTGGGATCGGTGGAGGATACGCAGTGGCGCTGGCATGTCGGCCTGGACGCATCCGCCACCACGCTGCTCGACAAGCTCTATCGCGGCGAGGGACTGGAGCCGCAGGAGCATCGCCGCCTGCTGCTGCTGTTGCGGGCGGATTTCGCCGACCTGCGCGAGCAGCTCGACGAGGTGGCCGGCAAGCCGGTGTACCTGGGCCTCGCCATGGACGACGCGCAGCGCCTGGTCTTCAAGCCCCAGAACCTGCTGCTGAACCTGCCGCTGGCCCGCCCGCTGGACCGTGACGAAGGCGCCCGTGTCCACTGACGGCGGCGCGGCCCGAAGCGGCCCGCCGCTGGCGGAGGATGCGCT
>JAEZQX010000513.1 GCA_023441105.1 Pseudomonadota bacterium | reverse complement strand
CTCGTTGAACCGTACCCGGTTGGGCAGGCCAGTGAGTCCATCGAGATAGGCAAGCCGCAGGATCTCCTGCTCGCGCGACGCGATCTCCTCGCGCATGCCGTTGAAGCTCGCCGCCAGCATGCCGATCTCGTCGGCCTGCGGCACCTGGATCGGCGCGCTGTAGTCGCCGCCCCGCATGCGCAGCGCCCCTTCATGCAGCAGACTGAGCGGGCGGGTGATGCCACGGGCGATCAGGGCGCTGAACATCATCGACAGCATGACGCTCGACAGCGCCAGCACCAGGAGGAAGTTGCGCAGCGGCTGGAAGGCCTGCAGCTTGTCGTCGAGCGAGCGCTGCAGCAGTGCGGTCACCGGCGGCTGCTGGTCGCCGGTAAGGCCGGCGATGCGGCTGCCGTAGTGGATGCCGGCCAGTTCCATCAGGCCGCCCTGCTCCGGCATCGCCGCCGCGTCGATGACCGACTCGAGCGCCTGCCGGTGGCTGCCGGGCAGTGTCGAGGCGAGCACGACCATCGGCTCGCCGCCCGCCCGCGCCGCCGAGCGGCCGCGCAGGAACGACACCTCGAGGTCCGTCAGGCGCTTGATGTCCTGGGCGAGCCGGTCGTCGACCTCGAAGCCGACGGCCACCCAGGCGATCAGCAGCGGCGCGCGCACCGGCACCACGACCAGCTGGTAGGCATGCAGTCCCTGGCTGACGATGGCGCTGGCCGTACCGTTGCGCCGGGCCGCCTCGAGCAGGTCGCGAAACACGAAGCCGCCGTCGGCGGCCGCGGCTTCACCCGAACGCCCGACCTGTGCCTGGACCATGCCGTCGGGCGACAGCAGCTGCATGGTCGAAGCCTCGATGCGCTCGCCGTGGTTGTGCAGCACCGACTTCATGGTGGCGGCGTCGCGGGTTGCGATCGCTTCCCGGAAGCCGTAGTCGGCGGCCAGGACCCGCGCGGCCTGCGCGAGCTGGTTGCGGTTATGTTCGAGAAGGCGCGCGAACACGCGCTCGCCGGCGACCAGCTCCTGCTCCAGCTGGCCGCGGGCGTTGCGGCTGCTGGCGGCATCCACCAGCCAGTAGCCGATCCCCTGACCGGCGACCAGCAGCAGCGCGAACGAGAGGATGATCCGGGTGCGAAGCCGTCGGATGCGCCACCCGCGCCACCCGCGCATGATCAGTCGCGAGCCGGTGGCAGCCATCGCCGCGCCACCTCGGCGGTGAAGCGATGGTCGATCTTGTCATGGGCCCGCACCGTGAGGCGGCGGCTGGGGGGCGTGGCCTTCTGGTCCGGATGCCAGGCATGCACCTCGTACTCCCCCGGCACGAGGCCCGCCAGCTCCACCCGGCCACTGCGCCCGGTGGTGCCGAAGTACGGCGTCTCGAGCGCCAGCACGTAGGCGAGCATGCGATCGTGGATGTTGCAGCCGATGACGACCTCGCCGGGTTTGTCGAAGACGACCGGCTCGGCGTGGGTGCCGAGGAACAGGCTCAGCGAAAAGATCTTGGCGGGGGAAAAGGAGTAGACGTTGTGCCGCACGTCGTCGAGGTTGGGGAAGCTCACCGCCGTACCGACGCGCACCGGCGTCACCGCCGGCAGGAAGACGCTGTCCACCTGGCGGATCTCGGCCGTCGCCCGCGGCGCCGGCGGCAGCACCTGGCCGGACACCGGAACCGCCCAGACGATGGCGTGCTCGACCGCGTCGCCGCCGGGATCGACCACCGCCAACGAGAGCCGGTTCGGCTCGATCGCCGCGCTGCCGGTACGCACGGAGACCACCATGCCGGCGGCCAGCGCGGCCATCAGCACCAGTGCGCGGCAGGCGCGTCCGATACGGTCGTTGTCGGGTTTGAAGATCATCCACCGATGTTAGGCAGCAGCCCGGCGCCGCGCCAAAGCCACCGATCGGCCGGGGCAGCGCTTCATCGGGAAGATGCGACGAAAAGGCGTCGGTCGGTTCTTCGTCGGCTATTCCTGTCCATCCGGCGGCGCGCTGGTCGAGCGCCCCCGTGGGCGCCCGAGCTTGGCGGTTCAAGCAGTCTCGCCGGCAATGGGCGGCTGCGATTTGTCGACCGGCGGCGACACGCGCTGGAAAATGCTTCCGTAATTGCCGCCAGCGCCTCAATCGCGCACGCAATCGATTCCGCCATACCTGCCCATGGCACAGGATGAAGCAAATGTGACGAATGGAAAGTCGAAAGTCATTAAAGATTGGTCATATCGAACCGGCCGAGTCACGAATTATCAAGTACTTGCAGCGGCCATTACCGTTCTGCCGTATTCTTGGGCCTCCTGCGCAGAATGGAAGAAATCGATGGCGAAATCCCTGGCTCAGATCAACCGTCAGATCGACAAACTTCAACGGCAGGCGGAAGCCCTGAAGAAGCAGGAGGTTAGCGGGGTCATCAGCCGCATCAAGAGCGCAATCGAGCACTACGGCCTGACTGCAAGAGATCTCGGCCTTTCCACGCGCCGGGCCGGCGCATCGGCCGGTCGCGCCGCCAAGGCCATGACCCGGAGCGCGATGGCCGTGAGAAGGCCGGTACCAGTGAAGTACCGGGATGAAGAAGGGCATACGTGGACGGGTCGCGGCAAGCGGCCCAACTGGTTCAAGGCCGCACTGGAAGCAGGCAAGACGCCGGAAGACCTGGCCGTCTGACTTCGCGCGCAGGCATCGGTCGGCGAGCAGCTCGTCGACCCATGCCGCGATATCGTTTGCGCCGCCTGTCCGGCACCTCCTCCCGGATTATCTGATCGGACCGTCGCTTTCAGGCTCGGCAGGCTTCGCATTTCATCGCGCGAAGACATCGGCAGCCGCGTGATCGACGGCGAAACCGGGAATGAAGATTCCGTTGCACTCCCCCCTCGAATACCTCAGGCAGGAACTGCAGCGCCGCGACGGCGGTGCGCCGCCTGCCGAAGTGCAGACGCACATCTCGCTGCTGCTGCTCGGCGCGACCCGGGCCTGGAAGGTAAAGAAGGCGGTGAATCTGCCGTATCTGGATTTCAGCACGCCGGAGCGACGCCTCGCCATTTGCAGGCGCGAACTCATGCTCAATCGCAGGACCGCGCCGGCCATCTACCGCAAGGTGATGCAACTCGTCCGCACGCCGGACGGCGACTTGCAGCTCGACGGCAGCGGTGAACTGGTCGAAGCGGTGCTCGAGATGCAGCGCTTCGATGAGCAGGGGCTGCTCGACCGGATGGCCGCGAGCGGCAAGATCACGCCGCCGCTGATCGGTCGACTGGCCCATGTGCTGGCGGAGTTCCACGCGCGGGCGCAGCCGGCGCTGCAGCTCGAGCGCAGTGGATCGCAACGGATCGGCGACGTGCTGCGGATCAACGAGCAGGCGCTCGAGGAAGCGCGTGCCATCCATGGAACTGCAGCCATCGACGGCCTGATCGGTGCAACCAGAGCCGCATCGCGGCAGCATGCGCCGCTGCTGGACCGACGCCAGCACGACGGTCATGTACGGCTGTGCCACGGTGACCTGCATCTTCGCAACATCGTCGTGATCGAGGGCACGCCGACGCTGTTCGATTGCCTCGAGTTCGACGAGGACATGGCGACCATCGACGTGCTCTACGACCTCGCCTTCGTGCTGATGGATCTGTGGCATCGTGGTGCCCACGGCCTGGCCAATCTGCTGCTCAACCGCTACCTGGACGAGTCCCCGCAGGTCGACGGCCTGCCGCTGCTCGGCTTGTTCATGTCGATTCGGGCAACCGTGCGCGGCCATGTAGCGGCGACCCGGGCCCTGGAGATGCCGCAGGAAGATGCGCCGCGCCCGGCCGTCGCGGGCGAGTCGCGGTCGTACTTGGATCTGGCCACCCGGTTGCTGCAGGCACGGCCGGCGCGGCTGCTTGCCATCGGTGGCCTCAGCGGGTCCGGCAAATCGACCGCCGCTGCCGCCGTCGCCTCGGTCGTCGGCTCGGCGCCCGGTGCCCGCGTGTTCTCCTCGGACCGAATCCGCAAGGCGCTGCATGGCGTCAGGCCCGAAGCCCGGCTTGGCATCGAGGCCTATCAACCCGCGGTGTCCGCCAAGGTCTACGCCATCCTGCGTGAGCGGGCCGCTGCCGTCCTTGCCAGCGGTCACAGCGTGGTGGTCGACGCGGTCTTCGACCGCCAGGACGAACGCGACAGCATCGCCGCCGTGGCGCACGGACTCGGCCTCGGCTTCCAGGGTATCTGGCTGGAGGCGCCGGAAGCAGTGCTGCTGGAGCGGGTTGCAGCGCGACGCGGCGATCCGTCGGACGCCGATACCGAGGTGGTCCGGCGCCAGCTCGCGCGCGATGTCGGCGACATCGGCTGGAACCGCCTGGCGGCCGACGGCAGCGATAGCGACTGGAGCCGGTTGCTCGCCCTGGTGGCGGACGGCGCGCCCGGGTTGCGATGAACGGCCGGCCCGGCAAGCGCCATCATCCCGCGCGGCCGGCGGCGCCGGATGGCACCGCCCCCGCGAGCAGCCATGGGCTTGCCTTGCGGCAGTTGCCGGACGGCCCGAAAATCACCGCTCAACGTCTCGGCGCTTACCCGCGTCGAGCTTCTAGGGAGTGCGCTTCATGTCCACCAACCAGCCCGTCGACCCCAACGACATGAATCCGGCTGAAAGCGCGGTCATCGGCAATCCACCGGACGGCGTCGACATCTGCCCCGAATGCGACGGCAACGGCGTCCTCAAGGACAAGACCGAGTGCACCAACTGCGGGGGCACGGGAAGAATCGCCCAAGCCGTGGGCGGCGCCTGATCGTTCAGGCGCGCGGTGCCGGCGGCGCGTTGCCCGCCGCCACCCCGCGCGCCTCACGCAGGACGGCGACCACCTCCCGGAACGACGGCGCATCCGGCAGCTCTTCCAGTGTCAGCGAATGACGCCGCCGCCAGTTGGGATGCTCCGCCGAAGTTGCCGGCACGTTGACCGGTTCCAGCTCCGCGGTGAGGTCATCCAGTTGCGCCATCGCCAGCAGGCTGGGCGAGCGGGCCAGGAAGGCGTGCGCGGCCCGCGACAGTGCGGCGAAATCCGGCTCCGCCTTCCCCGCCAGCAGATCCTGCGCCTGCAACGCCTCGAGCAGCGCCCGGCGTTCGTCTTCGCGGGCCTCGCGCTGGCGCGCCGATTCGCCCGCGTCCGGGAACAGGCCCAGCCGCTCCTTGAGCTCCAGGTCGCGCCCCTGCCACCAGCCCTTCAGCGTCGGCAGGTCGTGGCTGCCGACGACGGCGAGTGCCAACGCCGGATAGTCGTCGGGCGCAAGAAAGGCGCCGCCGCCATCCCGCTCGAAGAACAGCACGCGATACGACAGGATCCCGGCGTCGGCCATGCGTTCGCGAAAGCCCTCCGGCACCGTGCCGAGGTCTTCGCCGACCACCAGGCAGCGCTGGCGATGACTCTCCAGGGCGAGGATCCCGAGCATGTCCTCCATCGGGTACCGGACGTAGGCGCCCTCGGATGGGCCCCGGCCCGCCGGCACCCAATAGAGATGCTGCAGGCCCATGACGTGATCGATCCGCAGCCCGCCGGCATGGCGCATGTTGGCGCGGATCAGCTCGATGAAGCTGCGATAGCCTTCCTCGCGCAACGCGCGCGGCTGGAACGGCGGCAGCCCCCAATCCTGGCCTGCGGGATTGAAGATGTCCGGCGGCGCGCCGACCTGCGCGTCGGCCGCGACCGCCCCCGCGTTAGCCCAGGTCTCGGCACCGGCGCGGTCGGCGCCGACGGTGAGATCGCGATAGAGTCCGATCGCCATGCCACCGTCCGCGGCAGCTCGCGCAGCGGTCGCCAATTGCTCGTCGGCCAGCCACTGCAGCCAGGCTAGGAAATCAACGGCCTGGCGGTGGGTTTTCGCGAAGCTCGCGACCGCTCCCGAGGTCGGATCCTGGTATTCGGGCGGCCATTCGCGCCAGTCCGGCCGCGGCGGTTCAGAGCCGGCAAAGTGCTGGCGCAGCGCAAGGAACCGGCAGTTGCGCTCGAGGATCTCGCCGCGCTCTTGCCGGAAGGCTTCGAGCTGCCGCCAGCGACCCTGGTCCGGTGCATCCCGGCAGGCATCGAACAGCTTGCGCAGCACCGGCAGCTTGAGCGCACTCACCTGCCCATAGTCGACATCGCGCTGCTCGCGGCAGCCGGCCAGCGCCCGCTGGAACTCGGCGCTGGCGATCATCTCCGCTGCCTCGGCACTACCGGCGAGCTCGGGCACCGCGGCAACGTCGATGTTCAGCACGTTGAGCAGCAGGCGGCTGGCCGGGGAATAAGGACTGGCATGCGCAGGGTCGTCGGGGAACATCGCATGCAGCGGATTGAGTCCGATCACGTCCGCCTGCTCGCGCACCGCCAGCTCCACCAGGGCGCGCAGGTCGCCGAAATCGCCGATCCCCCAGTCGTTGGCCGATCGCAGCAGATAGAGCTGCGCGGCGATGCCCCACAGCCGCTGTCCTGCCGACGCCTCCTGCGGCAACCAGCAGCGTCCCGGCGATACCACCAGGCTGGCCGCCGCGCCATCGTCGAGCATCAGCCGGTGGTAGCCCCATGGCAGGTCCTGCGGCAGCGGCAGGCGGCGCCGCTCCAGCCGCCGGCCGTCGAGCTCCAGGCTCGCACACAGCTCGAGGCTGGCCCAGTCCGCGCGCCCATCGCGCTCGCCGGCATCCTCCAGGAGGATGCGCCAGGCGATCCGGCGCGTGCCCGGCGGCTGCACCACGTCGATGGCCGGCGCACCGGCCGCCGGCTGCAACACCCGCACCGGCGGCAGCGGCTGCAGCCAGGCGGCGCGCTCGAGCGCCTCCAATGCCTGCAGCACCTGTGCGTCATCGTTCGCCTTGACGCCCATGGCCGCGAGCAACAAGCGCTTGGTTTCGTCGACGGTCGCGACGATCCGGCCGCGGGCATCCTTGAACTGCGGCTCGATGCCCATCTGCAGCGCCAGCCGGTCCAGCGGCAAAGCCGGCTCGATCGACCAGCGCACGGTCCAGGGGTCGAAGGCATCCGCGCCGCCGGTCCCTGCGGCGACCTCTCCTTCGGTCCAGAGCGGCGTGCCGGCGCAGGATGCAAAGCCGCCGACCGTGGCCGGCGACAGGTTGGCAGCCAGAACCAGGCGGCGGCCGCCGTCCTCGAGCGGCCAGCTGACCTGCACCGCGGCATCGCCGATGATCCGGTACTGTCCGGCACCGCGGATGCCCGGCAGCAGCGGCACGATGTCCTCGCGGCGCACCGCCAGCACACGCCTGTACCAGTCGAGCCAAGCTGCATGCGGCTCGCGCTGCGCCTGCTCCCAGTCGAGCTTGGCGGATTCGAAGGTCGCAGCGGCGACCGGATCGGGAATCCGCTCGCGGGTGGCCGGATCCCTGAACTCGGGGAAACGGGCAAACTCCTCGCGCCGCCCCTTGCGCACGGCGGCCGCGAGCTCCTCACCGAAATCGCAGAAGAACGGAAACGGCTGCGCCGCAGCCCATTCCTCGCCCATGAAGAGCATCGGCACCTGCGGCAGCAGCAGGTAGGTGGCTGCCAGCGCGCGAACCGCCTCGGGCGGTGCGATCGCCGTCAGTCGCTCGCCGAAGGCGCGATTGCCGACCTGGTCGTGGTTCTGCATGAAGGCGACGAACGCACTGGGCGGCAGCGCCGTGCTGTCCTCTCCACGCTCGTGGCCGCGGTACGGCATGAGCTCGCCCTGGAAGGCGAATCCTTCGGCAAGCGCGCGGCCAAGCTTGGCGGTATCGCCGTGATAGTCGCCGTAATAGCCATGCGCCTCGCCGGTGGCTGCCACATGCAGCACGTGGTGCACATCGTCGTTCCACTGCGCCGAGTACCAGCGCGGCATGCCACCGGCGTCGCGCTGCAGCCGGCCGGCCTCGTTCTCTTCGTTCTCCAGCACCAGGTGGATCTGCCGCTGCGGATGCGCGGCCCGGACCCGTTCGGCCAGTTCCTGCAGCAGATGCCGCGGGCCGTCGTCGAGGATGGCGTGGACCGCATCGAGGCGCAAGCCGTCGAGATGGAACTCCTCGATCCAGTAGAGCGCGTTGTGGATGAAGTACTCGCGCACCGCGCTCGACTGCGTGCCGTCGGTATTGATCGCCGCGCCCCACGGCGTCTTGTGCCGGTCGGTGAATGTCTCCGGCGCGATCACGTGCTGGTAGGCGCCTTCGGGACCGAAGTGGTTGTAGACCACATCGAGCAGCACCATCAGCCCGCGGTCGTGGGCCGCATCGACCAGTGCCTTGAAGTCCTCTGGACGGCCATAGGCACCGTCGGGCGCATACGGCAGCACACCGTCGTAGCCCCAGTTGCGCCCACCGGGAAAGTCGGCCACCGGCATGATCTCGAGCGCCGTCACGCCCAGCGCCACCAGGTGCTCGAGCTTGTCGATGATGGCGCGGAAGGTTCCCTGCGGCGTGAATGCGCCGACATGCAGCTCGTAGACCACCGCCTCCTCCCAGCGGCGTCCGCGCCAATCGTCGTCACGCCATTCGTAGGCGCGCGGGTCCACCACCTCGGAGGGCCCGTGCACATCCTGCGGCTGGAAACGCGAGGCGGGGTCCGGGACGCGGCTGCCGTCCGGCAGCACGAAGCGGTAGAGGCTCCCGGGCCGCGCCTGCGCGGCAGCCAGCTCGTGCCAGCCTTCCTCCAGCGCGCGCATCGGCAGCATCAGCGGGTCGGCTTGAGCATCACCAGCAGCTGCCTTCTTGCCCTGCCCTGCCGCCGGCGCGCCGGCCAGCTCGAGCTTCACCTCGACATGCGACGGCGCCCACAGCCGGAACAGCACCGACCCGTCGTCGCGGACCTCCGCACCGAACGGCATGCGATGGATGCGCTTCATGATTGCGCACCGCCGGCGACCGCTGCGCCATCGTCCTGCAGCAGCTGCAGGATGCCCCGCAACGGGATGTCGACCCATGTCGGCCGGTTGGCCAGCTCGTAGGCGATCTCGTAGAGCGCCTTCTCCAGCATGAAGAAGCGGATCAGCCGCAGCGCGCTGTCGCGGTCCGATGGACAGCCCGGCATGCCCTGCGCCGCCGCCAGGTAGGCATCGAGAAAGCCTGCGCAGGCCTCGCGCTCCCAGGCTTCAAGACGCTGCCGGGCTTGCCGGCGCCGATCGGCGGGCAGGTCATCCGGCAGCGCCCGCGCCGCAGCGGCAGCGGCATAGGACACCGAGCGCAGCAGGCCGGCGACGTCGCGCGGCGCCGCATGCTTGGCACGCCGCTCGGCGAGCGGACGCATCGGTTCGCCCTCGAAGTCGACGATGACGGCATCACCGTCGGCAACCAGGACCTGGCCGAGGTGATAGTCCCCGTGGTGGCGGGTCTTGGCGAACTGCCACGCCGGCGCTTCCAGCAGATCGTCGAGGCGTTCGGCGAGCCGGTCGCGCTGCCCCTGCAGCGACCGGTAGAGCGCCGTCGCCGCCGGCTCGAGTCTCGCCGCGCCGGCCAGCCCGTCGAGCGCCCCCTTGGCCATCTGATGTGCCGCCGCGGTCCAGGCCTGCAGGTCCTCGCGGCGCACCGGCTCGGGCGCGAAATCCGGATCGCTGGTGGCGATGCCGAATGCGCGGTGCATCTGCGCCGTGCGCTCGCCCAGGCGCGCCAGCCAGCGCGTGGACCGCGACGGCGCCGCGGCGCTGCTGCCGTTGTCGGTGCGGTCGCCGCCATCGCCGCCGTCCCCGGTGCCGCTCGTCCCCTCCGCGGCGGCCAGTTGGCGCAGCACCCAGTCCCAGCCATCTCCGTCGTTCGGCACGAACGACTGCATCACGCAGAGGGTCAGCGATGTATCGCCGCCGTCCTCGCCCGGCAGGTCGAGATCGGCCCAGGCGAGCATCGCCGGCGTGGCCGTGAAACCGGCCTCCTCGGTGAGGAAGCGCCCCACCTCCAGCTCCGGATGCGGTCCCTCCTCCAGCTTGCGGATCACCTTCATGATGGCGCCGTCGCCGACCCGGATGGACGTGTTGGATTGCTCCGCCCGGCTGCGGCGGATCGGCCAATCACCGCCCGGCAGCAAGCCCACCGCCGGCAACTCGCGGCTGCGGCCGCCGCGCAGGCGGGAGTCCGCGCCGTGCGGGCCCTCCCCGAGCAGCAGGTCGACCCAGGCGCGGACGAAAGCGTCCACGGAGAATCCTTCGACCACGACCCGCGTTTCGCCGCCTGCTCCGGCAGCCGGCAGCCGCGCGATCACCTGCGTCGGGTCCGCGGCGCTTTCGGGCACCAGCGCCAAGGCCACGAACAGGTGCAGCGGCGGGCGCCCCGGCGGCTGCACCCGCCAGATGCTGGCCGCGGCCGGAACGCCTGCCACCGCCACGGGTTCGATCGCGCGCAGCGCTACCGTCGGCGCGCCGGCATCCTTGGCCGGAAACCAGCGCTGGCGCAGCAGGAAGCCCGGCAGGTTTGCCTGCACGGCCGCCTCCAGGTCGACCGGCCAGCCCGCCGCGTCCGAGCCATGCAAGCCGGCTGCTGCAGCGGTCCTCGAAGCAGCAGGCTGGGAAGCAGCGGACCGGGAAGCGGCGGGACCGGGGGTGGCGGGTGGAGCTGGCATGGCGACCTGATGGTGTTGAACCGGGACGGGCAGGTCCAAGGCAAAGCTCAAGCCTGTTCGCTTCGGCCCTCGTGCTGCAGGCCGGCGGCGGATGGCGACGCCGGCGGCGGCCAGGCCGGGGCCGCGCCCCTTCAGCGCAGGAAAGCCTCGAAACCGCCGAAAGGCTCGAACCGTCGATTCCTGAACACCAGCCGGGACGGCCCCGGGAGCGCCCGCTGCTTCACCGGATGACGCTCGTCGCCGGGATAACAGACCACGCGTTCGCCGTCGATCTCGCAGGAGTGCGGCTCGATCAGCAGCGGGCCGGCGGCGCGCGCCGCCGCCAGCACGTCCTCGCCGCGCCGATGGTGCGACAGGCCCGCCAGGCTCATGATCTGCGGCGGCGCCAGCATCATTCGCCCCTGCCAGTACATCTCGAGCGCGACGCGAGGTTGCAGCCAGACCGTCTCGACCAGCTCCCGGTCGTCGTGGCTCACTTCGACGCCTTCGTCGACCAGCGCCACGAAGAAGCGGGTGTCGAAGCGCTTGCTCGACACCGACGGCACTTTCGGCGTGATCCAGCGCGACCAGGGAACGAGGTTGCTCGTGTCGAGGCGCAACGACAGGTCGGCGAGCAGGCGCTTGAAGCTCACCCCTTCGGCTGCACGCAGCGCGGCGAGCTCGGCGAGCCGCAGCGACGCGCCGTGCGCAAGCAGCAGGCCGCATTCCTCGAAGGCCTCACGCAGCGCCGCGACGTGCAGGCCGGCCGCCTCCTGCGGACTCAATTGCGGCTCGCGTAGCGCCTGGTGCAGCGCCGCCACGTCCCGGTCGAGATGGGCCTGGGTGTCGGGCTCGAGATCGGCCGCATCGAGCTTGCCGCCAGGGAAGACGTGCGCGCCGCCGAGCACGCTCGATGCGGCATGCCGCTTCTGCAGCAGCACCTCCAGGCCGGCGGCGGCATCGCGCAGCATGACCACGCTCGCGGCCGCCCGCGGCGGCGCAGTGACCTCCAGATGATTCAGTTCCATGTGGCGTCCGGTCCAGCAAGGGAGCTCTCCTCTCGGATGCTATCAGCGGCCAACGGCGCCTGCCGCCGCTCTGCCGCCGCCGGTCCGGGTCGCGCCTGCGCCTCGCCCGGCTCGTAAGGCTGTCCATGGGTCTCGGCTACACTCGGCAGGACTGCGGCGACCTCCTGACCCGGGCGATGACGACCTTCAAGCTCACCTACTCCACGATGTTCGACCCGCCGGAGGAACTGCACCGGCAATTCGAGACCGCCCTGGTCGCGGTCCGCCAGGAATTGGGCCGGGACTATCCGCTGCAGCTCGCCGGGGATGCGCCGGCGGCGTCGGGATCGGCCGGCGGGCGCGACTGGTTCGAGGTGCGCTCACCCATCGACGCCGACTGGCTTCTCGCCCGCTTCGAATCCGCAACTGCCGCCGACGTCGACGCCGCCGTGAAGGCGGCCAAAGCTGCCTGGCCGGGCTGGGCCGCGACGCCGTGGCAGGAGCGCATCCGCTTGCTGCGGCGCGCGGCAGCGCTGATCGAGGAGCGGGTCTACCGGATCGGCGCGGTGGTGGCGCTGGAAGTCGGCAAGAACCGGATGGAGTCGGTCGGCGAGGTGCAGGAGACGGCCGACCTGATCAACTGGTACTGCGACCGGATGCAGGAGAACGAAGGCTTCGACCGGCGGCTGCCGAACGATCCGCTGCAGGGCTTCGTGAGCCGCAACCGCACGCTGCTGAAGCCCTATGGCGTATGGATCGTCATCGCCCCCTTCAACTTCCCGGTTGCGCTGGCGGGGGCGCCGATCGCGGCGGCGCTGGTGACCGGCAACACGGCGGTCTTCAAGGTCGCGGCCAGCACCGCCTGGAGTGGCCGCCTGCTGATGGAGGCCTTCGCCGACGCCGGCATCCCGCCGGGCGTGCTCGGCTACCTCGCCGGCAGCGGCAGCCGCGTCGGCGATGCGCTGGTCAAGCATCCGGATGTCGCCGGCGCTACCTTCACCGGCTCGCACGAGGTCGGCATGGGGATCCTGCGCCATTTCTCGGCCGGCGCCCGACCACGGCCGTGCATCGCCGAGATGGGCGGCAAGAATGCGGTGGTGGTGAGCCGCCACGCCGACCTCGATCGCGCCGCCACCGGCATCGTCAGGTCGGCCTTCGGGCTGCAGGGCCAGAAATGCTCTGCCTGCTCGCGGGTTTACGTCGAAAGCGCCGTCGCCCAGGCGCTGCGCGAGCGGCTGGTGGCGGCGACCCGTGCGATCGCCATCGGCGATCCGACGCAGCGCGCCAACTGGATGGGTCCGGTCATCAGCCAGGCGGCGCGCTCGCGCTACCTCGAGGCCGCCGCCCACCTGAAGCGGGCCGGCACCATCGACGTCGGCGGCGAGTCGCTGGACGGACCGGGACTCGCACGCGGCTACTTCGTGGCACCGACGGTCGCCCGCATCGATCTCGACGACCCGCTGTGGCGCGACGAGCTGTTCGCACCGTTGCTGCTGGTGGGCGAGGTCGCATCGATCGACGAAGGCATCGCGCGCGCCAACGCCTCCGACTATGGTCTCACCGCCGGCTTCTATGGCGCCAAGGAAGAGATCGACCACTTCCTGCAGCACATCGAGGCCGGCGTCACCTACGTGAACCGGCCGCAGGGCGCGACCACCGGCGCCTGGCCCGGCTATCAACCATTCGGCGGCTGGAAGGCGAGCGGCACCACCGGAAAGGCGATCGGCTCGTACTGGTACCTTCCGCAGTATCTGCGCGAGCAATCGCAAAACGTGGTGGAGTGATCCCCCCCTTGGCGCGCTTTGCGCGCCTACAGCCATCGGCCAGAGGCCGATGGTGTTCGGCAGGCACGAACAGTCCGCAGGGACTGTCCGTGTCCGGCCTCACCCCCTTCCCGACGCGCTGCGCGCCTCGGCAAGGGGGGCGCCGCCAGAGGCCGGGCGACGCCCGATCCTCGGCGGCTGCTGGGTGTGGGGCGGTGAGTGGTGCGGAGGGTGAGGCCGGGTTCGGCGGAGTGGCACCCGATGGCAGGGACGAGGGGCAACGCCGAGGGCGGCACGGAGCGCGACCGTCGGCGGCTGCTGGAATTGACTAGGTATACATCGTAAGCGAGGCGAGGCTGATGGACGATCAACCGACACACGAACGGATCCTGTACTCCGGCATCTTCCGCCAGGGCAAGCTGCCACGGGAGGAGAAGCCGCTGCCGCAGGGAGCGCCGACGGTGTGGGTGGAGCCGCAGCGCGAGATTCCGGTGCATGCGCATTGCGACGTGCTGGTGGTCGGCGGCGGCCCCTCGGGTACGGCGGCGGCGGTCGCGGCTGCGCGGGTCGGTGCCGACGTCATCCTGCTCGAACGCTACAACCACCTGGGTGGCCTGTCCACCGGCGGCCTGGTGATCTGGATCGACCGCATGACCGATTGGGAGGGCAGGCTGGTCATCCGCGGCTTCGGCGAGGAGATCCTGTCGCGGCTGCCGAAGGATGCAGTCGCTGGCCCGCCCGGCGAGGAATGGGGCTCCACCAGCGCCGACCGCGTCGCCTATTGGGGCCAGCGCACCGCCGCCTATCGCGGCGTGGTCACCTGGTCGCCGACCATCGACCCGGAATGGCTCAAGCTCGCCTCGCAGGAGCTCGTGCTCCAGAGCAAGGTACGGCTGGTCTATCACAGCTGGGCCGCCGAACCGATCGTCGAGGACGGTGCCGTGCGCGGCGTGCTGTTCGAGAACAAGGCCGGGCGCCGCGCCATCCGCGCCGGGGTGGTGATCGACGCCACCGGCGACGGCGACATCTACGCCCGCGCCGGCGCGGCCTTCGAGTCCAACTTCGCCGACGAGGACATCCATCATTGCATGAACACCGCCTGGCTCTTCGGCGGCGTCGACATGAAGCGCTGGATCGAGTTTCGCGTCGGCGAGCCCGAGCAGTACAACGCGTTCATGGCGCTGGGCCGCGAGCGGATCGGGCTGGTCGAGCGGCCGTTCGTCTCCTGGCGCGACGACATCGCGCTCTTCATGGGACCGCGGCTGGCCGGTTATTCAGCGGTCGACATCGACGACCAGACCGAGGTGGAGGTGCGCTCCCACCGATCGATGGCGGCGCACCTGTCGTTCTACCGCGAGCAGGCGCCGGGTTTCGAGAACGCCTATGCCATGCTGAGCGCGCCGCAACTCGGCGTGCGCCATACGCGCCGCCTGGTCGGCGTCGACCGGGTCAGTCGCGGGCAATGGCCGAAGGGCGAGGTGTTCGACGACGAGATCGGCGTGTCGCCGAGCCTGTCGCAGGTCTTCCCGAGCATCTCGATCCCCTACGGCTCATTGGTGCCGCAGCAGCTGGACGGTTTGCTTGCCTGCGGCCGGCACATGTCCTGCGATACCAATTCCCACGGCTTCCTGCGCGAGATCCCCCAGTGCTGGGTCACCGGACAGGCAGCCGGGGTGGCGGCCGCCCATGCGGTGCAGGCGCGGGTCGAACCGCGCGCGGTACCGATCCGGCCGTTGCAGGCGGAACTGGCGCGACAGGGCGCCTACCTGCAGAAGCGCTGACCGTCAGTAGCCGGATGGGGCCTGCGTCTGGGCCAGCGTCCGGATCTGGAACCGGCCGTCGTCGCGAAACAGCCAGGTCTCGGTGATGTCGGCGGCCCCTCGCTGGCGCAGGGCCGCGGCGGGAATCGGCAGGGGCGCGGCCGCGCGCACGCTCTGAATCGCCTTCCGCTCGAGTGCGCGGATGCCGTTGGACCTGACGACGCCGATCCTCACCGGCCGCCCCCGGTTGTCGATACGCACCGACAGGACCACGACCGACCGCAACACCGGCGGGGGCGCCCCGACGTACAACTGGTCGCCGTTGCGGGCATGGATGCGGCAGGCGAAGTCGCGCTTGTAGCGCTCGAGGTTGTCTGCCGGTCGCGAGCCGTGCTCGCAGGAAGGGGGCGCGGAGTCAGCGGCTGCCGACGGCTGCCAGGGCCAAGCCC
>JAEZQX010000447.1 GCA_023441105.1 Pseudomonadota bacterium | reverse complement strand
CCCCGACCCCTGGTGCCGCCCGCGCCGGCGGGGGGGCGCACGGGGGGGGGCGCAAGGCTGAGCGTGGACCGGCGGTTTGCTAGAGTCACGCGCCCGACCCGACCGGAGCCTTCCATGCGAGGACTCGTGCTGCTTGCCGCCGCCGCGTGGACGGCCCCTGCGCTGGCGGCCGCCGAACCGCCTGCGGCACCGCCGGTGCCGCCGCACGAGACGTTCGCCATCGCCTCGGCGCGGGTCGGCGAAACACGCACCATCACCGTCTACCTGCCGCCCGGTTACGCCGCAGCGGCAGGGCGGCGCTACCCCGTGCTCTACATGCCGGACGGCGGACTGGCGGAGGACTTCCCGCACGTCGCCAGCGACGTCGATGCGGCGATCCGCGACGGCGGCATGCGGCCCCTGATCGTGGTCGGCATCGAGAACACGCAGCGGCGGCGCGACATGACCGGCCCCACCGAGGTCGAGTCGGACCGGACGATCGCGCCCCACGTCGGCGGCTCGGCGGCGTTCCGCGCGTTCCTCGCCGACGAGCTGATGCCGGAGGTGCGCCGCCGCTACCGCACCGACGGACGCAGCGCCATCATCGGCGAATCGCTCGCTGGACTGTTCGTGCTGGAAACCTTCTTCCTGCAGCCGCACCTGTTCGACACGTTCATCGCCTTGAGCCCGAGCCTGTGGTGGAGCGGCGGCGCGCTGCTGCGCAGCGCTCCCGCGGCACTCGAGGGCTGGCCGCCGAGGTTGCGGCGGACGCTGTGGGTCGCCACCGCCAGCGACGACGACATCGACGGCGCGGGCCAGCGCCTGCAGGCGATGCTGGCTGCCCATGCACCCGCGGGGCTCGCCTGGCACTACGACCCCCGGCCGGACCTGCACCACGCCGACATCTACCGGCGCGCCTCGCCCGCCATCCTGCGCGACCTGTTCCCGCCGGAAAGCGCGCGCACGCGCTGAGCGGTCTGCCCGCGCCCATCCACCCTGCACGGAACCCCCTGGCCATGATCCGGATCGCCCTTGTCCTTGGCTGCCTTTTCCTGTCATCCCTGCCGATGCCGGCGACGGCAGCACCCGCGGCGCGCACCATCGTGCTGGTCCGCCATGGCTGGTACGAGCCCGATCCCGCCGCCGACGCGCGCCTCGGTCCCCATCTCGCGCCGATCGGCGTGGCGCAGGCGCACCTTGCCGGCGCGCGGCTCGCGGCGCTGCCGCAGCGTTTCGACACGCTGCTCCAGAGCCCGCTTCAGCGCGCGCGCGACACCGCCGCCGTCATCGGGCAGGCGTTTCCCGGCCGCCACTTCGAAGTGGTGGAGGACCTTGCCGAATGCACCCCGCCGACGCGCCGCGCGGACATCATGGCGCGCGAGAAGCCGGGCGACCTCGCCGCGTGCAAGGCGCAGCTGGACCGGCTTTTCGCACAGCGATTCGTGCCGGCGCAGGGGAGCGAGCAGGCCGACCTGCTGGTGTGCCACGGCAATGTCATCCGCTACCTCGTCACGCGTGCGCTGGGGGTGGATCCCGCGTCATGGCTCGGCATGTCGGTCGGCAACGCCAGCATCACCCGCCTCCGCATCGAGGCCAACGGCGAGTACAAGGTGCTCTCGGTCGGCGACGTGGGCCACCTGCCGCCCTCGCTGCAGACCGGCGCGAGCGGCGATCCGGAGCGAAGCCTCGCTGTGCCCTGAGGCGGAATCGCGCAACCGGTCGGAGGACGGATCAGCGGCCTGGATCCCCAGTCCCGGATCCCAAAAATCCCGGCTGTCAGCCCTCGTCTTCCATCGGCACGTCGTCCTCCGCCGGTTCGCGGTGCTCGGCGGCGTCGATCTTTTCCTGCGCTTCGCTGGCACTGTCGCTGACCGCCGGCAACTGGGCCGGATCGTGCAGCAGCAGTGCCGGATCGATGCGCTTGCCGAGCCAGCGCAGGCCGAGGTGCAGGTGCGGGCCGGTGGCGCGGCCGGTGCCGCCCACCTTGCCGAGCGTGTCGCCGCGCTTGACGACGTCACCGGTCTTGACCGCCAGCGAATCGAGGTGGAAGACCATGCTGACCAGGCCATCGCCGTGGTCGAGGTAGACCGAGTTGCCGGTGTAGAAGTGGTCGTCTGCCAGCGTCACCGTGCCGTCGGCAATGGCATCCACCGCCTTGCCGGCACCGACCGGGTAATCGCGGCCGGTATGGCGGCTGGTGTGTTCGGGATCGAACACGCGGCGGCTGCCGAAATCGTCTTCGCTGGCCGGCAGCGGGGCGGCCGGCGCGTGCAGCGGCAGCGAAAAATGCGGCTGCTGGTCCGGGCTGCCGCCCAGCACCTTCGCGAGCGCCTTGCGCTCGTCGGCCGCCCGCTTGGCGTCGGCATCGGAGCCGTGGAGGCAGCGGTCGAGCGACTCGGGCAGCGGCATGTCCACCGTGGGGAACCCGGTAGCCTGGATCTTCAACGTGCCGAGGTGGCGCTTGCCGTCCTGGTCCCACAGCGCGATCTGGTGGCTGCCCGGCTTCGCATCGATGTCCACCGGGTAGTAGCAGGTGGCGTCCACCGCCGGGTAGCGCTTGCCGTAGATGCCGCATTCGCTTGCGGCCAAGCCGGACCAGCGGGCGACGCCGCCCTGCTGCGCGGTGACCACGTTGGCCGCGGCCGCGGGAGCGGTGGCCAGCAGGCTGGCGAGTGCCGCGATGCCGGTGAAGGTGCGTGGTGTCATGCCGTTCTCCGCTTTGCGATCGTCGGCGAACCTACCCTGCCGCTGCCGAACGGCGCCCCAACGGCCGCAGGCGGCGGGCCACCCCGCCAGGGCGCGTCGGCGTGCGCCGCAGCGTCGCGTTCACCGGTTGTCGCCGCGCGGGAAGCGCACGCGTTCGGGATGCTGGTTGAGGCGGGCCAGCATGGTGGTGAGCAGGCGCGTCTTGACGCTGCCTGCCATGCGCGGATCAACCAGGTAGCGGACGCGCGCATCGAGCCAGGTGTTGGGATCGGCACGGAACAGCACCGAAGGGCGCTCCTGCACTTCCAGCTGGTCGACCGGGGTGGAGGCGAGCAGGTCGCGCCAGGTGCGCACGCGCTCGATCATCGCATCGCCCAGTTCCTCGCTGGCCGCCTGCTGCATCACCTGCGCGACCCAGGCGAGGTCGCTGTCGAACGCGACCGGGACGGAGATCTCGTCCCAGATATAGGGGAACCTCTCCCACGAATGGTTGGTGACGGCGCTGGTCAGCACGTTGGCATTGGGGAACTTGATGATGCGGCCGCTCGGGTGGTTGGTCGAAACGGTGCCACCGACCTCCCACAGGGTGGTGTCGAGGTAGGTGACGTCGATGACGTCGCCCGTGTCGCCACCGATGCTGATGCGATCGCCCACCTGGTAGGGTTTGCGGGTCAGGATGTAGATCCAGCCGATGAAGCTGGTGATCGGCGTCTGCAAGGCGAAGCCGAGCACGAGGGAGATCAGGCCGAGCGATGCCGCCGCGGCATACCAGTTGGCGAACAGCACCGAGACGACGATCACCGCGATGACGAGCACCACCATCAGGCGCACGATGCGGCGGAGGTTGTAGCGGGTGACGGCGTCGCAGGCGCGCTCGACCAGCGTCGCCTGCACCAGCCGTCCGCTGCCGAGCACCAGCACCAGTGCCATCGCACCGGTCAGGCTGCGCCGCAGCAGGGGCAGGTAGCGCTCGCCGACGCCGATGACGCCCAGGCGCACGAGGTACATCGCCGCGGCGATGGCAAGCAGCAGCAGGACGTAGCTGGCGATCCATGCCTTGTGCGCCGGGGAGACGCCGGCGGGCGGCGGCGCGTCCGTCGGGCGCGACGACCAGCCAGGGGACGGCGAAACGGTTGGCTGCATGCGGCACTCCGGAAGGTTGCGGCCATCGTGCCTGCCGCGACGTGTACAAAGCCCGACGCCGTACCGAAGCGTTCCGGGCGCGCGCGACGGTCGCCGCGCGAGGTGCGCTGCCGTCGGTCCCCGCTGATGCCGTCGGCGCGGCCTGTCAGGGCTTGGGGATGCGCAGCGTCTTGCTGATCATCAGCGTGCCCGACAGCGCAAACATGAGCACCAGCGGATGGAACTCCCATGGGCCGGCCTTCACCATGCCGAGCCAGAGGGCATCGCCAATCGCGCCCTGCCAGGCCGCAATGGCGAGCACCACCACCAGCAGGAGGCTGGTCGGGATCGGCGTGCCTTCGAAGTGGGTCACCTTGCCGGCGTCGCCGGAAAGCGATTCCGCGGTGACGTTGTAGCGCGCAAGGCGACTGACGCCGCAGCCGACGAAGTACGCCAGCACCAGCGCATCCCAGCCGCCCTGCAGCCCGCAGGCGTAGGCGAGTGCCGCGGGCGCGACACCGAAGGAGATGACGTCGGCGAGTGAATCCAGCTCGCGGCCGAGCGTGGAAGCGGAGCGGCGCCAGCGCGCCACCCGCCCGTCCAGCGCGTCGAACACGAACGCGGCCGGGATCAGTGCCATGCCGGCGAGCAGCAAGCCGGCAACACCATCCTGCAGGAAACGCATGGCGGCGAAGATCGCCCCCGTGCCGCAGAACGCATTGGCCAGGGTGAACCAGTCGGCCAGCTGGAAGTCGCGCAGC
>JAEZQX010000382.1 GCA_023441105.1 Pseudomonadota bacterium | reverse complement strand
CGCTCCTGGCCCGCCGGTTCCGCCCGCGGACCGGCCGCCGCTACGGCGCCAGCCGCGTGCCCCGCCCGCACCGCTTCCTGTAAGGTGGTCCATTCCCTTCCACCGCGCGGCAGGTGCGTGCCCGCCGTGTCCCTGCCTCGCGGGAGATTCCCATGCGTGTCCAGCTGATGCCCACCCTCGTTGCTGCTTCCGTCGCGTTGGCCCTCGGCGCCGCGCATGCCGCGTCCTCGCCGCACTGGGTGCGGGTCGAAGCGGACCGTGCGACCGTCGCAGCCGCTGGCCTGTCCGTTGCCGCGACGGCCGATTACGGCCGTTACCAGTGGCTGTCACTGGATGACGCGGCACTCGCGCGCGTGCAGGCGGCGGGAATCGCGACGCACGAGGTCGCGGCGCCCTTCGTGCTCGATCTCGGCGGCGAACGCTTCGATCCGCTGGCCGGCTTGCCGGATTTCGCCGGATGGGGCAGCGCGGCACTGCGTGGGCAGGACGGGGGCGCGGGCCTGCGCCTGGTCCAGTTCAGCGGGCCGGTGCGCCAGGCGGACCTCGACGGGCTGCGTGCCGCCGGCCTCGAGCCGCTGCAGTACGTGCATCCCTTCAGCTACGTCGCATGGGGTACCACGCAGGCGCTCGAGCGCTCGCGTGCGCGGACGAGCGTGCGCTGGAGCGGCGACTTCCTGCCCGCCTACCGCGTTCTGCCACGATGGCGCACGCTGGATGCGACGCAGATCCAGGCCCACGTGCTGGTCTACCGCGGCGCCGCCGGCGTCGAGGCCGCGCTGGCCGCGGCCGGTGCTCCGGTCGTTGCCCGCCGCGCGATCGATCCCCGTTTCGCGGTGGTCGACGTGCGAGTGGCCGGCGATGCGCTGGCGGCCGTGGCGGCCATTCCCGGCGTCTACAGCGTGCAGCCGGTGCCGACCGACGGTGGCCTGCGAGGCGAGATGAGCAACCAGGTCAACGCCGGCAACATCGGCGCCGGCAACCTCGCCTTTCCCGGCTACCTCGACTGGCTGGGCGGCGTCGGGGTCGATGGCAGCGGCGTGATCCTCGCCGACGTCGACGGCGGAATCTACGACACGCACCCGGACCTGGCCAACCGCATGCTGCCCTGCATCGGCGACACCTGCGGCGGTTCGGCGGTCGATGCGCACGGCACCCACACGGCCGGCATCATGGCGGCCGACGGCAGCTCGGGCGTACTGGCTGGCGGATTCCTGCGCGGGCTCGGCATGGCGCCGGGCGCGAACCTGGTCGAGCAGCTCTATTCGCCCACGTTCACCCAGGCCGGCGGCATGCTGAAGCTGATGACCGACTCGGTGCGCAACGGCGCATCGGGTTCCGGCAACAGCTGGGGTCCGGCCGGTTCGCCGCGTGGCTACGACGGCGACACCCGCCAGGTCGACGTCGGCGTGCGAGATGCCGACCCGGCGGCCGCCGGCGACCAGCCGCTGTTCTACGTGCTCTCGGCAATGAACGGCAACGGCGGCACCAGCTCGCAGGGCACGCCCGACGAGGGCAAGAACCTGTTCGCCATCGGCTCCACCTGGATGCAGACCTCATCCACTGCGCAGAACGCCAACATCGACGACATCTCGGCCAACAGCTCGCATGGGCCGGCGCTGGACGGGCGCACCCTGCCGGCCATGGTGGCGCCGGGCTGCAGCGTCGATTCCAGTGCCAGCGCCAGCGGCTACGCGCTGATGTGCGGCACCAGCATGGCCTCCCCGCACGTCACCGGCGCCTCGGCGCTGTTCATCGAACGCTATCGCAACCTCACCGGCAGCGATCCCAGCCCGGCGCTGCTCAAGGCCGCCTTCACCGCCGTGGCGAAGGACCTCACCGGCCACGCCGATGCCGACGGCAACCCGATCACGCATCTCTTCGACAGCAAGCAGGGCTGGGGCCGGATGCAGGTCGCACCGGTGGTCGCACCGGCGCAGGCGGTCGCGTACGTCGACCAGGAGCGCGTCTTCGACGACACCGGCGAGGCCTGGAGCCGCAGCTTCCTCGCCGACGATCCGGCGCAGCCGATCCGCATCATGCTCACCTGGACCGACGCTCCCGGGCACGGTCTCGGCGGCTCCACTCCGGCCTGGAACAACGACCTCGACCTGCGCGTCGCGGCAGGTAGCGCGACCTACCTCGGCAACGTGCTGGACGCGGCCGGCTGGTCGGCCGCGGGCGGCAGCGCCGATCCGAAGAACAACACCGAAGGCGTGTTCCTGCAGCCTGCACAGCATGGCGGCGCGGTCACCATCGAGGTGCTCGCGACCGACATCAACTCCGATGCGCTGCCCAACGACGGCGACGGCACCGACCAGGACTTCGCCCTCGTCTGCTACAACTGCGTCGAGCAGGCCGAGTCCGCGGTCGACCTTGCGTTGTCGGCGCAAGCGCTCGCGCCCTGGGCCGCACCGGGGCAGCCGCTTTCCTACGCGCTCGAGATCACCAACCAGGGCAGTGCGGACGCGAGCCACGTGCGCGTGACGCTGGCAGCGGATGACCTCGGCGCGATTGCCACCCCGGCAGGCGAGGGATGGCTGTGCGGCACGCCCGGTCCCCTGATGGTCTGCCACTACAAGGGCACGCTGGCAGCGGGCGCGATGCTGCCGTTGCAGCTGGTGCTCGAGGTGGATGCCGATCCGGCGGACCCGGTGGTCGCGACGTTCGAGGTGGATTCTGCCGCAACCGACCAGACGCCCGCCGACAACACGGCGGTGGTCTCGACGCCGGTGGTCGAGCGCCTGTTCGCCGACGGCTTCGACGGCGCGCCATGATCGCGACGGAACTCGATTGCGGCGGGCGCGTGCTGGTGCTCGATCGCGCCCGCATCGCCGGCATCGTCAACGTCACGCCGGATTCCTTTTCCGATGGCGGCGCCTTCGCCAGCCCGGCCGCCGCCATCGAGCATGGCCTGCGCCTGGTGGACGAGGGCGCCGACCTGCTCGACGTCGGCGGCGAATCGACCCGGCCCGGCGCGGCGGCGGTCGATGCGGCGGAAGAGATCGCCCGCGTGGTGCCGGTGATCGAAGGGCTGGCGCGCGCCTCCGGCGTCCCCATTGCCGTGGACACGTCCAAGCCCGAGGTGATGCGAGCGGCGGTGGCGGCCGGCGCGGGAGTGGTGAACGACGTGCATGCCCTGCGCCGCGAGGGTGCGCTCGACGCCGTCGCCGGACTGGCGGTGCCGGTGGTGCTGGTGCACATGCAGGGCGAACCGCGCACCATGCAGGACGACCCGCAGTACGACGATGTCGTCGGCGAGGTGCACCGCTTCCTCACCGACCGCCTGTTCGCCTGCCAGATGGCCGGCATCGAGCGCCGCCGCATCGTGGTCGATCCGGGCTTCGGTTTCGGCAAGACCCTCGCGCACAACCTCGCCCTGCTGCGTGCGCTGGGGCGTTTCGCGGAACTCGCGCCGGTGATGGCCGGGCTTTCGCGTAAGGCCAGCATCGGCGCCCTCACCGGGCAAACC
>JAEZQX010000379.1 GCA_023441105.1 Pseudomonadota bacterium | reverse complement strand
AGCCCGATCCTCGGCGGCTGCTGGGTGTGGGGCGGTCTGGCTTGCGGCGGTTGAGGCCGGGTTTGGCTGAGTGGCACCCGATGCCAGTGACAAGGGGGGCACCGCCTGAGGCCGGGCAAGCCCGATCCTCGGCGGCTGCTGGGTGTGTGGCGGTGAGCCTTTCGGCGGTTGTGGCCAGGTTTGGCAGAGTGGCACCCGATGGCAGGAACGAGGGCACCCCAACACCCGATGCCAAGCAAGGCCATCGTGACGACGCCTGCGCATGACGTGAGCGTTGTCCGCGGCCGGGCGGTTCGGTCGCCTACGACGAACCGGAGCGGCCGGCGGTGGGCAACGCGCTGCCGCGATCGGACGGGCGATTCCCGGGGGTTCCAATCCCTGTAGGGCAAGTCCTGCGTGGCTCCAATTTTCCGAGGGATGATTAACATCGACCCCTGGAGGGACGCATGAAGCTGATCACCTGGAACATCCAGTGGTGCCGCGGTTGCGACGGCAAGGTCGATCCGGCGCGGATCGTGGCCGACGCGCGGGCGTTGGGAGACTTCGATGTCCTGTGCCTGCAGGAGGTCGCGGCGAACTTTCCGGGTCTCGACGGCAGCAGCGGCGAGGATCAGTTCCAGGAGCTGGCAAGCAAGCTGCCGGGCTTCCATGCAGTGCCCGGCGTGGCGGTGGACCTTCCGGATCCGCAAGGGGGGCGGCGGCGCTTTGGCAACATGATCCTGTCGCGGCTGCCGATCCTGCGCGTGCTGCGCCACCAGTTGCCCTGGCCGCCGGGCGGGGCCAAGGCCGGCATGCCGCGAATGCTGCTCGAGGCGGTCGTGCAGTCGTCGCTCGGCGACATCCGCCTCATGACCACGCATCTCGAGTACTACTCGGCCGCTCATCGGGCGGCGCAGGTAGGCGCGATCCGGGCCGTGCATGCGCAGTCCTGCGGCCATGCCCGTCGTGACGGCCAGCGCGATACCAGCCAGAAGCCGGACACGCCTTTCCAGTGGTCGTCGCATCCCGCCAGCGCGATCCTCACCGGCGATTTCAACTACAAGCCGGACGACGACCTGCATCACAGGATGCAGGCACCGGTCGAGGGTGACAGTCCGCGGTTGGTCGACAGCTGGACCGTGGCGAATCCCGGCGCCGATCACGACCACACGCTCGGGTTGTATGACCGCAAGCAGTGGCCGTCGTCCTACACCAGCGATTTCATCTATGTGACGGAGGATCTGGCGGGTCAGGTGCAGCGCGTCGCCGTCGACCTGCTGACCCAGTCGTCGGACCACCAGCCGGTGCTGATCGAACTCGGCTGATCGTCACCGATGGAGCACCATGCCGCGCCGTCGCGGGAGTGCGTGTGTATGGTTCGCCGACGGCATGGGCGCCTGACCGGCTGAGGCGTTGGCTGCGGCGCCACGTCGGCTACCGGTGCTGCTGCTTGCTGCATAATCCGGCAAGCACTAGCAGACGGCGGTGACAACAACATGACAGAAAATCGGGTGCGACTGCCGGCGGCTTGGGTGGCTCGGTTCTTTGCCCTCTCCATCGCCGTTCTTGCGGTGGCACACGTGGTGATGCAGTCGGTGCGCTACCACGTCGGATTGAACGAGTTCTACGGCCTGGTACGCCTTTTCGACATGGGGGTCGAAGCCAACCTGCCGACCTTCTTCTCCGCCTTCCAACTGCTCATCGCCAGCCTGCTGCTGGCGGTGATCGGCCTGGTGCGCCGGCAGGCCGGCGATTCCCGCGCCGCGCAATGGCTGCTGCTGGCCCTGATCTTCCTGCTGCTGGCATTGGACGAGTCTGCCGGAATCCACGAGCTGAGCGTGAGGCCGTTCCGGGATTTCGCGCCCTGGCTGGCCACCGGCATCTTCTACTGGGCGTGGGTGCTGCCGGCGATGGTGCTGGTTGCCTGGGTCGCCTGGCGCTTTGCCGGCTTCGTCTTCAACTACCTGCCCCAGGACACGCGCCGCCATACGGTCCTGGGTGCGGCCTTGTTCGTGGGCGGCGCGGTGGGCGTCGAGATGCCGGAAGCGCGCTACGTCGAGCAGCACGGCATGGACAACTTCGTCTACGGCATGTTCGTGCTGGTGGAGGAGGTGCTCGAGATGGCGGGTGTCCTCGTCTTCCTGACCGGCGTCATGAAGTACTGCAGTCGAGATCTCGGCCTCGTGCAGCTGGAGGTGTCGATGGCGACTGCGGACTCGCGCACGCGAGTCGCGCCGCGGCTGGACAGGGAGCGTCCAGCGGTCTAGGAGCCTAGTTCTCAGCCGGCGGCCACGGCGAATCGTTGCAGCGCGCCACGATCGATCTCGATGCCCAGGCCCGGCAGGTCCGGAATCGCGATGCTGCCATCCTTCGGCTCGAGAGGCCGCGTGAGCACGGCCTGGCGGATGGGGTGGTCGGTGCAATCGAATTCGAGCATCGGCGCCACCGGGTAGAGGCCGGGTGGCACCTCCGGCACGACTGCCAGCAGTTGCAGCGAGGCGGCGATGGTGATGCCGGTGCCCCACACGTGCGGATTACAGCGCACGCCGAAGGCGCTAGCCATGTCGAAGATCTTCTTGCATTCGGAGATGCCGCCGGCGGCGGCGACGTCCGGCTGCAGGATGTCGACGCAGCGCCGCAGCAGCATGTCGCGGAAGCCGTAGCGGCCGAACGAGGCCTCGCCCCCGGCGATCGGAATCGCCAGCGCCCGCTTGACCTCCACGTAGCCATCGATGTCCTCCGGCACCACGGGTTCCTCCAGCCAGCCGATATCGAGTGCCTGCACGGCACGGCCATAGCGGATGGCGTCGGCGACGTCGTAGGCGTGGTTGGCGTCCACCATGAGGCGCACTTCCGGGCCGATCGCCTGGCGCACGGCCTGGGTCATGCGGATGTCATGGTCGACGCCGAAGCCGGTCTTCAGCTTGATGGCGCGGAAGCCGCGTTCGACATAGCCGACGGCTTCCTCGCACAGGTACCTCGCATGGTCGTCGTCGCGACGGCGATAAAGCCCGGTGGCGTAGGCCGATACCGAGGTGCGCAACGGGCCGCCCAACAGGGCATGGATCGGGGCCTGGAAATAGTGGCCGCGGATGTCCCACAAGGCGACGTCGATGGCGCTGATCGCCTCCACCACCACGCCGCGCTGGCCGTGATCCCGCAGCGAGTTGTACATCCGCTCCCACAACGCGTCGCAAGCGATGGCGTCCTGTCCGAGCAGCAGCGGTCGCAGGTGGGCGACCACCGCGGCGGTGATCCGGGCCGGGCCGAAAGCTTCACCCCAGCCGACCAGGCCGCCCTCGGTGACGATCTCGACGATCATCGCCGACCGCTTCGTGTACCAGGCCTGCGAGTAGGCGAAGACGCCCTCGATCGGCGTTTCCAGGACGTGGACCTTGATCTCGCGGATGCGGGTGTCCCTGTTGCCCGCTTGCCGCGCTGCTGCGCCGTCACCGGCCTGCTTCATGCTGTCGTCTCCTGTTGTTCTCGCAGCCTGCTCGGCCGCTCATCGGGACTGCGCCGCGGTTCTACCGCGCGCGGTCCGGCGCAGTCCTGTTCAAACGCCGGGGGCGGGCGTCCGGTCGCTCATTCGTCCCAGCGCCGCAGCACCAGGCTGGCATTGGTGCCGCCGAAGCCGAAGCTGTTGGAAAGCGCCGTGCGCAGCGGCGCGTCACGGGTTTCGCGGACCAGCGGCATGCCTTCGGCGGCCGGGTCGAGCGTGTCGACGTTGACCGATCCGGCGATGAAGCCCTGGCGCAGCATCAGCAGGCAGTAGATGGCTTCCTGCACGCCGGTCGCGCCGAGCGAATGCCCGGTCAGGGACTTGGTGGAGGAAAACGGCGGAATCCGGTCGCCGAACACTTCCCGGATCGCCCGCAGCTCCGGCACGTCGCCGACCGGCGTGGAGGTCCCGTGGGTGTTGATGTAGTCGATGGGTTCGTCGCAGGCGGCGATCGCCTGGCGCATGCAGGCCACCGCGCCTTCGCCCGACGGTGCCACCATGTCGACGCCGTCGGAGGTGGCGCCGAAGCCGACCACCTCGCCGAGGATGGTCGCGCCGCGAGCCTGGGCATGCTCGAGGCTCTCCAGCACTACCGCGCCGCCGCCGCCGGCGAGGACGAAGCCGTCGCGGGATGCGTCGTAGGCCCGCGAAGCCTTCTCGGGCGTCGCGTTGTAGGCGCTGGACATCGCGCCCATCGCGTCGAACAGCAGCGCCATCCCCCAGCTGAGCTCTTCACCGCCGCCGGCGAACATCACGTCCTGCAGGCCGAAGGCGATCTGCTGGGACGCCGCGCCGATGCAATGCGCCGAGGTGCTGCAGGCCGAGGTGATCGAGTAGTTGATGCCGCGGATGCCGAAGCTGGTGGACAGGCAGGCGGACACGGTCGAGCTCATGCAGCGCGTGACCTGGTACGGACCGACCCGGCGGATGCCGCGCTGGCGCAGCGTGTCGGCGGCCTCGATCTGGTTGGCCGGCGAGCCGCCGCCGGAGCCCATGATGAGGCCGGTGCGCGGATGCGAGACCTGCGCCGGCGACAGCCCGGCCTCGGCGATGGCATCCGTCAGGGCGACGTGGGCGAAGGCGGCGGCGTCGCCCATGAAACGCAGCTGCTTGCGGTCGATGCGCGCCTCCAGGTCGATCTGCGGCACGCCCGCCACCTGGCTGCGCAAGCCCAGTTCGGTGAACTTCGGCATCGCCTTGATGCCGGACCGGCCTTCGCGCAGTGACCGGGTGACGGTCTCGTTGTCGTTGCCGATGCAGGAGACGATGCCGGTTCCCGTGATGACGACGCGCCTCATGCCGGACCTCCCATTGCCCCACCCGCCGCGTCAGCCGGCGTCGCGCCATCCTGCGAAGCGGCGCCGGTCGCCGCGTCCTGCGGTCCTTCGCGCTTGAACAGCCCGACGCGCAGGTCGCTGGCGGCATAGATCTCGCGGCCATCGACCAGGACGCGCCCATCGCCGACCGCCATCACCAGCTTGCGCCGGATCACCCGCTTGATGTCGATCTCGTAGGTGACCAGCTTCGCGTCGGGTCCGACCTCGCCGGTGAACTTGACGTCGCCGGCACCCAGGGCGCGGCCGCGGCCGGGCAGCCGCAGCCAGGTGAGGTAGAAGCCGACGAGCTGCCAGAGGGCATCGAGCCCCAGGCAGCCGGGCATCACCGGATCGCCGATGAAGTGGCAGCGGAAAAACCAGAGGTCCGGCCGGATGTCCAGCTCGGCGCGGATCGTGCCGAGGCCGTGGGCACCGCCGGTTCCGTCGATGTGGGTGATGCGATCGAACATCAGCATCGGCGGCAGCGGCAGCCGACCGCTATCGGGGCCGAACAGCCGTCCTTCGGCGGATGCGATGAGTTGGTCGTACGAGAAGGAGTCTGCCGTCGGTTCGGTCATGTCGCATCAGCCATGAGGCGCATCGGGAGTTGCAGGGTTGATTTGCGGACGAGTGAAGGGTGCATGATAGACGGAGTAGCCGCCATGTTCCGCGCATGGTCAAGGGCCGTATTTCGTCGCCACCGGGACGGCATGAGAAAATGGCCGGATGACTGACGACATCCGGGCAGGGAGCGGCGCCGCCGGCTCCGCCCATGAGCACGCCGGCCAGCGCCGAGGCGAGGCGATGCGGGTCTCGGTGGCCCCGATGATGGACTGGACCGACCGGCATTGCCGGACGTTCCATCGCCTGCTGTCGCGCAAGGCCTGGCTCTACACCGAGATGGTGACGACGCAGGCGATCCTGCATGGCGACCGCGAACGTCTGCTCGGGCGTGGCGAGGAGGGCGACCGGGTGGCGCTGCAGCTCGGCGGCAGCGATCCCGAGGCGCTGGCGCGCTGCGCGCGGATCGGCGCCGACTTCGGCTACCAGGCCATCAACCTCAATTGCGGCTGCCCGAGCGACCGGGTGCAGCAGGGGGCATTCGGTGCCTGCCTGATGGCCGACCCGATCCGGGTGGCGGCGGCGGTGGCCGCCATGAAGGACGCGGTGCAGCTGCCGGTCACCGTGAAGCACCGGATCGGCATCGATCAGGTCGAGGACTACGGGTTCGTGCGCGACTTCGTCGGCATCGTGGGCGGAGCCGGCTGCTCGTATTTCATCGTCCATGCGCGCAACGCCTGGCTCGATGGCCTCAGCCCGAAGGAGAACCGCGAGATACCGCCGCTGCGGCCGGAGGTGGTGCATCGCCTGGCGGCCGATTTTCCGGCCTATGCCTTCGAGCTGAACGGCGGCCTGCAGTCGCTGGCCGCGGCCCTGGCGGCGGCAGGGGGACTGGCCGGGGTGATGTTCGGTCGTGTCGCCTATCACCAGCCGTACCTGCTGGCGCAGGTGGACGGCACGCCTGCGATCAGTCGCGCCGAGGTCGTCGAGCGGATGGTCGGCTACCTCCTGGCGCGTCGCGCCCGGGGCGTGGAGGTCCGGCATGTGGCCCGCCATCTCCTGGGCCTCTACCACGGCGCGCCGGCGGCGCGGCGCTGGCGCCGCATGCTCAGCGCCGGCGCCGCGCTGGCGGCAAACGATCCGGGCCTGCTGCTGCGGGCCCGCGACGAGGTGGAGGCCGCGACCAGGGGCATGCCGCTGCCGCAGGCGGCTTGACCATTCAGGAAAGGATGTTG
>JAEZQX010000309.1 GCA_023441105.1 Pseudomonadota bacterium | reverse complement strand
GCCACCAAGCGGGCAGCCGGCGCCAAGACTGCTGCGAAGAAGACCGCCACCGCCCGGTCCGGGACTGGCAAGGGCGCAGCCGGCACGCAAACGCCGCCGGCCAAGAAGTCGGCCTGAGCGCGCCAGGTTCGCGCAACCTCTCGATAACCACGACATCGCAAACCGCCCGGCCTCAGCCATACTCCGCCTAGCTCGCTGAATCGCGTCGATCCGACGCGGCGCGCGAGAGACTGATTCGATCCGCTTTCCGGTTGCTCGGGTTCGATGCTCGGGGAGTCGCTGCGATGATGAAGCTGTCACTCGGCCTTTCGCGCGCAATCGATGCGGTCAACGACCGCGTCGGCAAGCTCAGCTACTGGCTCATCCTGGTCGCGGTGCTGATCAGCACCGCCAATGCCCTGGCGCGCTATTCGCTGGACCTGAGCTCCAATGCCTGGCTCGAGATCCAGTGGTATCTGTTCTCGGCAGTGTTCCTGTTTTGCGCCGGCTACACCCTGCTGCACAACCAGCACGTGCGCATCGACATCATCTCCGGGCGCTTCTCGAAACGCGTGCAGGCTTGGATCGACATCCTCGGCACCGTCTTCTTCCTCCTGCCGATGGCGATGCTGATCCTCTGGCTGTCCTGGCCGGTGTTCACCGATGCGTTCCGCAGCAACGAGGTCTCATCCAACGCCGGCGGCCTGGCCGTGTGGCCGGCTCGCCTGATGGTGCCGCTCGGGTTCCTGCTGCTGGTCCTGCAGGGCGTATCCGAGCTGATCAAGCGGATCGCCTTCCTGCGGGGCCTGATTCCCGACCCGAGCGAGAAGGATGCCGGCCCGACCGCCGAGGAGCAACTCGCCGAGGACTTGCGCAAGCTGCGGGAGGATGCGCCATGACCGAGCTGATCGCGCACAACATGGCGCCGATCATGTTCGCGGCGCTGGTGGTCTTCCTGCTGCTCGGCTATCCGGTGGCCTTTGCGCTCGCCGCCAACGGCATCTTCTTCGGACTGGTGGGGGTCGAGCTCGGGCTGCTGCATCCGTCGCTGTTCCAGGCGCTGCCGCAGCGGGTGTGGGCGATCATGTCCAACGACACGTTGCTGGCCGTGCCCTTCTTCACCTTCATGGGCCTGATCCTCGAGCGCAGCGGCATGGCGGAGGACCTGCTCGACACCATCGGCCAGGTGTTCGGCCCGCTGCGCGGCGGCCTCGCCTTCGCGGTCATCTTCGTCGGCGCCCTGCTGGCCGCCACCACCGGCGTGGTCGCAGCGTCGGTCATCTCGATGGGCCTGATCTCGCTGCCGATCATGCTGCGCTACGGCTATGACCGCCGCTTCGCCAGCGGCGTCATCGCGGCATCCGGCACGCTGGCGCAGATCATTCCGCCGTCGCTGGTGCTGATCGTGATGGCCGACCAGCTCGGCCGGTCGGTGGGCGACATGTATGCCGGCGCGTTCCTGCCCGGGCTGGTGCTGACCGGCCTGTACGTGCTGTATGCCGTCACCGTGACGCTGGCCAGGCCGCAGTGGGCGCCCGCGCTGCCCGCCGAAGCGCGCGTCTTTCGCGAACCGGACGGCGGCAGCGGCATCGTCTCGCTGGTCGTCCTGGCGGTCGTCTCGATCCTGGCGGCGATCGCTTTCGCCCGCTACCGCTTCGGCGCGCCGGATGCGCCGGTCGACGTGATGCTGGTGGTGTCCACCGCGGTCGGCGTTGGCGTCGCCTTCGTGGCATCGGTCGCCAACCGCCTGCTCAGGCTCGGGCTGCTGTCGCGCATCGCCGAACGGGTGACCTTCGTGCTCATCCCGCCGCTCGCGCTGATCTTCCTGGTGCTCGGCACCATCTTCCTTGGCGTCGCCACCCCCACGGAAGGCGGCGCCATGGGGGCCAGCGGCGCGCTGGTGATGGCCATCGCCCGCGGCCGCCTGTCGCTGCCGCTGCTGCGCCAGGCCATGGACACCACCGCCAAGCTGACGTCGTTCGTGGTCTTCATCCTGGTTGGTGCACGGGTGTTCAGCCTGACCTTCTATGGCGTCGACGGCCACCTGTGGGTGGAGCACCTGCTCACGGCGCTGCCGGGCGGCCAGCTCGGCTTTCTCATCGCGGTCAACGTCATGGTGTTCCTGCTGGCGTTCTTCCTCGACTTCTTCGAGCTCGCGTTCATCATCATCCCGCTGCTGGGTCCGGTCGCGGAGAAGCTGGGCATCGACCTGATCTGGTTCGGGATCCTGCTCAGCATCAACATGCAGACGTCGTTCATGCACCCGCCTTTCGGCTACGCCCTGTTCTACCTCAGGGGCGTGGCGCCGGCGAAGGACTACGTCGACAAGGTGACCGGCCGCAGGATCGCCCGGGTGACCAGCGGCCAGATCTACTGGGGCGCAGTGCCCTTCGTGATGCTGCAGGTCCTGATGGTCGCGCTGGTGATCACCTTTCCCGGCCTGGTGGGCGGCGGCCTGACCAAGAAGGCGCCGGTCAATACCGACGACATCGACATCATGGTCCCCGAAGCCTCGCAGACGGGTGGCGCGGGAGGGGGCGACTCGCTGGAGGATGCCCTGAGCCGCGCCCTCGGCGGCGGCAACGGCGGGACCGAAAAGGAGAAGGCGCCGACGGCGCCGTCCGAAAAGGAGAAGGCCCCGGCGGCGCCTTCCGGGGCAAGGCCGTAGCAGCGCAGGCGGTTCAGCGCTTCTGGGTGCGCTGCGAGATCCGCATCGCCGCGGCGGCGAAGCTGTCGTAGCGGCCTTCGGCGATCGAGAACCACTGCACCTGGTCCTCGCGGAAGCGGTTCCAGGGCTCGTAGATCTTCTTGAACTTCGGATTCTTGGCGGCGATCTCGTCGTAGACCTCGCGGGAGGTCTTGTAGAAGGCGGCCATGATCTGGTCGGAGAAGGCCGCGAGCTGCACGCCGTTGCCGATCAGGCGCTTGAGCGCCTGCGGGTTGAGCGAATCGTACTTCGCCACCGTCCAGGCGAAGGCTTCGGCGCAGGCCATCTCGAGGATCGACTTGTACTCCTTGGGCAGCGACTCCCACGACTGCAGGCCGATCAGCAGGTCCAGCCCCGGACCCGCCTCCCACCAGCCGGGGTAGTAGTAGTGCTTGGCCACCTTGTAGAAGCCGAGCTTCTCGTCGTCGTACGGCCCGACCCATTCGGCGGCATCGATGGTGCCCTTCTCCAATGCCGGATAGATATCGCCGGCGGCGATCTGCTGCGGCACCACGCCGAGGCGGCTCATCACCAGGCCGGCGGTGCCGCCGATGCGCATCTTGAGGCCCTTGAGGTCCTCGGCCGAGTTGATCTCCTTGCGGAACCAGCCGCCCATCTGGCAACCGGTGTTGCCGGCCGGAATGCTGGTGACGTTGTACTCCTTGTAGAAGTCGCGCATCAGCTCCAGGCCACCGCCGTGCGTCATCCAGGCGTACTGCTGGCGGGCGTTGAGCCCGAACGGGATCGACGTGGCGAAGGCGAAGGTCGGATCCTTGCCGAAGTAGTAGTACGGCGCGGTATGGCCGCATTCCACCGTCCCGTTCTGCACCGAATCAAGCACCTGCAGCCCGCCGACGATCTCGCCGGCGGCGAAGACCTTGATGGTGAACTTGCCGCCGGTCGCTTCCGACACCCGGCGGCCGATCAGGTCCGCGCCACCAAAAAGGGTGTCCAGGCTCTTCGGCCAGCTCGTGGTCATGCGCCACGAGATGGTCGGCTGCGACTGCGCGATTGCCGGCCCTCCCACCGTTCCCACCGCCACGCCCGCCGCCGCACCTCTCAGTAACGATCTGCGTTCCATATGCCGTCTCCGGTTGAGTGGTGCGAGCATTGTCGAACCGGCCGAAACGCGGAACCAATAGATGCAAACCCGCGTTCGTGGCGCCTGCGTCCCCGACAGCAAAGACATTGCATGAAGCAGTGAAACCTTTCGAAAGAATCGCGCGGGCAGTCCCCCCGGGCGGCGATCAGCCATGAAGGGGCACTGCGGCTGACGACGCGGCTGGCGTCGCCGTCTCCATCGCCGCATCGCATCATGTATCCTGTCACGTCCGGCCGGCCTCCCCGGCGGCCGCCTCGATTGCCGGAGCATCTGCAGGGCCTTGAGCATCGAAGACGTCAGCGTGAAGCCGTCCGGGTTGCCCCTGGTCCCGGCCCCCGCACCATCGCCCACCTTCGCCGGCGACGCCCCGGACCCCGATGACGATGCGCTCGATGGCATCGCGCGATTGCCGGCGCAATGGGTGTTCGCCTACGGCTCGCTCATCTGGCATCCCGACTTCGAATTCAGCGAGCGGCATCGGGTCCGGATCCATGGCTACCACCGTGCCTTCTGCATCAGCTCGACGCGCTATCGCGGCACGCCGGAGCTGCCGGGCGTGGTGCTGGGCCTCGATCGCGGCGGATCCTGCCACGGCGTCGTCTATCGCATGAAGCCGGGACACGAGGGCGAGATCATCGAACGGCTTTACCGGCGGGAGATGCCGAACCAGGTCTACACGCCGAAGATGCTGCCGGTGCGACTGCCGGGTGAACGCCGCATCGAGGCGATCGCTTTCGTCGCCCGTCGGGATCACCCCAGCTACCTGAGGCTGTCGCGTGACGAGATTCTGCGCCGTCTGTCATCATGTCGCGGCAGGCGTGGCCACAACCGCGAGTACGCCATCAATACCTGGCACGCCCTGCGCGAATGGGGGATCGAGGATGCCGGCCTGGCCGCGGTCGCCCATGATCTCGAGGCACTGGGATGCGCGGCACCGGATCAGGCCGCCGGGAATCCTGCAGTGCCGCCAGCCAACCGATGACAAGGAGTACCCGATGAAGATCCGCCCGACCCTGCGCCTGCTGCCCGCCGTGCTCCTGTCGCTGGTCTTCAGCGCGCCGGCCTGGGCGCATCACGGCTGGAGCTCCTACGACGCCGAGAAGACGATCAAGGCGGACGTGCCCCTGGCCGAAGTGCGCTACCGCAATCCGCATGCGGAGGCCGAAGTGGATTACCAGGGCAAACGCTGGCAGGTGATCCTCGCGCCCACCAGCCGCATGGAGTCCCGCGGCCTGCCCAAGGACGCGCTCGCGCCCGGCAAGACGGTGACGCTGGAGGGTTATCCCCGCAAGGACGGCACGCCGGAAATGCGCATCGAGCGGATCACCGTCGACGGCAAGGTGATCGAGCTGCGCTGACGCGCCGGCCACATGGACCCGGCCAGCTGGCTGAACCTCCCGGCGCTGGCCGCGGAGCTGGAAGCGTCGCCCCTGGGTGTCTGGATGCGCGGCTCGGACCGCGCCTACCCGGTGGTCAACCTGCTGCACCTGCTGGGGCTGGTGCTGCTGGTCGGGCCGATGCTGCTGCTCGACCTGAGGCTGATGGGCGCCGGCCGGCGGTTTCCGCTGCCGGCGGTCTCCGCCGTCCTCACGAGCTGGGCCATCGCCGGGCTGCTGCTGCTCCTGCCGAGCGGGGCCCTGCTGTTCGCGGCGGATGCCGGGCCGCTGCTGGAAAACCCGCTGCTGCAGGTCAAGCTGCTGCTGATAGCCCTCGGCATTGCCAACGCCCTGCTGTTCCGCCTGCTGTGGGCGGATCGACTGGACGAATGGGATCTGGTACGACCGCGCCTCGGGCAACTGCAGGCGGGACTGTCGGCCGCGTGCTGGCTAGCCACGGGTACGCTGGGGCGTCTGATCGCCTACGGTTAGGAACCTGCGCGGCAGAGGGACGGCCGCGCAGGTTCCTGGCCGCCCGCTGCACGCCGGCCACCCAGACGATGGCGACGCTGCCGGCCAGGTTGCCGATGCCGATCGCGGTGAAGCAACCGTCGCCGACGACCAGCATGCCGTAGAGAGTGGCCGCCAGGTGGGACAGGGCTGCGCTACCCCAGGTCAGCAGGGAGACCGAGCGCGCGCCCTCGATGCAACGCCAGACCAGCCATACCTGCGGCGCATAGGCGACCACGCGGACGAAGCTGGTCGCGGCATAGAACCAGCCGATGGCCTGCACTGCTTCTGTCGAGATGACGATGTCCATGTGCCGCTCCCGCTGGTATGGGACGCTTCGATGCGGCGTCCGGTAGGCATGAGTCGGCGCCAGTCGACGGTCGGTTCACTGGCGGCGCGCGAGTCGTGCCTGGT
>JAEZQX010000272.1 GCA_023441105.1 Pseudomonadota bacterium | reverse complement strand
GAAGCGCAAGCCCGACTTCGCCAAGGCGGAGGCCGGCGGTGCCGGCCGCGCGCCGCTGCCGGGGGGGTGACGCGATGGGCGAGGCTGCGGGTCGTCTTCCCTGGTCGCTGCCGCGGCCGCCTTCCGGGCGGCGCGAGCTGCGCCTGGCACGCTGCCCGCGACTGCGGCGCCTGCTGCCGTTGCCGTTGCTGCTGGCCGCCATGAGCATGGCCGGCTGCGGCGGATCGGGATCCGGCGACGGGTCGGCGGTGTCGAACACCCCGGTGCTGGAGGCGCCGCCATCCGATACCGCGGCCACGCCCGCCCCGGCACCGACAGCCCCGGTGGCGGTTACCGTGCAGGAGGTGACGGCGCAGCTGGAAGCTCCCTGGTCGCTGGCCTTCCTGCCCGATGGCTCGATGCTGGTCACCGAGAAGCCCGGCGGGCTGCGGCGGGTGGACGCTGCCGGACGGGTGTCGCCGCCGCTCGCCGGCGTACCGGCGGTGTACGCCATGGGGCAGGGCGGACTCCTCGACGTGGCGCTCGGCCCGACCTTCGAGACCGATCGCAGGATCTACTTCACCTTCGCCGAGGCGGATGCCGGCGGCAACAGCCGCGCCGCCGTGGCGCGCGCCGTGCTTGGCGAGAGCGCGATCAGCGGCGTCGAAGTCATCTACCGCCAGACGCCGTCGCTGCCGTCCACGTTGCAGTACGGCGCACGGCTGGTGTTCGACCGCGCCGGCCACCTCTACGTCACGTTGGGCGACCGCAGGCTCGACGAAAGCGCGCAGGACCTGACGACGACGCTCGGCAAGGTGGTGAGGATCTTCCCAGACGGCAGCATTCCGCCGGACAACCCGGTGTTCGCCCAGCCCGGCGCAGTGCCCGGCCTCTGGAGCTACGGCCATCGCAATCCGCAAGGCGCCGCGCTCAATCCCGTGACCGGCGAGCTCTGGCTGAGCGAACATGGTCCCCGCGGCGGCGACGAGATCAACCGCGTCCTGGCCGGACGCGACTACGGCTGGCCGCGCATCACTTACGGGCGCGACTATGAAACCGGGGTGCCGCTGGGCGAAGGCACCACGGCGCCGGGCGTCGAACCGCCGCTGCACTATTGGGTGCCGGTGTCGATCGCGCCCGCCGGCATGGACTTCTACACCGGCGACAAGCTGCCGGGTTGGCAGGGCTCGCTTCTGGTCGGTGCGCTCGCCGGCCAGATGCTGGTGCAGCTCAGCCTGCAAGGCGATGCGGTGGTGGGCGAGACCCGGCACCTGCAGGCGCTCGGGGAGCGTTTTCGCGCCGTGCGGCAAGGGCCGGATGGCTATCCCTACCTGCTGACCGACAGCGGCCGGCTGCTGCGGGTGGTGCCGCGCTGAAGGAAGCCGGTGACAGGGGCAACATGCCGATACCAGCGCGCCAAGAAGCATTACAGTCCCGCCGGCCCGGCGTGTCGTCGATCGCGGCAGCCTGGACGTTATTCGCGGTAGGGCTCGGGGCGAGCGGATCGCCGGAGCGTCGTCGCGGAGAAGAAACCATGGGATCGAAGCGTTGGGCAGGCATTGCGGCGATTGCCGCCGCGGCGGCATCGGCCGGCGGCTGCGCCGTCTACTCGACGCCGACCGGCGAGGTGATCACGCCCGCGCCGGTGGTCGTGTCGCCGCCCCCGGTGGTGGTGGCGCCGTTCTACTGGGGCTACAGCCACTATCACTATCCCGCGCCGCGCTACTACGGCTACTACGGCGGTCCCCGCTACCCGGCGCCACGGTACTACGGCAGGCCCTACTACCGGTACTGAGCCGGTCTGAACGCGGCTCCCGCTCGCTGGCTTCGATGTCGACCCGGCTTCAACTACCCAGCAGCCAGGCCGGCAAGCCGGTGGCCAGCTGCGGTATCGCCGCCACCAGCGCAAGCAGCAGCAGGCCGAACAGCACGTAGGGAACCACCGAGGCGAAGATCTCGCCGGTGGTGATTTCCTTCGGCGCCACGCTGCGCATGGTGAACAGCAGCATGCCGAAGGGCGGGGTCAGCAGGCCGAGCTGCATGCAGATCAGGTACAGCACGCCGAACCACAGCGGGTCCCAGCCATAGTGGCCGACCAGCGGCATGAAGAACGGCAGGGTCATCAGCATCATGCTGATCTGGTCGACGAAGCAACCGAGCAGCAACAGGATCAGCATCATGGCGGCCAGCACCTGCCACGGCGTCAGGCCGGAGGCCTGCACCAGCGACACCAGCCCGTCGATTGCGCCTGAAAAGGCGAGGATCTGCGAGAAGGTGGTGGCCCCGACGATGATGAACAGGATGGTGCAGGCGATGGCGGCAGTGCCGGTCAGGGCCTTCACCAGGTTCTTCATGCTCAGGCTGCGGTACAGGGCGCAGACTGCGATGGTCGCGACTGCGCCGAGTGCCGCGGATTCGGTCGGCGTGGCCCAGCCGGCCGACATGGCGACGACCACCAGGACGAAGATCAGCACCAGCGGCGTGACGTTGACCGCCAGGGGCCGCCAGCGCGCCCAGCCTTGATGCTCCTCGCCGGCGAACGACGGCGCCAGCGACGGATTGAGCCAGGCCCGCAGCATGATGTAGGCGACGAAGATGAGCGACAGCAGCAGCCCGGGCACGACGCCGGCCAGCAGCAACCCGGAGATCGAGATGCCGGCGAGGCTGCCGAGCAGGACGGTCAAGGCGGAAGGCGGGATCAGCATGTCGACGGCGCCGATCGCCATGATCGGACCCATCGCCAGGCGCGGGTGATAGCCGCGACGCAGCATCTGCGGCAGCAGCAGGCTGCCGAGCAGGGCGGTGGTGCCGATCGTGGAGCCGGAGATGGCGGAAAACACCGTGCCGGCAACGACCGCGATCACCGACAGCCGGGCCGGCATGCTGCGGATCGCGCGGTCGAAGGCGTCGATCGCCTTCATCGCGAGCCCGGTGTGGAACAGCACTTCGCCCATCAGCAGGAAGAACGGGATGGGAGTGAGCGAGAAATTGGTGACCGACGCGACGGCGTTGCGCACCACCAGCATCAGGCCGGGCTCGCCGCCGAGGTAGATCAGCGCGCCGACCAGGTTGATGGCCAGGAATGCGAAGCCGGCCGGCACGCCGACCAGGAGCAATGCCGTCAGCAGCCCGAACAGCAGGACGAGGGTTTGCCACCAGATCATCTCGGACCTTCCGCATGCCGAGATGCCGGCGAGACCATCGCGTCATCGCGGTCGGGCGCATGCGCCGCGGTGAGCTCGGCGGTGTCGACCGTCGCCAGCGGCTCGCCGGGGCCGAACAGCAGCCGGCGCAGGCACTCGATGGCCAGCAGCCCGAAGCCGAACGGCATCGGCGTGTAGACCCACCATTCGGGGAAGATGACCGTCTTCATGACGATCGAGCCGGACTGCATGCTGTCCTGGATCACCAGGATCGAATACCAGGTGATGACCGCGCTGACCACCAGCCCGATGACCGAGGCAGCCCGGTCGAGGCGGGCGAGCGCCCGCGGCGACAGCACCATGTTGAGCACGTCGAGGCGGATGTGCATGTTCTGGTAGAGCAGCCACGGGGCCGCCACGCAGGTGGCGAGCGGCAGCATGTATTCGGTGATGTCCATCACCCAGGGAATGTTGCCCAGGCCCAGGTTGCGGGCGATCACGTCGTAGCCGACCAGGAACGTCATCGCCGCCACCATCACGCCGGCCGCGATGCCACAGGCGTTGAGCAGCAGGCGGTACAGCCGTGTCGCAAGGGGAATGGCCATCGTGCCGCCGCCTGCCATCGTCGCTTACTTGCGCGTCATCAGCTCACGCAGCTTCGCCGCGTGCTTCGGGCTCGCCTTCTCGATGGCGCCCCAGCCTGCGTCCTGCGAGATCTTCAGGAACCGGGCCGCCTCGGCATCGCCCAGCTTGATCGTCTCGATGCCGGCCTTGGCCTGCTTCTCCAGGTCGGCGGCCGCGTCCTTGACCGCATCCGAGGCCGACTTCTCCTCGATCCAGACGGCCATCTTCTCGAGGAAGGCGCGTTGCTCTGCGGTCAGGCTGGCCCACTTCTTCGCGTTGAACTGGATGCCGAGCTCGAGCGAGTAGAAGCTCGGATCGACGCGGTACTTGGTCTTCTCCTGCCAGCCGAAGTCGAAGATGCCGATGGTGGGCCAGCCGTAGCCGTCGACCACGCCGCGCTCGAGAGCGGTGTAGACCTCGCCGCCGGCCGTCTGCATGACGGTGGCGCCGAGCTGCGCGAAGAAGTCGCGATACAGCGGCGAGATGCGGATCTTCAGGCCCGACAGGTCGGGCTTGTCGATCTTCTTGTTCAGGTAGACGTGGTAGCCGATATCGCCGCCGGTCTTGGCGAGGTAGTACAGGCCCTTCTCCTGCATCACTTCGTTCAGGTAGGCGAGCCCGCCGTTCTTGCGGATCTCCGCGAACGGCAGCGTCGCGTAGTTGAGCGCCAGCCCTTCCGGGACCAGGCCGGCCGTGTAGGCGACGGTGGTGTTGGCCAGGTCGACGACGCCGCTGCGCAGCGCCGCGGCCTGCTCCATCGTCGGGATGGCCTTGGGCCCGCCGATGTAGTTGATCTTCACCACCCCCTTGCCTTCCTCGTTGACCTTCTTGACGAAGGCTTCGAACTGGCGCGCGAAGTAGGTGCCTTCCTGGAAACTGTTGATGGCCCTGAGGGTGACTTCCTGGGCGCTTGCCGCACCCGCAAGAAGGGTGACGGCGACGCCGGCCAGCAGGGACGAGAGAGACGGACGGAGCTTCATGCAGACTTCCTGAGAGTGTTGGCGATCCGGGAAAGACGGCTTGCCCGGGCAGGTGCGGAACCGCGTGGGCAACCGGATAATACTTTAGTCCTAAAGCAAAGCCTGTGCCACGACCCCCTGGGCACCGCGGCGGTGCCGGCGCGGGGGCGGATCGCGCTGTTGCATAATGCGCCGCTTCGACCTCGAGGGTGGTCCCAATGACCCAAGGCGCACCCGGCCATCCCGCGGTGCCGGCGCCGCCCGCGGACCCGGCGCCTCCGGCGTCGGGCAACCGTCACGTCGGCCTGCTGGCATCGTGGCTGCCGCCGATCACTGCCGGGTTCGTCGCCATGCTGGTCGGCTTCACGAGCTCGGCGGTCATCATCTTCCAGGCTGCCGCCGCCGCTGGCGCAACCACGGCCCAGACCGGCTCCTGGATGCTCGCGCTCGGCATCGGCCTGGCCATCACCTGCATCGCGCTGTCGTGGCGCTATCGCATGCCGATCGTCACGGCCTGGTCGACGCCCGGCGCGGCCCTGCTGGCCACCAGCCTGGTGGGTGTGCCGATGGCCGATGCGATCGGCGCGTTCGTGTTCTGCGGCCTGCTTATTTTCCTGTCCGGCGTGACCGGCTGGTTCGAACGCATCATCGATCACATCCCGGTGCCGCTGGCGGCCGCCCTCCTGGCGGGCGTGCTGGCGCGCTTCGGCATCGACGCGGTCAGCGCCCTTGCCGGGCAACCCGGCCTGGTGTTGGCGATGTTCGCCGCCTACCTGCTCGGCCGACGCTGGCTGCCGCGCTACGCGGTGATCCTGGTGCTGCTGACGGGTGTCGCGCTGGCGGCGGTGCTCGGATTGCTCAGGACGGAGTCGCTGGCGATCACCATCGCGGTACCGCAATTCGTCATGCCGGCATTCTCGCCGTCGGTGCTGCTCGGCGTCGGCCTGCCGCTGTTCGTGGTCACGATGGCGTCGCAGAACGTGCCGGGGGTGGCCGTGCTGAAGGCTTTCGGCTACGACCCGCCGATCTCGCCGATCATCGCCTGGACCGGTGCAACGACCATGCTCCTGGCACCGTTCGGCGCCTTTGCGATCAACCTCGCGGCGATCACTGCCGCCATCTGCTGCAGTCCGCAGGCCCACGAGGATCCGGCGCGGCGCCATCGGGCGGCGGTCGCGGCCGGCTTCTTCTACCTCCTGCTCGGGCTGCTCGGGACCAGCGTCGCCCTGCTGTTTGCCGCCTTGCCCGGCGAGCTGGTCGTGGCGCTGGCCGGCCTGGCGCTGCTGGCGACGATGGGCAACGCGCTCGCCACCGCCACCGCCAGCGAGCAGTGGCGCGAGCCGGCGCTGGTCACCTTCCTGGTGACCCTGTCCGGCATCACCCTGTTCAACATCGGCGCCGCCTTCTGGGGACTGGTTGCCGGGGTCTTGGCCGCGTGGCTGCTTGGCGCCTGGCGCGGCTGAAGGGCCGGGCCGATCCGGCGCTGGCCAGCCGCCCGGACGCCAGCGCCGGCCATCTGCTCGAAGCGGCGCGCCCGCGAACGGCGCCGTAGCCACCACCGTCGCAGCGCGCAGCCTCGGCGGTCATCGGTCTCGGAACTGCGATCTCGGAATAGCATGCTCGATCTGTGGCACCGACCGGAGGACGCATTGAGCTTCATCGACGACTTCCACGGCCAACCGGCCGTGCATCTGAGCTCCCCCGCGGGCGATCGGGCGGTCGTGCTGTTGCACGGCGCGCAGCTGGTCAGCTGGATTCCGGCGGGTGGCAGCGAGCGGCTCTACCTGTCGCCGCGCAGCGCCTACGGCGACGGGCAGTCGGTCCGCGGCGGCGCGCCGGTGATCTTTCCGCAGTTCAACCAGCGCGGTCCGGACTTCAGCCTGCCCAAGCACGGCTTCGCGCGAAATCGCCGCTGGTCGCTCGACGGCATGGACCACGGCCCGCAGGCCGATGCTGCTGCCGGCGCCACGCTGCCGGCCGCGCAGGCGTCGGTCCGCCTGCGGCTGGTGCCGGATGCGCGGACGCTGGCGCTGTGGCCGCATCACTTTTCGCTGACGCTGGCCGTGAGCCTGCAGCCGCAGCAGCTGGTGCTCGCCCTGCAGGTGGACAACACCGGCAACGCCCCCTTCGACTTCACCGCGGCGCTGCACACCTACCTCGAGGTCGGCGACATCGCCGCGGCCAGCGTCGCCGGCCTGCATGGCGTGCGCTACCTCGACGCGGTGACCGGCACCGGCAGCGTTGCCGGCGAGGATGCGCTGCGCTTCGATCGCGAGACCGACCGCATCTACTACGAGGTGCCGCGGCCGCTGACGCTGCGCGCGCCGGGCGCCGAGCTCGAGGTGGCGATGGCCGGTTTTCGCGATACGGTGGTCTGGAACCCGTGGGCCGAGCGCTGCGCCGCCCTTCCCGACATGCCGGACGACGGCTATCGCCGGATGCTGTGCATCGAGGCGGCGGTCATCGACAAGCCGGTGACGCTGGCGCCGGGCGACTCCTGGTCGGGCCGGCAGCTGCTGGCGGCGCGCTGACAGTCAGGTCGAGGATATATCGAGTCGTCTGTCGTTTGGTGGAATGAACGACTCCATGAAGTAGATGACGTTGCCTTGCCCTGCCGTGGCAGTCCCTTCCAGGAGCATGCCGCGGGTCCCGGGCTTCGTCCCGGTCGCCTTGCAGGTCTCCCGGTCGAAGTCGACGAGCGACACATGTTGCTCCAGGATTCTCAAGGGAAAGTTGAACGAGCCGGCGAGCATCTGCTTCAGGTTCTCGCCATCCAGACGCTCGAGGGGGAGCGCCGTGATCTCGGAGAACGCCTCTGCCTTGTAATACATGCGATTGAAGACGATGAACTCGCCATTGACGCTGAGTTTTCTGTCTATCCTGACGATGTCCTTGCCCGCCTGATTCAGCGCGTCCGACCAGCGTCCCCTGGCCGCTATCACCGAGCGTGAAACGATCTTGGGATAGAGCGGCAGAAACGTCGCCCCGTGGTCATCGGCTGCAAAGCGGAGGTGCAGCGGCGCATCGATCGATTTCAGCCGCGGCGATACGAAGGTGCCGCTTCCCTGATTGCGAACCACGATGCCCTGGTCGGCAAGCTCCCGTAGCGATCGTTGCACGGTGCCGAGGCTGAGACCCGTGATCCGCGTCAGCTCGTCTTCCGTCGGCAACCTGCTTCCTCGAGGCCATTGACCCTCGAGGATCGCCTTGCGCAGGGCCTCACGTAGCCTGGCGTACTTCGGAAAGCCGGTGACCTGGGGCTGTGCGTATAGCCTGAGGATGCGGTTCGTGATGGGGGTGCCGGCGGGGTCCATGATGCTGCGGCATCTTACTTGATCCGCCGTTTTCGTTTGACTAATCCTCTAGAGGACTATAGGATTGCTCGACTGAGAACTCAACGGGAGACCCACAATGAAAGCTCGATCCCTCCTGCTTTCGCTTGTTGCTTGCGCCAGCGTGTTGTCGGCAAGTGTCGCCAAGGCCGACGGTGAATGGCCGACACGGCCGGTGAAGATCCTGTTCGGATTCCCTGCCGCGAGCGCCACCGATGTCATCGCGCGAGCGGTGGGTCAAAGGCTCTCCCAGAAGTGGGGCCAGCCGGTTGTCATCGAGAACCGTCCCGGCGCCGGTGGCAATCTCGGCAGCGAACTCGCTGCTCATCAGCCACCGGACGGGTACACCATCTTCTTCGGCACCGTTGCCAACGCGATCAGCGCGAGCCTCTATTCGAAGCTCAACTACGACTACCTGAAGGACTTCACGCCGATCACCCTGGTGGCGACCACGCCCTTGGTGCTGGTGGCCAATCCCAATCTGCCAGTGAACAACGTCAGCGAACTGGTGGCATACGCGAAGAGCAACCCCGGCAAGCTCAACTTCGGGTCTGGTGGCGTCGGCACGTCCAACCATCTTGCCGGTGAGATGTTCAAGAGCGAGTCAGGTACCGACCTCGTCCACATCCCCTACAAGGGCACGCCGGCAGCACATGCCGATCTCGTCAGCGGACAGATTTCGCTCATGTGGGACAACATCGTCGCGGTCACCGGCCACATCGAATCCGGCCGGCTGAAGCCGCTTGCAGTGACGAGTGCAGAAAGGGCGCCCTCCCTGCCGAAGACGCCCACCCTGGTGGAATCGGGGCTGCCCATCGAGGCGACGTCCTGGATCGGAGCGCTGGTCCCTGTCGGTACGCCGAAGGGCATCGTCGACAAGATCCACCGCGACATGGTCGCAGTGCTGCATATGCCCGAAGTCAAGGAGCAGCTCGCCAGATCAGGCGCGGTCGTGGTGGGGAACAGTCAGGAAGACTTCGCGAAGTGGAACCGGGACGAGATCGAGAAGTGGGCCAAGGCTGTCAAGAGCTCTGGCGCCAAGATCGACTGACGCATCTCGCGCCGGCTCCGGCACGCGCGTCTGGCCTCGCTCTCGTCGTCGCTCGCGGATGCCCCATCAAACAGCAAGGAAGCATTGGAAGATATGAACCAGCAGAGACAAACGTTCAGTGAACCGGCCCGCGAGATTCCAGTCCTCATGGAAGCTGACGTGGTGATAGTCGGCGGCGGTACCACCGGACCCATTGCTGCGATGGCGGCGGCTCGCCGGGGGTGCAAGGTTGTCCTGATCGAGCGATTCGGGTCGCTTGGAGGCATCCTTACGCTCGGCCTCAACACCAAACCTTCCGGACGGATCGTCGGTGGCATTCCGCTGGAGATATGGAATCTCGCCCGCTCGGTCGGCGGCGCCGGCGAGGACTACATGGCGACCACCAAGACGGGCGGTGTGCGGATTGCCTCTCCCACCGATCCGGAGGTCATGAAGATGCTGCTGACCCGGTTGTGCGTCGAGTCGGGCGTTCAGATCCTGTTCGAGACCTTCGTTTCGAACCCGGTGATAGAGAACAAGGTTGTAAAGGGCGTTGTCATCGAAGGCAAGGGCGGGCGGCAGTTCGTCGGCGCGAAAGTACTCATCGATTGCTCTGCGGATGCAGACATGGCGGCGAAGGCCGGGGCCCCGTTCGTGATGGGTTCGGGTGGCCAGGACGCGCAGATGCAGCCGGTCTCGATGTATTTCATCATGAAGAACGTCGCCCTGGACCGCCTTGCAGCGTGGGCGCGAACCTGTGACGACATTCCTGCCCGTGCCATCCCGCAGGCCGATGAAGAGTTGTCCTACGGTCTGTGGCTCACGGGCTTCAACGGCATGCTGCGTCGTTTCCAGGAAGAAACGGGGGTCCGACTGCAGCGCGACAACATCACGCTGAAGACCGCAGACGGACAGATGTATGTAAATGCGACGCGAGTGCTGGGCGTGGATGTCTTCTCGCCTGCGCAGTTCACTGCCGCGATCCTCGAATGCTATCGACAGATCGAAGGCGTCGCTCAGTTCCTTGTCTCACGAGTGCCGGGATTCGAGGGGGCGCGTCTGGGACAGGTGTCGCCAATTCTCGGCGTGCGCGAGACGCGCCACATCCTGGGCGGCTATACCCTGACCGGCAAGGACTCGCGCGGCGAGAGCCGGTTCGAGGACAGCATCGCCTCGGATTCCTCCGCGCTTGACATCCACGATCCCAAGGGCGGCGATGTCGACTTCCAGAGCATGCCTCCCTACGAGATCCCGTATAGATGCCTGGTGCCACAAGGGGTGGAGCAGATGCTGGTTGCCGGAAGGTCCATCTCGGCGGACCATGAGGCCCATGCTCGCTCGCGGAACATGCCGGCGTGCATGTCGACGGGCCAGGCGGCCGGCGTGGCCGCTGCGATAGCGATCGAGGAAGGTGTGTCGGTGCGCAACGTGCCGGTCTCGAAGGTCCAGGCGGCTCTTCGCGAACTCGGTATGCCGCTGCACGCCGAGGAAATCGGCTGAGCCCGGGCGGCCGGCGGCATGGCTTGTCGGGTTCAGTACTGGTTCAGCACGGCGAGTCCCTGGGCTTGGCTGGGGAGTCGCCGGTTCATCGATCTGGCGGCGCAGGCGCAAGCCCTCGTCGAAGTGCTGCCGATCGACCTCGGTGTCGTCTTTGCAGACACCGGCGGCGTTCCGTTCCATCAACGCTCGCCGGCTCGACAAAGCTATCGGCAACTTGAGCTTTCCCGCTGGAGCCGCCGCCTGGAGGTACCGATAAACCTGGTTCCTCGCTTCTATCCAGTGGATCGCGCCCCGTCGAGCAAGCTGCTGATCGCGGCGAGAATCGAGGGTCTTGATGCGCATACACTGTCGCATGCGATCCTGCAGGCCGTCTGGGTACAAGACCGGAATATCGCCGATTGGGAGACGCTCGATGCGGTGGCGAACGAAGCCGGGCTTGGCCGCGACGCACAGGCTCTCGTGCGTCTCGCCCAGCAACCCCGGATCCATGATGAGTACCTGCAGGGCACTCGCCGCGCGGTGGAGGCTGAGGTCTTCGGATCACCAACGTACACCGTAGAAGGCGAGCGGTATTGGGGCCAGGATCGACTCGATTTTCTGGCCGACAGGCTTCTCCGCGGCTAGCCTTCCGGTCCGATACGGGTCCTCAGCCGCCGCGCAAGGCGCGGTCGACATCGGCGACGAGATCGTCGATGTGCTCGATGCCGACCGAGAAGCGCACGAAATTGGGCGGGATGCCGGCTGCCTTCATCTGTGTCTCGTTCATCGTCCCGGACCACATGGCTGCCGTGTGCACCGCCAGCGAATCGACGCCGCCCAGGCTCACGGCCTGCGTCGGCACCTCGAGGGCGCTCACGAAGCGGCTGGTGGCGTCGTAGCCGCCGCGCACCGCGAAGGCGATCACCGCGCCGTAGCCGGTCATCTGTCGCCGCGCCAGCTCGTGCTGTGGATGGCTCGGCAGGCCGGGATAGAAGACCTGCTCGATGGCCGGATGCGATTCCAGGAAGCCGGCCAGCGCCAGCGCATTGCGGTTGATCCGTTCGATGCGCAGCGACAGCGTCCGCAGCCCGCGCAGCAGCAGCCAGGCGTCCATCGGCGACAGGACCGAGCCGAGGGTGATGTGGGTCGCCCAGATGGTTTCGGCGAGCGCCTCGCTGCAGCAGACGACGCCGGCGGTGAGGTCGTGGTGGCCGCCGAGGTACTTGGTCGCGCTGTGCACCACGATGTCGACGCCGAGCGCATGCGGACGCTGGTTCAGCGGCGACGCGAAGGTGTTGTCGGCGACGGTCAGGATGCCGCGCGGCTTCGCGAGTGCCGCGACCGCCGCCAGGTCGGTCAGCACCAGGGTCGGGTTGGCCGGGGTCTCCAGCATCACCAGTCGCGTGTTCGGCCGCAGCGCCTGCTCGAATGCCGCCGGGTCGGCCTGCTCGACGAAAGTGACTTCCACCCCATAGCGCGGCAGCAGCTCGTCGCACAGCTTGGTGGTGCTCATGTAGTGGCGGCTTTGCGCCACCACATGGTCGCCGGCCTTGAGCAGTGCCAGCAGCGTGGTGCTGATCGCGCCCATCCCGGAGCCGGTGACCAGCGCGGTCTCGGTGCCTTCCAGGCGCGCGAGGATGCGGGCGACGCGTTGATGCAGCGGATTGCCGTAGCGGGTGTAGTAGCGGCTGTGGCGGCTGCTGGCGGCCATCTCGGCGAACTCGCCGGCGTCGGCAGCGACGAAGGTGGCGCTGTAGTGGATGGGCGGCACCAGCGCCGAATCCACCCGCAGGTCGCTGTCGGCGTGCAGCACCTCGGTTTCCGGGTGCGCGAGATGATGTTGCTTCACCCGTCGTAGTTTACCGAAACGGCCCGATGCGGCATGATTGCCCGCAGCGGTCCCGCCGGCTGGCCCGGGGCGGCCGCGATGGCGCGCGTGACGGCGGCATCCGCCGTCTTCCTTTCCTGGGGATAGAACATGAAGATTGCACGCAGACACGTCCTGAAGGCTTCCGGCGCGGTTGCCGCAGGTGCTGCCCTCGGCCTGCCGCTCGCCGCGCTGGCGCAACCGAAGCCGGTCAGGATCGGCGTGCTGCATCCGGTGACCGGTCCGCTTGCCTATTCCGGCCAGCAATGCCGCGAAGGCGCGATGATGGCCATCGATGCGATCAACAAGGCCGGCGGCATCAAGTCGCTGGGCGGCGCCCGGATCGAGCCGGTGATCGGCGATGCGCAGTCGAAGCCGCAGGTCGGCGCGGCGGAGATCGAGAAGATGCACCAGGACGGCGTGTCGGCGGTCATCGGCGCCTACGCCTCCGCGATCTGCTTCGCCACCACCCAGGCAGCCGCCAAATACGACCTGCCGCACGTCGTCGACATCGGGGTTGCCGACGGCATCGTCGAGCGCGGCCTGGAGAACACCTTCCGTTTCGGACCGGGCTACAAGACCTGCTCCGAGATCGCCGTGCAGAACCTGCATATCCTCAACACCGTCTCCGGCAAGCCGGCCAAGACGGTGATGATCATCCACGAGGAGTCGCTCTTCGGCACCGGCACGGCCAACCAGCTGAAGGAGCAGCTGCCGCAGCTGGGCTACGAAGTGGTGGACGTGGTCAAGCACGCCAATCCGACGCGCGACTTCAACAACATCGTGCTGCGGATGAAGTCGCTCAATCCCGACATCGTCATCCCGGCCAACTACTACAACGAGTATGCGCTGCTGGTGCGCACGATGAAGCAGCAGAAGGTCGTCCCCAAGGCGGTCTACTCGGTGCTCGGCGGCGCGGCCTCGAGCTTCAAGTTCGTCAAGGAGTTTCCCGACGTCGCCGAGGGCATCATCGACTGCAACCACTGGTACAACCCGCGCGACAAGCGGGCGCTGGCGCTGCGCAAGGCGGTCGAGGCACGCAACCTGTTCTACACCTACGAGATCTTCAACACCTATGCCACGATGGAGTGGCTGGCCAGCGCCATCGAGGAGGCGAAGTCGGCCGATCGCGCCGCGATCACCCGGGCGCTGGCAGCGAGCACCTGGTCCGGACACTTCATGCCCTACGGGCCGACCAAGATCGTCAAGGGCCAGAATACCGGCGCCATGCCGTTGATGACCCAGGTGCTCAAGGGCGACATCCGGGTCATCGTGCCGAAGGAGTACGCCGACACCGCGGCCGTGTTCCCGTGGAAGGGCTGATCATCGGCGGCGACCTCACCAAGGGACGCGGCTAGTTGTTCTCGCTGGCGATCCTCTGGCCGTCGTTCCTCAACGGACTGACCACCGGCGCCATCTACGCGCTGATCGCGCTCGGGCTGACGCTGATCTACGGCGTGCTGCACATCATCAACTTCGCGCACGGCGCGGCGCTGATGATGGCGCTCTATGGCGTCTACTTCCTGTTCACGCGGCTCGGCATCGATCCCTACCTGGCGTTGCCGATCATGGTGCCGGCGATGTTCGTTGCCGGCTACCTGCTCTATCGCTGGGTCATCGGCCGCGCCAGCGGCGGCCGCGACGAGAACATCCTGCTGGTGACGCTGGGCGTGGCGATCGTGCTCGAGAACCTGGCGTTGCTGTTCTTCACGTCGGACACCCGCACCATCGACACGGCCTACACGCTTGCCACCGTCGACCTGCTGGGGGCAATGATCTCGCTGCCGAAGGTCATCGCGATGGCCGGTGCGCTGGCGGCGGCGGCGCTGCTCTGGGCGCTGATGCGGCACACCATGCTCGGCCGTGCCATCCGGGCCTGCGCGCGGGAGCGGCATGGCGCCCGGCTGGTCGGCATCGACGTCGACCGGATCTTCGCGCTCAGCTTCGGCATCGGTCTCGCCTGCCTCGGCGCGGCCGCCTGCTTCCTGCTGCCCACCTATTATGTCAATCCGGGCGTCGGCAGCGGCTTCGTGCTGATCGCCTTCACCGTCGTGGTCCTCGGCGGCATGGGCAGCTTCGGTGGCGCGTTGCTCGGCGGCTTGCTGATCGGCGTGGTCGAATCGCTGGGCGGGCTGTTCCTGGGGGAGAGCCTCGGGCAGATCGGCATCTTCGCGATCTTCATCGCGGTGCTGCTGTTCCGACCGCAGGGCATAGCCGGCTCGAGATGAGGTGGTTCCCCGGGGGCAGCCAGGTGCCGCCGGAACATGACGCAACGGGAAGGTGAGGCGATGACGACGGGTTCGAAGAAGCAGCGCAACGGCGGCGACGCCAAGGACGGCAACGGCCTGGACGGCAAGGACTATGACCTGCTGGTCAAGGATGTCGTCGTGGTCCGGCCGCAGGGCAATGCGGTCCATCGGGCGGATATCGCCATCCGCGACGGCCGGTTCGCGCGGATCGCGCCGGGCATCGATCCGGCGCGCGCACGCGTGGTGCACGACGGCCGCGGGCGGCTGGCGTTTCCGGGGGTGGTGGATGCGCACATGCACGCCGGAATCTATTCGCCGCTGGCGCAAGATGCGGTGACCGAGAGCAAGGCGGCGGCGCAGGGCGGCGTGACCAGCAGCCTCAACTACTTCCGCACCGGACAGTACTACCTCAACAAGGGCGGCCCCTATCGCAAGTTCTACCCGGAGGTGCTGAAGCTGGCCGACGGCCGCTTCCACGTCGACTACGGCTTCCATCTCGCGCCGATGGATGCGACCCACATCGCGGAGATCCCCGAGCTGATCGCGAAGCACGGCGTCAGCTCCTTCAAGATCTTCATGTTCTACGGCTCGCACGGCCTGCATGGCGCATCCGACAGCCAACGCGATTTCCTGATGATCAAGCCCGACGAGCGCTACGACTACGCGCACTTCGAGTTCATCATGCGCGGCGTGCAGGCGGCTCGGGAGCAGTATCCGGAGAAGGCGGCGCAGATCAGCCTCTCGCTGCACTGCGAGACCGCCGAGATCATGACCGCCTATACCAGGCGGGTGGAAGCGGCCGGCAAGTTGCAGGGCCTCGAGGCCTACAGCGCCGCTCGGCCGCCGCATTCGGAAGGCCTGGCGGTGTTCATCGCCGCCTACCTCGCCAACGAGACGGCGTTGCCCAACATCAACCTGCTGCACCTGTCGTCGCGCAAGGCGGTGGTGGCGGCGCTGCAGATGGCCGAGATGTTCCCCCACATCGACTTCCGTCGCGAGGTCACCATCGGCCACCTGATGCTCGACACCAGCGCGCCGACCACGACCTGGGCGAAGGTCAACCCGCCGATCCGCCCGCGCGAGGACGTCGAGTTCCTGTGGCAGATGCTGCTCGACGGCAAGCTCGACTGGGTGGTGAGCGACCATGCCTGCTGCCAGCAGGAGCTCAAGGTGCCCAAGCGCTACTTCGGCAACATCTGGATGGCCAAGTCCGGCTTCGGCGGCACCGAGTACCTGCTGTCGGCGCTCGTGTCCGAGGGCATGCGTCGCGGCATGTCGCTCAACCAGATGGCGCGGCTGACCAGCTTCAATCCCGCCCGCCGCTTCGGGCTCAACCGCAAGGGCGACATCGACATCGGCCTCGATGCCGACCTGGCGCTGGTCGATCCCGCCGAGACCTGGACGATCCGCGCATCCGAATCGGAGTCGGCGCAGGGCTACAGCCCGTTCGAGGGAGTGGAGCTCGGCGCCCGGGTCAAGACCACGGTGCTGCGCGGCGAGGTCATCTTCGACGACGGCAAGGTGATCGGCAAGCCGCGCGGGCGCTACCTCTTCCGCCCCGACGCCTGATGGTCCCCAGCCTGCGCGTCGACCTGCTGTTGCTGGCGGCGCTGTGCCTCGCGGTCCTGGCGATCGCGCTGCTGAGCAACGATGGGGTGGTGCTGCACTTCATGATCCTCACGCTGCATGCCGCGCTGCTGTCGGTCGCCTGGAACGTGCTCGCCGGCTTCGGCGGGCAGTTCTCCTTTGGCAACGCGGCATTCTTCGGCGTCGGCGCGTATGCGGCGGGTATCCTCCAGCTCCAGTTCGCGCTGTCGGCCTGGGTCGCGCTGCCGCTGGCCCTGGCCGCCGGTGCGCTCACCGGCATGATCATCGGCGGGCTCGCCTTCCGCTACGGGCTGCGCGGCTCCTATTTCGCGCTGGTGACGCTGGCCTTCGCCGAAGTGCTGCGCATCCTCGCCAACACGGTGGAATTCACCGGCGCCGGGGTCGGGCTGCAATTGCCCCTCACCAAGGGATTCGCCGGCATGCAGCTCGACAAGCCCGGCATGCTGGTCCTGGTCCTGGTGATGCTCGCGGTCGCGCTCGGCGTGTGCATCTACCTGCGTCATTCCCGTTTCGGGGCCTGGCTGGTGGCGGTGCGCGACAACGAGGATGCCGGTCGCGCACTGGGCGTGGACGTCTTCCGGGTCAAGCTCGGCGCTGCTGCCATCTGTGGCGCGCTGACCGCCGCCGCCGGCGTCTTCTACATCCAGTACCTCAACTACATCGATCCGATGATCGCCTTCGGCCCGGCGGTGTCGGTGGAGGCCCTGGTGGGCGCGATCGTCGGCGGCATCGGCACGGTCTGGGGTCCGGTGGTCGGCGCGCTGCTGCTGCACACACTGGGGGAGACCACTCGCAACCTGTTCGGCGACCTGCCCGGCATCAACCTGGTTCTCTACGGCGTGATCCTGGTGCTGGTGATGATGCTGGCGCCTCGTGGCGTGGCCGGGCTGCTCGGGCGCCGGCCGTGATCGCCGATCCTGCAACCATGGAAGCGCTGTCGGCGCCGACCGCAGGCCCGACCACGCGCGCACTGCTGGAGGTGTCGAGTGTTTCGGTCGCCTTCGGCGGCGTCCAGGCGGTGGCCGACGCCTCGCTGCAGGTGGCCGAAGGCGCCATCTGCGCGCTGATCGGCCCCAACGGCGCCGGCAAGACGACGCTGTTCTCGGTGATCTCCGGATTCCAGCGGCTCGACGGCGGCTGGGTGCGCTTCGCCGGCAACGACATCACCGCCATGCCGCCGCACCGGGTCTGCCGGCTCGGCATCGGCCGCACGTTCCAGATCGTGCAGCCGTTCGCCGGCCAGAGCGTGCTGGAGAACATCGCGGTCGGCAGCCATCTCCATCGCGCGTCGCGCCGCGCGGCGCTGGCGCATGCGCGCCGGGTCGGCGAGCGGCTGGGCCTCGGACCGGTGCTCGATCGCGACGCGGCGGCGCTGCCGATCGCGCAGCGCAAGCGGCTCGAGCTGGCCAAGGCATTGGCCACGGAGCCAAGGCTGCTGCTGCTCGACGAGGTGCTGGCGGGACTCAATCCCGCCGAGATCGACATCATCCTCCCGCTGGTGCGCGGCCTGCGCGACGACGGCATCACCATCCTCATGATCGAGCATGTCATGCAGGCGGTGATGAGCCTGGCCGAAGACGTCTACGTGCTGTCGGGAGGTCGCATCATCGCCCACGGCACGCCCGAGGCAGTCACGCGTGACGAGGTGGTGATCGAGGCCTATCTCGGCCAGGGCGCCGCCCGCAAGCTGCGGGAGCGCGCAGCGCGATGACCGGCATCGACGAGCCGCTGTTGCGGGTGAAGGGCCTGGTCAGCGGCTACGGCAGGCTCACGATCCTGCACGGCGTCGATCTCGAGGTGCGACCGGGGGAGGTGGTGGCTCTCCTGGGCTCCAATGGCGCCGGCAAGTCGACCTTCGCCGGCACGCTGTCGGGGATCGTGGCGGCCACCGCCGGCGAGGTCGTCTTCGCCGGCCGCGACATCACCCGGGCGCCGTCGCCGGCGATCGTCGACGCCGGGTTGATCCAGGTGCCGGAAGGGCGGCGGATCTTCCCCAATCTCAGCGTTGCCGAGAATCTCGACCTCGGCGCCTACCGCCGCGGCCGCGAGCGCCGCGAGCAGAACCGCGCGCGGGTGTACCGGCTTTTTCCGCGCCTCCAGCAGCGCGCCACCCAGAAGGCAGGCACGCTGTCCGGCGGCGAGCAGCAGATGCTGGCCATCGGCCGCGCCATGATGGCCGAGCCGGTGCTGCTGATCCTCGACGAGCCTTCCCTTGGCTTGAGCCCGCTGCTGGTGGAGCAGATGTTCGGCCTGGTTGCGCAGCTGAACCAGGATGGCGTGGCAATCCTCCTGGTGGAGCAGAACGTGGCGGCGTCGCTGGACATCGCCCATCGCGCATATGTGATGGAGAACGGCCGTATCCTGTTCTCCGGCACGTCGGCGCAACTGCTCGCCTCCGACCAGCTGCGCCGCGCCTACCTCGGGCTCTGACCGCCGCGCCGCGACTCGGGCAGTTCATCCCATGCTGCAGGAGGACCCATGCCAATGCCGACACCCGGCGTCGTGATCGGCAAGCCGCCACGCATCGACATCGACTGCGAGGTCGCGATCGTCGGTGCCGGTGCTTGCGGCCTGGTTGCCGGCCTCTGGGCCCGCCGCCATGGGGCCGCCGACGTGCTGGCGCTGGAGCGCGATGTCGCCGCCGGCGGCTCGACGGCGCTGTCCTCCGGCTTCGTTCCGGCCGCCGGCACGCGGCTGCAGCAGGCGCTGGGGATCGGCGATTCGCCGGCGCGCTTCGCCGCCGACATCGCCGCCAAGGCGCATGGCGGCGCCGACCCGGTGCTGGTGGACGTCTACACGCGCAGGATCGGCGCGGTCGTCGATACGCTCGAGACGCAGCTGGGCCTGCCGTTCGAGGTGCTCGACGGCTTTCTCTATCCCGGCCACAGCGCGGCGCGGATGCACACACTGCCGGAGCGCACCGGAGCGGCGCTGGCCGCGCGGCTGCGGCAGGCGGCGCTGGACGCGGGCGTCGACCTGGTCGACCAGGCGCTGGCGCGGACGCTGTTCGTCGACGAGAGACGCCGCGTCATCGCATTGGGCATCCGGCGACCCGACGGCCGGGTGGAGCATCTCGGCTGCCGGCAGCTGATCCTGGCCTGCAACGGCTTCGGCGGCAATCCGCAGCTGGTCGCGCGCTTCCTGCCGGAGCTCAGGGACAGCCTCTATTTCGGTCACGCCGGCAACCAGGGCGATGCGGTGCATTGGGGTGAAGCGCTGGGTGCCGAGCTGGCCGACATGAGCGGATACCAGGGCCACGGCTCGGTCGCGCAACCCCACGGCATCCTGCTGACCTGGGCGCTGATGATGAAGGGCGGCATCCAGGTCAACCGCCTCGGGCGGCGCTTCTGGAACGAGCAGCTCGGCTACTCGGAGGCGGCCGAGCAGGTGCTCGCGCAGCCGGGCGGCTTCGCCTGGAATGTCCACGACGAGTCGATCCATCGCTTCGCGCGCGACTTTCCGGACTATCGCGAGGCGGAGCAGGCGGGCGCCATCCGCCGCGCGGACGACGCCGCGCAGCTCGCGGCCCTGATCGGCTGCGCCGTGGGCGACCTGCAGGCGACCCTCGACGAGGCGGCCGATGCCTGCAGCCGTGGCATCGCCGATCGCCACGGCCGGCAGTTCGAGCCGTCGCAGCTTCTCGTTCCACCCTATCGCGCGGCGCGGGTCACCGGCGCCCTGTTTCATACGCAGGGCGGAGTGGCCGTCGATGCCAGTTGCCGGGTGCTGGCCCGGGGCGCCGGCGGACGGCTGTTGCCCCTGCCCAACCTGTTCGCGGCGGGCGGCGCCGCGCGCGGCGTCTCCGGCAATCATCCTTCCGGCTATCTCTCCGGCAATGGGCTGCTGTCGGCGCTGGCCGGCGGAGCGGTTGCCGGAGAGGCGGCCGCAGTGGCGGCATCCGCCGAACGAGGGGACGGGGCCGGTTGAAGCCGGCCGCCCGTCCGGAAAGCCTCCCGCGCTATTCCGCCACCGTCTCGCCGGATCCGCCGGCCTCCTTCGGAAAATCGCGGAACTTCGGCAGGCCGTCCTTCATCGGCAGGACGGTTTCGACGTAGTTGACGTGGATCGCCGGCTTGAAGGCGAGCTTCGGCAGGTTGGACGCATAGATGTCGACCAGCTTCATGCCGGGGTGGTCGGTGAACAGGTGGCCACCGCAGGCCGTGCACCACTTGCGTGCGCTGTTGGGCGTCTTGTTGTAGGTGCCGATCTTGTCGGCGCCCGACGTCACCTGCAACGCGTCCGGCGGCCATAGCGTGAAGGCGTTCACCGGCCCGGCGGACCAGTGCCGGCATGAGGAGCAATGGCAGTAACCCATGACGGCGGGCGCGCCGGTGGCCGTGAACGACACGGCGCCGCAGAAACACTTGCCCGAATAGGTATCGCTCATGGAATCATCTCCTGTCGTGGTGCCGGGGAGCCGGCGACGAGCCGCGAGAGACCATTGGCATCCGGCCGGGCGTCGCCCGCGATCAGGCCTGCATGATCATGGTCTCGCGAGCTGGCGTGAGGAGGGCGGGCCAGGCCTGTCAGCGCCCGGATGGGATGCTTCGGCCAGTATGGTGGAAGGCAGCGGCAAGGGGAAGATGGCGTCGTGTGAGATGCTGTCAGCCGGTTTGGTGCTTACTGTCTGGCGGAAGCGTCAGGCGTCACACCGCCTCGACCATTGGAGCGCATCGCATGGCCCGGATCCGCACCAGCATCGAAGTCTCGGCGCCGCGACGGTGTGGCGCGTTGAGCTCCGTTGGAAGGGGCGACTGCTGCTTCCAGGCATCTTCGATGCGGAGCATTCCTTTCGGCTTACGGCGCTGGAATCCGGCAGGACCCTGTTCAGCCACGAGGAGACGTTTACCGGCTTTCTGGTGCCGCTCGCCTTTCGCGGTGCGCTCAAACGCGGTACCGAGCGCGGCTTCGAGGCGATGAACCGGGCCTTGAAGCACCGCGCCGAGTGGCAGGCGATGCCTGATCACCCCAACGATCCGGTATCAGGCCACCTCGCCTGACAACCCGTCCAGGCTGACCCCCACCTCGGTACTCGGCTGGCTACGGCCCGACTGGCCACCTGCCAGCGCCTGTTTCGCCGCCCGGTATTCCGCCACCAGCCGCGACACCCGCTGTGCCGCCGCCGGGATGTCGTCGATCGCGCCGATCCCCTGGCCGCAGCCCCAGATGTCCTTCCAGGCCTTCACCGCCTTGCTGCCGCCGGCATCGAAGTTCATCTTCGTCGGGTCGCCTTCCGGCAGGTTCTCGGGGTCGAGGCCGGCGCTGGTGATGGAGGCGCGCAGGTAGTTGCCGTGCACGCCGGTGAACAGGCTGCTGTAGACGATGTCCTCGGCGGTGCCGTCGACCAGCGCCTGCTTGTAGGCCTCCGACGCATTGGCCTCCTTGGTGGCGATGAAGGCGGAGCCGACGTAGGCGAAGTCGGCGCCCATCGCCTCGGCGGCGAGCACGGCGCGGCCGGTGGCGATGGCCCCGGACAGGGCGATCGGGCCGTCGAACCAGCGACGCGTTTCCTGCACCAGCGCGAATGGCGACTGCACGCCGGCATGGCCGCCGGCGCCGGCGGCGACGAGGATCAGGCCGTCGGCCCCCTTCTCGATCGCCTTGTGCGCGAAGCGCTGGTTGATGACATCGTGCATCACCATGCCGCCGTACGAATGAACCGCATCGTTGACGTCGGTGCGGGCGCCGAGCGAGGTGATGACGATCGGCGCCTTGTAGCGGACGGTGAGCTCGAGATCGTGCTCGAGCCGCGAATTGGACTTGTGGACGATCTGGTTGACGGCGAACGGCGCCGCCGGCTTGTCGGGGTTGGCCTGGTTCCAGGCGTCGAGCTCCTCGGTGATCCGCTTCAGCCAGACTTCGAGCTGGTCGGCGGGGCGCGCATTGAGGGCGGGAAACGAGCCGACGATGCCGGCCTTGCACTGCGCCAGCACCAGGTCAGGGTTGGAGACGATGAAGAGCGGCGCGCCGATGACCGGGATCGACAGTCGCTGCTTCAATTCCTGCTTGTCCATGGGCTCGGCTCTCCGATGAGGTCGGCCGATTGTAGCGGCGGCCATCCGGCCCGCCGACGGGCGAGGATGCAGGGCTGGCCGGCCGCCGGCGGGGTGGCCGGAGGACCGCAGGACCGCCAGGTGCGGCATCGCGCCGCTGCGCAGATGCGAGAATCGCGTCTTGCCGATTCCGGAACCGTGAAGGAGACTGCCTGCCATGAACCATGTCCTGCTGCGCACTGCAAGGCGCCGCATCCTGCCGGCCCTGCTGGCCACCCCGCTGCTGGGCCTCCTGTTGCTGGCACTCCCGGCTGCGCCTGCGCGCGCGCAGGACGCCTGGCCCAGCGCGCCGGTCAAGGTGGTCGTCCCCTATGGCCCGGGCTCGACGCCCGACGTCGTTGCCCGCCTGGTCAACGACCAGTTGGGCAAGCGCCTGGGCCACCCGTTCATCGTCGAGAACAAGCCCGGCGCGGGCGGCAACGTCGGCACGGCGGCAGTGGCGAAGGCAACGCCGGACGGCTACACCCTTGGCGTGACCATCTCGGGCCCGCTGGCCGCCAACACGCTGCTCTACAAGAACCTTGCCTATGACCCGGCGAAGGAGATCGCACCGGTCTCGATCCTGGCCACGCAACCCAGCGTCATCGTCGCCAACGACAAGGTCGCCGGAGACACCATGCCCAAGCTGCTCGAGGCGCTGCGCAAGGATCCCGGCAAGTACAACTACTCGTCCATGGGGCCCGGCAGCATCTCGCACCTGGCGATGCAGCTGGTGGCGGTGCGCAGCGGCACCGACATCGTCCACGTCGCCTATCGCTCCTCCGGCGATGCGGTCGGCGCGCTGCTGGGCGGCGATGCCCAGCTTGCCTGCCTGCCGCCGGCGGCGGTGGTGGGCCAGATCAAGGCCGGCAAGCTGCGGGCCCTGGCGGTGACCTCGGAGAAGCGGTCGTCGTTGATGCCGGACGTGCCGACGCTGGCGGAAGCGGGCATCGAGGACGTCCAGGCCGATGCCTGGATGGGCATGGTCGCGCCGGCGGGCACGCCGAAGCCGATCCTCGACAAGCTGCACGCCGAGATCGTCGCCATCCTGAAGATGCCGGAAGTCGTCGAGCAGTTGCAGCGCGTCTACATGGAGCCGGTCGGCAACACCCCGGCCGAAATGGCCTCCGTGATCGCAGCCGACCTCAAGCGCTGGCAGCCGCTGATCGAGAAGTACAGGATCTCGCTCGACTGAGGACGCCTGGCCGCGGCTGCGGGCGAAGGCCCTGGCGCGCCCCTCAGCGGCGCGCCGACAGCAGCACCACCACGCCGGTGAGTACCACGCCGGCGGCGAACCATTCGAAGCCGGTCACCACCTCGCCGCCCCACAGCACGCCCAGCGCCAGGCCGATCACCGGGTTGACGAAGGTGTAGCTGGCGGCGAGCCCGGCCGAGACGTTCGCCAGCAGGTACATGTAGGCGTTGAAGGCGATCAGCGAGCCGAACACCACCAGATACAACCAGGCCAGCGCCGCGGCCGGCTCGGGCGGCCAGTTCTGCCGCAGCACCGGCACCTCGCCAGCGACCAGTCCCGTCAGGGCGAGGACCAATCCGCCACACAGCATCTCGCTGGCAAACCCCACGGCGCCCGGTGCCAGCGGAAACCGGTGCAGGCTCAGCACGCTGCCGAGCGACCAGGCGGCGGTCGCGACGGCGATCGCGACCAGGCCGGCGGTGGACGCCTGGAAGCCGCTGCCCTGGGTCAGCAGCAGCACGCCGGCCAGCCCAATGGCGATGCCGGCCAGCTCGCGTCGCGATGGCTTGACGCCCCACAGACTGTTGAGGGCGACGATCATCACCGGAACGATGGCGATGAACGCCACCACCAGCCCGGAGCCGATCGTCTGCTCCGCGTAGGCGGTGCCGCCCATGCCGCCGCCCAGCATCAGCGTGCCCACCACCAGCGCGTGGCGCCACTGGCGCGCCGTGGGCAGCCGCGCGCCGCGCAGCAGCACCATCCAGGCGAACAGCAGGACGCCGGCGGTCAGGAAGCGCGATGCCATCTGCAGGAACGGCGGCAGGCTGACCAGCGCGAAGCGGATCGCCAGGTAGGTCGAGCCCCAGACGATCCAGGTGGCGGCCAGGCTGGACAGGACCAGTGGCGTGAGCGATGGGCGGGTGGGCACGGCAGGCGGTTGTCGGTGCGGCTTCCGCGGCGAAAAGCGCGCATATTGACACGTCCGGCGAATTGATGGAGCCTAGCTGAGCTTCCATGTGGCGTTCGTGGGATCCGAATCAGCGGGATGGTTCGAGATGTCGGAAGTCAGCTTGGATCAGCACGACGAGCGGATTCTCGGCGAGCTCCAGAGCGACGCCCGCATCACCATGGCCGAGCTCGGCCGGCGCGTGGGCCTTAGCCAGCCGGCAGTCACCGAACGGGTCCGCAAGCTCGAGACCTCCGGCGTCATCACCGGCTATCACGCGGCGGTGGATCCGGTGCGCCTCGGCTACGCCATCCGTGCCCTGGTCCGGGTGGGGCGGTTCGACTACAACCGCGTGATCAACTGCATCGAGGCGACACCTGAAGTGATCAACGCCTACAACGTCACCGGCGAGCACAGCTGGCTGCTGGAAATCGTCGTCACCGACGTCGGCCATCTCGACCAGGTGCTCAGGCCGTTTTGCTCGCTTACGGATACTTCGACTGCGGTGGTGCTCAACATCGCCCGCCAGGGTGCGCCGGTGAGCACGCCGGCGGCGGTGCAGGCGCGGCGCAATGGCGGGGGCTGACCTGCCGGGCAAGCCGCCGCCTGCCGTCGATCCGCATCCTCCCGTCCTGCGCTGGCAGTGCCTGCCGTTCGACCGGGTACCGGCGCCGATGCTGTACCGGATGCTGGCTCTGCGCAGTCGGGTGTTCGTGATCGAACAGCGCTGCCTCTACGAGGACATGGACGGCGCCGACCTCGATGGCTTGCTGCTGGCGGGAACCTTGGAGCGCAGCGGGCAGGTGATCGCCACCGCGCGAGTCCTGCCGCCGCGGTCGCGTTTCGTGGAGCCGTCGATCGGCCGCGTCTGCCTCGACTCCGGCTGGCGCGGCCGGGGACTGGGACGGCTGCTGATGGATTTTGCGATCGGCTGCGTCCGCGAGCACCATCCAGGCCTGCCGATCCGCATCTCGGCGCAGGCGTACCTCCAGCCGTTCTATGCCAGCCTCGGCTTCGAGGCTGCCTCGGCGTCCTACCTGGAAGACGGCATCCCGCACCTGGAGATGCTGCTCGCAGCGCCGCGGCTCGGCGGAACGTCCTAGCTCAGGCCTGCATGTCGACCGGCCGCGGCCGGCGTTGTGCGTCGGTGGCGACGTAGGTCAAGGTCGCTTCGGTCACCTTGACCACCTCCCGCTCGGCGGGATTGCGCTCGGCGAACACCTCGACGTTGACGGTGATGGAGGTCCGGCCGACGCGGATCACGTTGGCGTAGAAGCTCACCCGGTCGCCGATCATCACCGGCTCGCGGAAGACGAACGAGTTCACGGCGACGGTCGCCACCCTGCCGCGCGCCCGCACCGCCGCGACGACGCCGCCGGCGATGTCGACCTGCGACATGATCCAGCCGCCGAAGATGTCGCCATGCTGGTTGGCGTCCGCCGGCATCGGGACGACCCGCAGGACCGGTACACAGCCGGCCGGCAGGTCGGCGTGGATGTTCCTGCTGCGCCGGTCATCGGCCATGCCCGCCGGTTCTGCTGCCTTGGGCGCGCCTGCGGGCGAGCCGGTGGAGGACGACTTGTCGATGGCCATGATCAACCTCTTGCATGAAAGCGCGCGGACCCGTGCCGCAGGAACGGTGCCCCGGCGACCGCGATGGACGGGGGCTCGTCATGGTAGCGCGGCGTGCCGCCGGCGATCAGCGCCGTCCACTGCGGCGGTCTGCAATCGACAGGCGCAGCAGGTGAGGGCAGTGGTCGCTCGGGCGGACACGGTCGAGTGACACCGGCTCCGCGAAGGGCAGCACCAAGGTGGCGAGCTCCCGCGCCGGCGTGGCGAGCCAGGTGTCGAGGTTGCGACTGAGCAGGAAGTTGTCGATGCGCCGGTGGCAGTCGGAATGCCCCGGATAGCGCTTGACGCGAGCGAGGGTGAACCATGCCGCGGGCGGATCGCCGTCGCTCAGCTCGGCCACCAGGCTCGCGATCCGGGCGGGTTCGGCGGGACCCGCGGGGTCTGCGCCGTCCGAACGTGCCGGCAGCCGGTCGCGGATCTCGCGCAGCAGGTCGCGGTTGAAGTCGCCGGCGACGATCACGCCGTACCCTTGGCGAAGCTTGTCGTCGGCCCAGCGCTCGATCGCCGGCACCTGCCGCTGCAGCACCGTGCAATCGGCCTTGCGCCGGAAGGCACGCTCCGGGCTGCGGCTGGTCAGCTCGTTGAGCCGGCCCTGCCGGCAGCCTGCCTTCAGGTGCAGGTTCAGCACCGCCAGCCGGCGGCCGGCGCCGGCATCGACGACCAGTGCCAGGCCCGGCCGCGTCGCCCGGCCATCTTCGCCGGTCTGCGCCACCTGCTCCACCACTTCCGCCCGCGGCGGCTGCGCCCAGCGCGCGGTGCGCCAGCCGATCGCCAGGTTCTGGGCGATGGCAGGGGTGCGCCCGAGCTCGTCGCTGCCGACGACCCCGTAGGCCGGACCCAGCACCAGCCGGGCCGCCTTGGCATCCGACACTTCCTGCAGCAGCACGATGTCGGCAGCAGCCTCGCGGATCAGCGCGGCGATTGCCGTCACCTTCTGCTGCCAGGCCTGCCGATCGCGTACCGGTGCGAACACCGGTCGCCCGCGGCCGTCGCTGCCGTCGAGCGCATTGCAGTAGGTGAGCTCTTCCGGGCGCGTAGCCGATCGCGGCTCGCGCCAGCCGTGCATCCGGCAGAAGTCCTGCCAGCGCTCGAAGCGCTCCGACGACATCAGGTGCTCGACATTGAAGCTGAGCAGGCTCAGCGGCTGGGCCGATGCCGGCGGCGACGCCAGGGCCATGACGGCCGCAACGGCCAGCATTCTCGCTGCCGGCGCCGCGGACGACACCGCCAACCGGGCGCGCCGCGCTTGCGGCCGGCCGATTCCCGACCACCGCCGCAAGCCATTTGCCGATCGGCGCGAGGGAGCGGTCATGGTCGTCCGGATGGTCCCGTGGCAAGCTGGCTATGATAGCCAGGGGAGGGGCGAGCCTTCGGGGCCGCGCCCTCCAGTAGCCCTACACCAGCCGACCGATCCGAACATGCGCCACCACGCCTCCGCCCGTTTGCCGCCGCCCGCCGCTGCCGCCGGCGGGAGCGGCGGCGCCCGGCGGTCCGAATGGACCACGCTCAAGAGCCTGCTGCCCTACCTGTGGCAATTCCGCTGGCGGGTGGCGCTGGCGCTGGTCTTCCTGGTGGCGGCCAAGGCGGCCAATGTCAGCGTGCCGATCGTGCTCAAGCAGATCGTCGACTCCCTCACCGGCGAGGGCAC
>JAEZQX010000268.1 GCA_023441105.1 Pseudomonadota bacterium | reverse complement strand
GCCGGGCCTGCGGCAGGTCAGCCCGCCGCCGCAGCGCCGCGGCGCGCGGCACGGCGCGCGCGACGGCGGGCGCTGCCGCGCGCAAACAACAGGTAGATGGCCGGCGTCGAGAGCAGGGTCAGGCTTTGCGACACGATGAGTCCGCCGATCAGGGCGATGCCGAGCGGGCGGCGCAGCTCCGCGCCGGCGCCGAGGCCGATCGCCAGTGGCAGCGCCGCCAGGATCGCCACCATGCTGGTCATCATGATGGGCCGGAAGCGCGCGATGCAGGCTTCCAGGATCGCCTCGCGCGGCGTCTTGCCTTCGCGTTCGGCCACCAGCGCGAAATCCACCATCATGATCGCGTTCTTCTTCACCAGCCCGATCAGCAGCACGATCGCCATCATGGCGACGATCGACAGCTCGGTGTCGGTGAGGATCAGCGCGAGCAGCGCACCGACGCCGGCCGAGGGCAGGGTCGAGAGGATGGTCACCGGGTGGATCAGGCTCTCGTAGAGCATGCCGAGCACGATGTACACCGCGAGCACCGCGCCCAGCAGCAGCCACGGCATCGAGGCGCTGCTTTCCTGGAAGCGCCGGAAGCCGCCGCCGAAATCGAGCCGGATGTCGCCCGGCAGGCGCATCGCCTCGATGGTGCGCTGGATCTCGGCCGTGGCCTCGCCCATGCTGGCGCCTGGCGCGAGGTTGAAGCTGAGGTCCATGGTGGTGAACTGGTCCTCGTGCTGCACCTGGGTCGGCGCGAGGCCCGGCTCCTGCCGCGTCAGCGCCGTGATCGGCACCATTGCGCCACTGCTGGCGCGCACGTGGATGCGGTCCAGCGCCGCCGGGGTGGCTGTCTGCTGCGGCAGGGCGTTGACCACCACCTGGTATTCGTTGACGTCGGAGTAGATGGTCGATACCTGGCGCTGGCCGAACGCGTTGTAGAGCGCATCGTCGATCGCCGCCACGCTGACGCCAAGCCGCGCCGCCGCATCGCGGTCGATCACCATGTTCTGGCGCAGTCCGGCGTCATCGACGTCGGTTCCGACGTCGCGCAGGATCGCGCTTTTCTTCAGCTCCGCCTGCAGCCGCGGCAGCCACAGCTGCAACTCGGCGGGATCGTCGCCCTTCAGCGACACCTCGTACTCCGCGCCCTGGCTGGTGCCGCCGCCGCCGCTCGGCAGGTCCTGGTGCGCGCGCAGGCGCAGGTTGAAGTCGGGGAAGCGCGCGGCCTTGGCGGATAGGCGCGCCAGCACCACCTGAGTGGATTCGCTGCGGCCTTCACCCAGCGGCTTCAGCTGGATGCTGAAGGAGCCGGTGGTGCCGCGGCGACCGCTGCCGAGGCTGGCACCGACGAACTCGACCGCCGGGTCGGCCAGCAGCATCGCGGTGGCGCGCTGTTGGCGCTGCTGCATGTCGGCGAAGGACAGCGTGCTGCCGGCGCTGGCACGCGCCCAGATGAGGCCGGTGTCCTGCGGCGGGAAGAAGCCGGCCTTGACCGCGCCGAACAGGAAGAACGTCGCGACGATCAGCGCCAGCGGGGTCAGCGCCAGCAGCCACGGCCGCGCCAGCGTCCATTCGAGCGAGCGGCGGTAGGTGCGCAGCATGCCGCCGTGGAAGGCGTCCAGTGCGCGCCCCGCGCGCGTCGGCGTGGCCTCGGCGAAGGGCTTCAGGAAACGGCCGCACAGCGAGGGCGTGAGCGTCAGCGACACCACCGCCGACACCACGATGGCGGCGATCAGGGTGACGGTGAACTCGCGGAAGAACATGCCGATCATCCCCTGCGCGAACAGCAGCGGGATGAACACGGCAATCAGCGAGGCGGTGATCGACACGATGGTGAAGCCGATCTCGCGCGCACCGGCGAGGGTGGCCGCCAGGCGCGACTCGCCGGCATCGACATGGCGGATGATGTTCTCGATCACCACGATGGCATCGTCCACCACGAAGCCGATGGCGATGACCAGCGCAAGCAGGGACAGGTTGTCGAGTGTGTAGCCGAACACGTACATGGCGACGAAGGCGCCGGCCAGCGACAGCGGCACGGCGGTCGCCGCGATCAGGGTCGGGGCAAGGCGGCGCAGGAACAGCGCCATCGTCATGATCACCATGGCGAGGCTGATCAGGAGGGTGATCTGCACCTCGTTGACCGACGCGCGCACCGTCGGCGTGCCATCGAAGAACGGCGTGATCGTGGTGGCGGGCGGCAGCAGCGCCTGCAGCCGCGGCAGCTCGGCCTTGACCGCATCCACGGTGGCGATGACGTTCGCCTCCGGGCGCTTGTAGACGTCGATCTCGATCGACCGCTCGCCGTTGAACCAGGCGGCCTGGTAGGTGTCCTCGGCGCCTTCATACACGTTGGCGACGTCGCGCAGGCGGATCGGCGTGCCGCTTCGCACCGCGATGACAAGGTCGGCGAAATCGGCCGCGCTGTGCAGCTGGTCGTTGGCGGTGACCGCCATGGTGGTGTGGCCGTCGCTGAGGAACCCCAGCGGGGACGTCACGTTGGCGGCGGTCAGCGCGTTGCGCAGCTCGTTGGTCGAGAGGCCCATCGCGTTCAGTGCATGCAGGTTGACGTCCACCCGCACCGCCGGCTGCGCGCTGCCGGCGATCTCGACCGAAGCGACGCCCGGGATCTGCGCGATGCGCGGCTTGATCAGGCGGTCGGCGCGCTCGAACAGGCCCGAAAGCGGCTGCGCCTCGGAGGTGAGCGCCAGCTGCAGCACCGGGTCGTCGTTCGGGTTGGCCTTGCGCCAGGTCGGCAGCGAGGTGAGCCCCGCCGGCAGGTCGGGCGCCGCCGCGTTGATGGCCGCCTCGACGTCGCGTGCCGCGGCATCGAGGTCGACGCCGCCCTGGAAGATCATGAAGACGAAGGTGCCGCCTTCGGAACTCGACGAGCGCATGCGGTCGATTCCCGGTACCTGGCCAAGGTGGCGCTCGAGCGGCGAGGCCACGGTGGAGGCCATCGTGCTGGCGTCCGCGCCCGGCTGGCTGGCGGTGACGAAGATGGCGGGGAATGAGATCTGCGGCAACGCGCTGATGCCGAGCAGCGAATAGCAGATGGCACCTATCACCAGCAGCCCGGCTGCCAGCAGCGAGGTACCGATCGGCCGCCGGATGAAGGGCGCGGAGATGTTCATGCGCGAGCCTGCCCGCTCACGCCGGCTCCGGCCGCGCCAGACCGTTGCGCGCGTGGCGCGCCTGCAGCCAGTCGGAGAAGCGCTCCATGTACAGGTAGATCACCGGCGTGGTGTAGAGCGTCACCAGCTGCGAGAGCAGCAGGCCGCCCACGATCGATACACCCAGCGGGCGGCGCAGCTCCGAGCCGATGCCCTGCCCGAGTGCCAGCGGCAGCGCGCCGAGCAGCGCCGCGGCGGTGGTCATCATGATCGGGCGGAAGCGCAGCAGGCAGGCGCGGCGGATCGCATCGTGCGCATTCATGCCGGCGCGGCGTGCGGCGATGGCGAAGTCGATCATCATGATGGCGTTCTTCTTGACGATGCCGATCAGCAGCACGATGCCGACGATGCCGTCGACCGACAGGCTCATGCCGAACAGCATCAGCGCGAGCAGCGCGCCGACGCCGGCCGGAGGCAGCGTGGAGATGATCGTCAGCGGATGGATGTAGCTTTCGTACAGGACGCCCAGCACGATGTAGATGACCAGCACCGCCGCCAGCAGCAGCAGCACCTCGTCGCCCACCGAGGAGGAGAACTCGGCGGCCTTGCCGATGAACTGGCCGCGCACCGACGGCGGGAAGTCCATTTTCGCCTCGACCGCGCGGATCGCCTCGACCGCCTCGGACAGCGAGTACCCCGGTGCGAGGTTGAAGGCGATCGTCACGGCGGGCAGCTGGTCCTGGTGGCTGACCACCAGGGGCGCGGTGCCGACGCTCGCCGTCGCCAGCGCCGAGATCGGGATGGTGCTGCCGCCGCCCAGCGGGATGCCCGTGTTGCCCTGGCCGACGCCGGTGGAAGTCGCCGCGTTGGCCGAGCGCACCTGGCCATAGCTGGTGGCGTTGCTGCCGGTGAGCGCGCCGCCGCCATTGCTGCGCACGGTGAGCTTGTCGAGCAGGTCCTGGCTGGTGCGGAACTGCGGCGCCACTTCCAGCACCACGCGGTACTGGTTGAGTTCGGTGAAGATCGTCGAGATCTGACGCTGGCCGAAGGCGTCGTAGAGGGTGTCGTCGATGGTCTGTACCGGCACGCCGAGGCGGCTCGCCTTGTCGCGGTCGATGGTCAGCTGCAGCGCGTTGCCCTTGTCGGCGAGGTTGTTGCCGACATCGGCGAGTTCGGGCCGCTGGCGCAGCGCCTCGGTCATGGCGGCGGCGTGGCGCGCGAGCTCGGCGGTGTCGACGTCCGACATCGCGTACTGGTACTCGGTGGCGGCGACACGGCTGTCGAGGGTGATGTCCTGCACGGGCTTGAGGTACAGGGCGACGCCGGGAAAACCGGCGGCAGCGGCTTGCAGCCGGGGCAGCACCACGTCCAGACCCGCGCGCTCGCCACGGTCCTTCAGCACGATGCTCAGCTGGCCCTGGTTGAGGGTCGGGTTGACCGAGCCGGCGCCGATGAAGGCGGACACGCCGGCCACCGCCGGATCGGCCTGCAGTGCCGCGGCGACGGCACGCGTGCGCTCCTCCATCGCCGGGAAGGCGATGTTGTCGTCCGCGCGCACCACGCCGGTGACGAGGCCGGTGTCCTGTTCCGGCAGCAGGCCCTTGGGGATCGCGATGTAGAGCAGCACCGTCACCACCACCGAGGCGGAGGCGACCAGCAGGGTCAGGCGCTGGTGCGCCAGCACCCAGTCGAGGCTGCGCGCGTAGCCTTCCACCGTGCGCGCCCAAAGCGTGCGGCGGCCGGCGGCGGCATGGCGCTCGTGCGCATCGTCGCCCTCGGGCAGCTGGTCGGGTTTCAGGAGGTAGGCGCACATCATCGGCGTCAGCGTCAGCGACACCAGCATCGAGATCGTCACCGCGATGGTCAGCACCCAGGCGAACTCGTGGAACAGCCGCCCGGTGACGCCCGGCATCAGCAGCAGCGGCAGGAACACCGCCACCAGCGAAACCGTCAGCGAGAGCACCGTGAAGGCGATCTCGCGGGCGCCGATCTCGGCCGCCTCGGGGCCGCTCTTGCCCTGCTCGATGTAGCGCACGATGTTCTCGATCATGACGATCGCGTCGTCCACCACGAAGCCGGTGGCGACCGCCAGCGCCATCAGCGACAGGTTGTCCAGCGACATCCCGGCAAATGCCATCACGCCAAACGTGCCGAGCAGCGACAGTGGCACCGCGACCGACGGGATCACGGTCGCCCACAGGCGGCGCAGGAAGACGAAGATCACCGCCACCACCAGGCAGATCGTCAGCAGCAGCGTGACCTGCACGTCGTGCACCGAGGCGCGGATGGTGACCGTGCGGTCGGCGAACACGCCGAGCTTCACGTCGGCGGGCAGCACCGCCTGCAGTTCGGGCAGGAGGCGCCGGATGCTGGCGACGGTGTCGACGATGTTCGCGCCGGGCTGGCGACGGATGTCGAGCAGCACCGCCGGCTTGCCGTTGGCCCACGCCGCGAGCTGGTCGTTCTCGACGCCGTCGATGACGTCGGCGACGTCGTCCAGCCGCACCGGCGCATCGTTGCGGTAGCTGATGATGGTGTTGCGGTATTCGAGCGCGCTGGAAAGCTGGTCGTTGGTGCCGATGGAATAGGTCTGCACCGCGCCGTTGAGGGTGCCCTTGGCCGCGTTGACGTTGGCCTGCGTCAGTGCGCTGCGCACGTCCTCCAGGGTGAGGCCGAGGTTGCCGAGCTGGGCCGGGTTCACCTGCACCCGCACCGCGGGGCGCACGTTGCCCGCGATCGAGACGAGTCCCACGCCCGGGACCTGCGACAGCTTCTGCGCGAGGATCGAGTCGGCGTAGTTGTTGACCTCGCGCAGCGGCAGCGTGTCCGAGGTCATGACCAGCGTCATGATCGGCGCATCCGCCGGATTCACGCGGTTGTAGACCGGCGGGTAGGGCAGGCTGCCGGGCAGGCGCGCCGACCGCAGGGCCGACTGCACGTCCTGCGCGGCGACGTCGATGTCGCGGTCCATCGCGAACTGCAGGATGATGGTGGACAGCCCGGCCGAGCTGTCCGAGCTCATCATCGTGATGCCGGAAATCTGCCCGAGCTCGCGTTCCAGCGGCGTGGTGACCAGGGTCGCCATGGTGGTGGCGCTGGCGCCCGGGTAGCGCGTGGTCACCACCAGGCTCGGCGCATCGATCTCGGGCAACGCCGACACCGGCAGCTCGCGGTATCCGAGGATGCCGAGCAGCAGCACCGCGACCATCAGCAGCGAGGTCGCGATCGGCCGGCGAATGAAGACGGTCGAGAAACCGCTCCCGGGAGTGGGTTGCTGCGGGGTCATCGGCGGCGCCTCAGCGGCGGCCGCCGCGGCGCGTGCCGCCTTCGGCCGCCTTGCGGATCTCCTCGGCCGTGGGCGCGGCGGGCAGCTCGCCCGGCGCGAGTGGCTTCACCTTCGCGCCAGGCTTCAGGCGGAACTGCCCTTCGGTGACCACCTTGTCGCCGGCAGCGAGGCCGCTCGCCACCAGCACGTGGGTGGCATCGGCCTGCCCGCCGGTCTTCACCGGGCGCATCGCCACCGTGTCGCCTTCCGCCAGCAGGTACACGTAGTCGCCCTCCGGCCCTCGCTGCACCGCCTGCGTCGGCACCACCAGGCCATCCTGCACGGTGCGCACGTGCAGGCGCACGTTGACGAACTGGCCGGGCCACAGGCTGCCGTCGGCGTTGGGGAACTGCGATTTCAGGGTGAAGGTGCCGGTCGCCGGATCGATCCGGTTGTCCACTACCGTGAGTACGCCATCGGCCGCCACCACGTGGCTGTCGGTGCGGTCGAGCGCCGACACCGGCAATGCCCCGCGTGCCTGCGCCGCGCGCACCGTGCCGAGGTTCTCCGACGGCAGGGTGAACATCACGTTGAGCGGATGGATCTGGGTCAGCACCACGATCGGCGTGCCGTTCGCCTGCACGAGGTTGCCCACGTCCACCTGGCGGATGCCGGCGATTCCGCTGATCGGCGCCGTGATGCGGGTATAGCCCAGCTGCGTGCGCGCGCTCGAGACGGCTGCCTCGTCGGCGGCGACCAGCGCTTCCTGCTGGCGCACGGTCTGGCGCTGGTTTTCCAGGTCCTGCGCCGAGACGAAATGCTTCGTCATCAATTCCTCGTAGCGCGCGAGCGTGCTGCGCGACGCGCTCAGCTGGGCCGCGTCCTGCTTCTTCTTCGCCTGCGCCTGCGCCAGTGCCGCTTCGTAGGTGCGCGGATCGATCTCGGCGACCAGCGCGCCCTGGGCGATCTCCGCGCCTTCCTCGAAGTGCAGCGCCTTCAGCTGCCCGCCGACCTGCGAGGCGAGGGTGACCGTATTGAGCGCCTGCACCGTGCCGAGCGCGTCGAGGTAGACCGGCACGTCGCGGGTGGCGACGGCCACCACCGTCACCGGCACGGGCGCCGCCGCGTCGCTGCCCTGCCCGCGTGCGCCACCGGGTCCCCCCTTGCCGCCCGTTCCGCCCAGCAGGCGCCAGCCGACCACGGCGAGCACCAGGACGGCGACGACGACGAGCGCGATTTTCCAACGCGACATGGCGATTCCTTGCAGGATGGTCGGGCCGCTCGGCGGCGGCCACAGGCTAGCAGCGGCGAGGTGGCTGCGGCGTCTGCGCGAGGTAAACGGCCTTTACAGCCTCTGCCTGCAACTGGCGGTGAATCGTCCACGCGGCAGCGTGGTGGCCGCCGGGCGCGCGCACCATGGCACCGCTCCATGGAAGCCAGCGCGCGCGCGAAGTTCCGCCCTTGTACCGGCGGCCGGCGTCGCCATGTGCGAAGGGTGCGGCGCGGTGCGCGTGCCGCCCGTGCCCGCCCTCCCGGAGCTTCCCATGACTGCAGCCTGTGACATCCCCGGCATCGGCCGGGCCGATCCTTCGCTTCCGTTCCCCGATCCCCTCCTCGATCCGCCGGTGGCGGGCAATGCGACGGAAGCCACCGCCATCCTGGCCGGTGGCTGTTTCTGGTGCACCGAAGCGGTGTTCCGCGAACTGGAAGGCGTGCTGTCGGTGACGCCGGGCTACAGCGGCGGGGCGGCGCGCGACGCCAACTACGAGCGCGTCTGCATGGGCACCACCGGCCACGCCGAGGCGATTGCCCTGCGCTACGACCCGCGGCGCATCAGCTACGGCCAGCTGCTCAAGGTGTTCTTCTCGGTCGCGCACGACCCCACCCAGGTCGACCGGCAAGGCAACGACCTCGGCACGCAGTACCGCTCGGCGATCTTCGTCGCGGACGAGGCCCAGCGCGAGGTGGCGACGGCGTACATCCGCCAGCTGGAGGAGGCGCGGGTGTTCGAGGCGCCCATCGCCACCGTGGTCGCCCCGCTCGAAGGATTCCACGAGGCGGAGGAGTACCACCACGACTACGCCGCACGGAATCCCGGGCAGCCCTACATCGCGGCGGTGGCGGCGCCGAAGGTCGAGAAGCTGCGCAGCAAGTTCGCCGACCGGCTGAAGGGCCGCGATGGCGGCTGAGCCGCAGCGTCCTTTTCACCATCACGGGAGAATCCCATGACTGCCTCGCCCGCCACGTCCGCGTCCGGCTACGACCTGACACCCCTGTCCGCCGCCGAGCGCGAGCGCCTGGCGCAGAAGCTCACGCCCGAAGAGCGCCGCATCCTGATCGACCACGGCACCGAAACGCCGTTCTGCGGCGGCCTGCTGGACGAGCATGGCGAGGGCGTCTTCGCCTGCCGCCTGTGCGCCCTGCCGCTGTTCCGCTCCGGCGCCAAGTTCGAGTCGGGCACCGGCTGGCCGAGCTTCTTCCAGCCCTTCGACCCCGCCCACGTGCGCGAGATCCGCGACACCAGCCACGGCATGGAGCGGGTCGAGATCCGCTGCGCGCGCTGCGACAGCCACCTCGGCCACGTCTTCCCGGACGGCCCGCCGCCCACCGGCAACCGCTATTGCATGAACGGCGCGTCGCTCGCTTTCGAACCCGCCGATCAGGAAGCCTGAATCAGGAAGAGCAGGAAGAGAGCAAAGGCGAAAGATCAAGGCGCCGGCAACCGCGTATAACGCGAATGCGCACGCTCTCGTAGCGCTGCAAGCGCGACCGCCCGGCTGCGGATCACGATCCATCCTGGCGGGCTCGTCGCGGTCGTGGGCTCGCGCTCGCGGTTTTGCCCCGCCTGCGCCAGCACCGACAGGGCGAACTCGCCGACGCTCGTGGACACGCGCACTCGCTGCAGACGCTGGTGCGGATGCCGCGAGTCGCCTGCACGACATTCAGCCTATCCGATACGTGCCACTACGAGGCCTCTCAGTTGAAACCATCCCGGAAGATCACGTCCGCACCACAATGCAGCGCTCCGTCGCCACCATGGCAGGGATCGCCGGTAGGCACGCCTATCAGCGGCATCTCGACCCTGTCGAGGATGCCGTCGCGATCGGAATCGGAATGGGTCGGATCCGTACCCACAACGTATTCGAACGCATCCGGGAGCCCGTCGCCAACGCCGCCGTTCTCGCCGTCGCCAGCAGGCCACGCGTAGCCGAGCAGCCGCCGCGTATTGGCGGCCAACCATGGAAACCCGCGCGTGTAGCTGGAGAAACTGCCAGCCTCGGTGCTGAGGAAGGCGGCGCAGTCGCCGCTTTGGGTGCAGCCGCGGTAGTAGGGCTTCGCACCCGGCGGGATGCAGCCAGGTTCGGGCGTGCAGGGCGCGTGGATGTAACCCTGGATCGTGTGCAGCTGGTACGTGTAGCCGGAACGGCTGTGGGCCGCCTCGAGGTCGGCCTTTGTCGTCACCAGCATGAAATCGATGTGCCCCGTCTCCGCCCTGCGGCTCATCAGGTACAGCGGCACCAGCGCCGGCCATTCGTTGCGCGGTCGGACTTCCGTGCTCAGCACGTAAACCGGCGCCCGCGGCGCGGCGTTCGCAGCCGGACCCTCGTCGGGGCCATGCGGGAACTGCGGGTAGTACGGCACCGCTGCCGTGGGGGGGCCGGACGGCACCCAGGCATTCTTCGCATTCAACATCATCGCGAGCGCGCTTTGCGGCGAGGTCGTATCCGCGTAATCGCCGACACCGCCATTGGCCGCCGCGCTGTGCAGGCGGAACAGCGGGATCGCTCGGTTGCGGACCGGGGCGCGCGCGACCTCGCCGAGCATCTTGCGCGCGGCCGCTTCCGCATCCGGAATGCCATACCCGAGTTCCGCATCCCAGCCCAGCCCTGCCTGCGCCCGCGAAGCCGTCGAGGCGAGCACATGGCGCAATGTCCCTTGCGTCGTCGGCGCATCGCCGAACGGCACCAGCGGATTGATCGAGCGGATCAGGCCAAGCAGGCCAGCAACCTGCGGGGCGGACATCGACGTTCCGGTGCACAAGCCTGTTCCACCGCCCCACGTGGTACCGGAAAACTGGAACTGGTCGCCACAGCGGATCGCCGGGCTCCAGTTGTATTGCGGGTAGGTCGTGGAGAGAACGGACTTGGCGGAGGTCACCAGCTCCTGGCGCGGCCCGCTCGCATAGATGCTGTAGTTTGATCCGCATTCCCTCTGTTCCAGACCGAAGTCGTACAGCGGACAGTCTGCTTCATCGCCGGAAGGCATCTCATCCCACAGCGTGCCATCGGGCTGGTAGCCGCCCGCGGCGATCACGCGTTCGTCGCGTGCCGGAAAATTGACCAGCGTACGGTCGTTTCCGGACGAGGCCACCATGGCCACGTCGCGACCCGTCGCCATACTCAGGGCGAGGCACATCGGCGGCGGATCGTCGCCAAAATGATCGCAGGGAAAGGAATTGGGAAGTGTCGTGGCCCAGCTCATGTTGACAACTTGCGCACCGATATCGCCGCTGAAACTCAGGGCGGCGGCCCACGCCTTCGAGTTTGGAGCAAGCACCGGTACAATGTTGACCTCCCCGAATGGAATGCCGCATTGAACGGGACTCGTCTTCCACATGGCGACTCCACAATTGCTGCAAGTACCGGCTACGCCGAGGCCAGCGTCGCCATTTGCTGCGACTAGGCCGGCAGTGTGCGTGCCATGTCCTGCGGTGCTTGGTTGAATGGGCTGCGGTCGGTTTGGATTGCAGGTGTCGTCCAGTGGCATTGCGCGCCGTTCGTCGACGCTCGTCGAAGACACGACCGGATTGGCGGGATCGACGGTCGTGCTGATGTCCAGCGATGCTACCGAAACGAAGTTCCCTCCGACGTAGTTGGTGCCTTGGAACTGCCTCAGCGCCGGGTGCTCCTCGTAGAGCCCTGAATCGATGACCTGGATGAGCGCGAAGCCGCCCGCAAGGTTCCACGCGGCATCGACATTCATGTCCTCGCGCCCGTATTGCCCCAGCCCTGCAGGCGGCAATGGCGGTCCCGAGCCGATGACGTCGAACCCGGTCAGCGTCACACTGGTGAACTCGCCGTCCGGCACCAAGTACGCCGCAGACACGTACGGGTCCGCCTGTAATGCTGCAAGTGGAACGCTGCGATCGGTACTGGCCGGGTACCAGACCACGATGTAGCGCTCGAGCTTGGCGCGCGCCGATGTCGGATTTGCAGACAGGCGCGCGAGCAGGTCGCCTTCTGCGCGCAGCGGCAACAGGTAGTTTGCGAGTGCCGGGGTGCCGACCGTGAGCGCCTGCAACGGTGGCGTCGGGGAACGCTTGCCTATCGGCGTGTAGTACCAAGTGACGATGTCGCTGGCCGAAGGCGCTCCCGGCGCTGTGCTCGGCAACACGTAGATGCCTTGGTCGGGATGGTAATCCTGTGCTTGCAGAGGCAAGACCATCGTAAGCACGACGACGTAGAACAGCGCGGTCCATGCGGAGCGCGCACGATGGCTGAACATGGTTCCCTCCTCCCCTGGTTCCGGTTTTTTCGACTCCTGAAACTGTGGCTTGCTCGAACCCTTGGGAACGCCTTCAATCGGCGGAGCCGGCGGTGATCGCATTGTTTAATCAGACCTGCGGTGAAACGTACGCAGGCTTAGGATCGCCGTGGCACTAAGCAAGAGCGCAAGCATCCACAATCCAAAACCATCTGATGTTGGCAACGCTACGGGATCCCCGGGTGGTGAGATCTCGCCGATCGTTAATGGCAACGTGCCAAGTGTCACCTGTACCCACTCGATTAAGTTGTAATACTGCCAACGGATCGTGACCGTGTACGTACCCGGTGGAAAGCTGCCGATCTCCACCTGATCTATGCGCGATCCAAACACGCACCAAATGGGATCGGTGATGTGCTCTCCCGATAAAAGCACCGAAATATCATCGCCGTCGCGCGTGATCTCAGGTTCCGCATAGGGGTCCTGCAAATCATCACACGGGCCAGCATACGCATTGACGATGATCGTATCTCCCATTGTAGGGTGCTCAGGCGTAAGAAATGGATTTTCCGGATCGGCCGTCGCGGGCACGGAAGTCATTCCCAACAGTAAAGCGAGCCAGCCCGCGACACTATAACTCGACATGAGTCCTCTCCAACAAAGATCGTTCGGCAATCTACCGCTTTCCGAAGGAATTGTCTCGACACCATGTGCGAAGCTGATCCAACAGCGGCCTGCCGTGACGCGGCGCCCCCAGCCGCAGGGCCACCGTTGCTGCCAGCATCAGCGCTAGCAGGGTCAAGCCAACTCCACCGGATGCGGGTAACGCAATTGGCTCATCGGATGGTGCGCCCTCGTCGATATTCAACGGCAGCTCTCCAAGCGTCACCTGCACCCATTCGATCAGGTTGAAGTACTGCCAATGGATCGTGACCGTGTACGAACCCCGCGGAAAGCTCCCGATTTCGACCTGATCCACTCGCGATCCGAACACGCAATCGATCGGATCCGTATGGTGCACTCCAGTCAGCTGCACCGTGATCTGATTTCCGTTGAGCGAAACTTCAGGCTCCAGAAACCCCAACTGTAAACCGTCGCAAGGCCCCGCGTACGCATTGACGACAATTGTGTCACCGGCTGTCGGGTGATCCGGCGTCAGGAATGGATTCTCCGGGTCGGCCAAACACGGAACGGAAAACAGTCCAAGCACCAATGCCAGCCATCGTGCGACCCGATATCCGGACATGCGGACTCTCCAATGATGATCGTTGGGCAACCCTACCGCTTTCCGCAGGAATTGCCATCGACACCTTGTACGAAGCTGATCGAACAGCGGCTTCCCGTGGTGCGACGCCCCAGCTGCAGGGCCGCCGTTGCTGCCCGCATCAGCGCCAGCAGTGCCAAGCCAACATCACTGGATGCGAGTAACGCATGGCTCATCGGAGGCTCTTCTCCGTGTACGCCGTGCGCTCGATGTTCGACATCCGCGCCGCTTTCCATCGCGTCCTTCATGGTTCGATCGTTCGCTCCGCGTCCTCGTCCCCCGAAGCGTGCAGCAGCGGCGTACCATGGCGGTTTTGGGCGGGAGCCGCGGAGCGCATGCACGTTGGAGATCGATTGATTGTCCTGACAGGTGTCGTCGCACTGGCCGCCACCGGCGCCGGGCCCCGCGCCGCCATGGCGGCCGACGAGGCGGGCAGCCTGCCGGTGATCGTCGTCACCGCCACGCGCAGCGAAAAGCCGTCGTTCGAGGTGCCGGCCTCGGTGGATTCGGTGCGCATGGTGGACGTGCGCGACACCGCCGGCATCAATCCGTCCGAGTTCCTCGATGGCATCCCCGGCGTGCTCGCGCGCGACCGCCAGAATTACGCGCAGGACGAGCACATTTCCATCCGCGGCTTCGGCGCGCGCTCGACCTTTGGCGTGCGCGGCGTGCGCCTCTACACCGACGGCATCCCGGCGACGATGCCGGATGGCCAGGGGCAGGTGTCGCATTTCAACCTCGATTCGGCGGAGCGCATCGAGGTGCTGCGCGGACCGTTCTCCGCGCTGTATGGCAACTCCTCCGGTGGCGTGATCGAGATCTTCACGGCGGACGGCAGCGATCCGCCGCGGATCGGCCTCGACGCCACCGGCGGCAGCTTCGGCATCTGGCGCGCCAGCGCGAATGCGCGCGGCTACTCCGGGCCGCTCGGCTACAACCTCGACCTCACCCATTTCCAGACCAGCGGCTACCGCGACCACAGCGCGGCGAAACGCGAATCGGGCAATGCCAAGCTCACCTGGACCAATGCCAGCGGCGGCAAGCTGACGCTGCTGGCCAACACGCTGGCGATTCCCGGTGCGCAGGATCCGCTGGGGCTCACCCGCGAACAATTCGAGCAGGATCCATCCGGTGTCGCCGGGGTGGCGCTGCAGTACGACACGCGCAAGAGCGTGCACCAGGCGCAGGCGGGCGCCGTGTGGGAACAGGCATTCGGCAACGGCCACGGCCTGCGCATGCTGGCTTACGGCGGCCAGCGCGACATCGTGCAGTTCCTGTCGGTGCCGGTGTCGGCGCAGGCCAATCCGCTGCACTCGGGCGGCGTGATCGACCTCGGCAGCCGCTACGGCGGCGCCGATGCGCGCTGGAGCTGGCAGGGTGAACTGGCCGGGCGCGACATCGAGCTGACCGCCGGCGTGGCGTGGGACCGCCAGCGCCAGCATCGGCTCGGCTACGAGAACTTCGTCGGCGAGGCCCTTGGCGTGCGCGGCGCGTTGCGACGCGACGAGCAGGACACGGTGCGTGATTTCGACCAGTACGCGCAGGCGACCTGGCAGTTCGCCGAGGCCTGGAGCCTGATGGCGGGCGTGCGCCACAGCGACGTCGCCTTCGATGCCGACGACCGCTACGTCACGGGCGCCAATCCGGACGACAGTGGCCGGGTCGAGTACGGCGCCACCACGCCGGTGGCGGCCCTGTCGTGGCGGCCGGACCCACGCGTGCATGCGTATGCGTCGTGGGGGCGCGGCTTCGAGACGCCGACCTTCAGCGAGCTGGGTTACCGCGCCGATGGCGGCGCCGGCCTCGCGTTCGACCTGGTGCCGGCGCGCAGCCGCAATGCCGAGCTGGGGTTGAAGCTGCGACCAGCCGATTCGCTCGAGGCCCACCTTGCCGTGTTCCGCGCCGATACCCGCGACGAACTGGCGGTCGCCACCAGCGCCGGCGGACGCACGACCTACCAGAACATCGGCGAGGCACGGCGCAGCGGCGCCGAGGCGTCGCTGGCGTGGCGACCGGCCCCCGACTGGCGCCTGCAGCTGGCCTGGACGCGGGTGGACGCGCGCTTCCGCTCCGGTTTCCTCGCCTGCAGCGGCGTCCCCTGCTTCGAGCCCGACACGCCGGTGCCGGCGGGCAGCCGAATCCCCGGCATCCCGCGCAACGTGCTGGATGCCCGCCTGGACTGGGGCGGCGAAACCGGGTGGCACGCCGGCACGGACCTGCGCTACCTGACCGAGGTGCCGGTCAACGACACCGGCAGCGACGCCGCCCCGGCCTACACGGTGGCCGACGCCAGCCTCGGCTATGCCGGCCGGCACGCTGCCGGGCGCTGGAACGCGTTCGTGCGCGTGGACAACCTGTTCGACCGCCGCTACGCCGGCTCGGTGATCGTCAACGACAGCAACGGCCGCTTTTTCGAGCCGGCGCCGGGTCGCACGTTCCTGGTCGGCTTTGCGTTGGACTGGTCGCACTGACGCCGCCGTCCGGCCCACGGCGTGACGGCATCGCCGAATTGACCGAGAATGCGGGTCTTCCCTGATCCAGCGCGATCCGTGCTCGCGGCGCGGGCTCGCGCAGTCCGCCAGCCGGCAACAGGTATCCCATGCAGACCAATCCCCCCGTTTCACTGATCGGTGCGCCCACCGATATCGGCGCGGGCGACCGCGGCGCCTCGATGGGCCCGGAAGCCTTGCGCGTGGCCGGCCTCGGCCAGGCGCTCGCGGCGCGCGGCCTCGACGTCATCGACCGCGGCAATGTCAGCGGACCGCTGAACCCGTGGCAGCAGCCCGCCGACGGCTATCGCCACCTCCCCGAGGTGGTCACCTGGACGCGCGCCGTCATGCAGGCCGTCGGAGCGGAACTGGCGCAGGATCGACTGCCGGTGCTGCTCGGCGGCGACCACTGCCTGGCGATCGGCTCGATCACCGCCGTGGCGCGCCACTGCCGCGAGCGCGGCAAGCGCCTGACCGTGCTCTGGCTCGACGCGCATGCCGACTTCAACACCAGTTCGATCACTCCGTCCGGCAACGTGCACGGCATGCCGGTGGCCTGCCTGTGCGGCTTCGGCCCGCACACCCTCACCGAACTGGGGGGCACCGCACCGGCGATCACGCCCGACCGCATCCGCCAGATCGGCATCCGCTCGGTCGATGCCGGCGAAAAGAAGCTGGTGCACGACGTCGGGCTCGAGATCTTCGACATGCGCTACATCGACGAAGTCGGCATGAAGCGCGTGATGGAGGAGGCGCTGGTGAACCTCGGCAGCAACAGCCACCTGCACGTCAGCTTCGACGTCGATTTCCTCGATCCCTCGATCGCACCCGGCGTCGGCACCACCATTCCCGGCGGCCCGAACTACCGCGAAGCGCAGCTGTGCATGGAAATGATCGCCGACAGCGGGCGCCTGGGCTCGCTCGACATCATGGAGCTCAACCCCGCCCTGGACGTGCGCAACCGCACCGCCGAGCTGGTGGTGGATCTCGTCGAAAGCCTCTTCGGCAAGTCCACCCTGATGCGGGACTGATCTTCGCTGCCGCAATCAAAGCCGCAGCGGACGTGCCTTTCGCAGGAGCGGCGCAGCCGCGACCCCGAATCCCGGATGCGTCGAACCCTTCGGCTCGTCGCGACGTCGTCCACGATCCGCGGTCGCGCTTGCAGCGCTCCTACGACAGCAACAGCACCGCGCTTTCCGTAGGAGCGGCGCAGCCGCGACCCACGAATCCCGGATGCGTCGAGCCCTTCGGCTCGTTGCGACGTCGTCGACGATCCGCGGTCGCGCATGCGGCGCTCCTAC
>JAEZQX010000057.1 GCA_023441105.1 Pseudomonadota bacterium | reverse complement strand
GAAGCGCCGTGGGCGGCCGTGGCGCGATCACCGTGTGTGGTGCCGCGCGCACCATGTGCGGGCGGTCATCCCGGAGCGGGCGGAGAAGCTGGCGATCCGGTACGCTGGCATGGTGACGCTCGCCGTGATCGCCCGCACCGCCGGCGTACTGGCGGCCGCACCCTAACGGTCGGAGGCCACCGCTGCCCCGCGCTGCGCCGCGTACCAGGCGATGCGCGGCACATCGCTCTCGCCCGGCGTGACGACGAGCAGCCGCCCGAGCTGTCCGGACACGATCCGGGCGTCGGCCGGCAGCAGGAGGTGGCCAATGGGCGTGCCGTTCGCGTCGAACGCGTTCCAGCGTGCCGAATCCGCTCCGGGCCGCACGGCCTCGCGCGTGAGGAGCGTGCCGTCGTCGAGCACCACGAGCCGGCTGACGAGCGGATGGCTCTTCGGGGCGCTCGCGGCTGCGGCGGCGAGCGTCCGACGCAGCGTCGGGGAGACGCCACCGGGCATGCGGGCGGCCTGCTCCAGGCGCCGTGCCTTCTCCGCCTCGAGCTCGCTCGAGGTGATCGGGCGCGGGGCGGCGTCGAGATCCACGACCATCCTCGGTGGACCGCCGGTGGCCTCCCGCCGCAGGATGCGCAGCCGCTCGCCGTCGGCCAGGAGCAACGCGCCATCCGGGGCCACTCCCCAGCGCTCGGGGGGCATCACGCTGAACAGCGGAGACAGTGGGAAGACGGAACCATCGCCGGTGGCCATCGCCGGCTCCGGCAGGCCGGGAAGCGCCGTCGTGTCGCCGGTGGCGGGATCGACGAGCAGTACGCGTACCTCGACCGTGTCGCCGACGGAGGCCGCACCGGGCAGCGCGAAGAGCGCGACCCGTCCGCCCACCACCGAGACCCCCATCAGCCCCGGGATCATGGGCGCGCTGGTCGCGTTGCCGACGACGCCGGACGTGTCGAAGCGCTGCACCCGCATCCCCGCCTGGTCGAGCACCGTGAGACGGCCCGCCTCATCGTAGCCAGCGGCGACGAGCAGGCGATACTCACCCGGACCGCCACCCTTGCGGCCGACGGCACGGACGAAGCGGCCCTCCTGGTCGAACTCGCGTAGCTCGCCCATCATGTCCGCCACGGCGACCCGTCCGTCCGGCGCTGCCGCCACCACCGCGGCGTTCACGAACTGACACGGCTCGTCCTCACGTTCAGCGCAGATCTCCGCGATGGGGGAGAGCGCGAGGCGCGGCATGGCCGCGTAGCTGGCCTCGGCGTCCGGGGCGTCGCCGCACCCGACGAGCACCACGGAGAGCAGGAGAAGGGGCAGGAGGAGGGGCAGGAGGCGTCGCATGCGAAACACGGGTCGGAGCGGTCGGCGCCCAGCGTCGGGCGAGCGCGCCGAGGTTACGCCCGACCCGACCGCCTCGCAAGAAGGACATCGGCCGTGCTGCAGGCGGTCCAGGAGCGCAGCCGACTCGTCGGACGCCACCTGGCGCGAGCCGTCCACCGCGCCGCGCGCCCTCCCCGCCGCCCTTCCCCCGCCCCGGTCCGCGCCGCAGCTTTCATCCACACCCGCGCCCCACCGGAGAGGCACCGATGAACGAGAAGCAGCTCGCCAAGCTCCTCAAGAAGACGACCGCCAAGGCCGAGGCCAAGCACAGCAAGGTGCGCCCGGCGAAGTCGTACGACCCCAGCCTCCAGAACCGCGAGGAGGACGAGGGGACCGACGAGCGCGCGAAGATGTTCGAGGAGATGAGGAAGAGGGAGTTCTGAGGAGGCAGGCGGTAGGCGCTGGTTGTTAGGCGCTGGACGAAGAGCGGGACAAAGGGCGAGGGACCGGGAAGAGCGTGGTGCTCCCCCCGGTCCCTCGAACGTGTCGATCGTACCGTCCAGCGCCTAGCGCCTAGCGCCTAGCGCCTAGCGCCCAGCGCCTGCCCCCAGCCACTTGTCGATGAACGCCCACGTCAGGTTCCACGAGTCGATCTGCTCGGGCGAGTCGTCGCGCTCGAGCGTCTCGCGGTTGACGCGGCGGTTGAAGGTGTGGCCGGCCGAGGCCGGGCCGGGCGTCGGATCCACGTAGACCTTCGTCTCGGCCAGGTCGGGCTTGCGGGCGCGGAGCGCGTCGATGAGGGGCATCGCCTCCTCGATGTTCACGTCCGTGTCGTTCGTGGCCACGTGCACCAGGATCGGCGTGCGCAGGCTGTCCACGTGGTAGTACGGCGAGCGCTTCACGTACTCCTCGCGGAGCTCGAAGGGCAGCCCGGGCAGCTCCTTCTGCGTCGCGAACGAGCGCTGGTAGCGCGGCCCCTTGTACGAGAGGCGGAAGATCAGGTTGGTCACCGGCACCATCGCGACGCCCATCTTGTAGGGCGTCTCGCCGCGGAAGAGCAGGTGCGCGGCGATGAAGCCGCCGTGGCTCCACCCCATCACGCCCACGCGCTCGGGGTCCACGTAGGGGAGCGCACTCGCGAAGTCGTAGGCGGTGAGGACGTCGTCCACCTCCTTGCCGCCGTAGTCGATGGCGTTGTACAGCTCGGCGCCGTAGCCGGTGCTGCCGCGGTACTCGGGGGCGACGATGACGTAGCCCTTCTCGACTGCCTCGAGGATGAACGGCAGGTAGTTCTGGTCCCAGTTGCCGTGCACGCCGCCGTGCACCCACACCA
>JAEZQX010000025.1 GCA_023441105.1 Pseudomonadota bacterium | reverse complement strand
GGCCGGCAAGGCGCCGCCGAGCGCCTCGCGCCGCTGCTTCAGGTAGCGCATCGCCGGAGCGTCTTCGGCAGGCTTGTAGAACTCCAGCGCTTCGGCCTGGGCATCCGTGAGCGGCAGATGGAAGCGGTCGCGGAACTCGCGCAGCGCATCGGCATCCAGCTTCTTCTGCTGGTGCGTCGTCATCCGCCCCTGCCCTGCGCTTCCCATGCCGAAGCCCTTCTTGGTGTGGGCCAGGATCACCGTCGGCTGGCCGACGTGGCGGATGGCGGCATCATAGGCGGCATGCAGCTTCACCGGATCGTGGCCGCCACGGGTCAGCCGGTCGATCTGCTCGTCGGTCATTCCCTGCGACAACGCCCGCAATGCCTCGTTCTGCCCGAAGAAGCGCTCGCGGTTGAACTTGCCGTCGGTGGCGGCGAGCGTCTGGAACTGCCCGTCCACGGTGCCGGCGAACGCATCGATCAGGGAGCCGTCGTGGTCGCGGGCGAACAAGCCGTCCCAGTCGCTGCCCCACACCAGCTTGATCACGTTCCAGCCGGCGCCGAGGAACAGCGCCTCCAGCTCGTCGATGATGCGGCCATTGCCGCGCACCGGTCCGTCGAGGCGCTGCAGGTTGCAGTTGATGACGAAGACGAGGTTGTCGAGCTTCTCGCGGGCCGCCAGCGTCAGCGCGCTCATCGACTCCGGCTCGTCCATCTCGCCGTCGCCGAAGATGCCCCAGACCTTGCGCGGCAGGCCGTCCTCGAAGCGCGCCGTACTGGCGAGGCCGCGATCTTCCAGGTAGCGGATGAAGCGCGCCTGGTAGATGGCGCTGATCGGGCCTATCCCCATGGAGCCGGTCGGGAACTGCCAGAAATCGGGCATCAGCCAGGGATGGGGATAGCTGGACAGGCCGCGGGCGCCGTTGCGCCCGGCAGCCAGCTCCTGCCGGTAGTGGGCCAGGGCATCCTCGGCCAGCCGACCTTCCAGGAAGGCGCGCGCATAGACGCCGGGCGCCGAATGGGGCTGGAAGTAGACCAGGTCGCCGAGGAAGTCGCCGCGGCGGGCGCGGAAGAAGTGGTTGAAGCCGACCTCGAACAGGTCGGCTGCCGAGGCGTAGCTGGCGATGTGCCCGCCCAGCTCGCCATGCGCGCGGTTGGCGCGGACCACCATCGCCAGCGCGTTCCAGCGCATGATCGCTGCCAGCTCCCGCTCGAGCTCGAGGTCGCCGGGAAAGCGCGGCTGCGCCGAGACCGCGATCGTGTTCACGAACGGCGAGGTCAGCTGCGGCCGCCAGCCGAGCCCGCTGCGCGAGGCATGCCGCTGCAGGGCATCCAGCAGGAAGCGCGCGCGCTGCGGCCCTCCTGCCTGCAGGACCGCATCGAGCGACTCGAGCCATTCGGCGGTTTCCTGCGGATCGGCATCGGCGACCGGCGGGGGGTCGGCGGCGTAAGGAAGCCCCGGCAGCTGGGGCAGGTCCGGGCGGTGGGAGAGGTCGGTCATGTCGGTTCGGGCGGAATTCAGGCGTGATGGTTCATGCGGCAGGGCGCGCAGCCGTCATTATCGGCCGATGCGGCTTGCCGAAGCTGCCGAAAAGCACGCCATTGGGTAGAATCGCAGCAGCTTCTGCCATTGGAGTCGCTGCTTGCAGCACAAAGTGCGTCACGAGTCGGCGCAGCTCGACACCGTCGACATCAAGATCCTTGCTGCCCTGCAGCGCGACAGCTCGCTCACCAACGTCGAGCTGGCGCGCCGCGTGCACCTGTCGCCGTCGCCGTGCCTGGCGCGCGTCAAGGCAATGCAGAAGGCCGGGGTGATCCGGCGCTACGTGGCGCTGGTGGACCCGGAAGCGGTCGGACTCGGCGTCTCGGTCTTCATCTCGATCAGCCTGCGCGAGCAGAACACGGCCGCGCTGGCGGAATTCGAACGCCGCATCGAGGCCTGCGAAGAGGTCATGGAGTGCTACCTGATGACCGGCGACGCCGACTACCTGCTGCGGGTGGTCGTGCCGGACATCCGCGCCCTGGAGCGTTTCGTCCTCGACCGCCTGTCGCCGATCCCCGGCGTCGAGAAGATCCGCTCGAGCTTCACGCTCAAGCAGGTCCGCTACAAGACCGAACTGCCGCTGCCTTAGCCGGATTTGCGGCAGCAACGTCCGGCGGCCGTTCATAGCCGTGCGCCGCCCGTTCAGCCGACGCCCCCCGATCGCCCATTCCTGCGCTGCCTGGAACAGGTCAAACTCCGTTGCGACTCGAGGTCATCAGTGCGTTCCTGAGGGGAAAGCGTGTCCGTCAATACTGGGTATCCAGCGAAGGCAACCGACAAGGGCGAACCGGTCGCCCTGCCGGGGCTTGCCCGTGCGCTGGTCCAGCACCAGATGCTGCGCATCGACCAGGCGGTCGCGCTGCAGCAGAAGGCCCAGGCGGCGGAACACGGTTCCTTCGTCGACGAGCTGGTCGCCAGCAAGTCGATCACGCCGCCGCGGCTGGCCCGCTTCCTCGCCGAAACTTTCGGCATGCCGATGATGGACCTGCAGGCGCTCGACGTCTCGGTGCTGCCCACCGAGCTGATCGACCGCAAGCTGCTCGCCGAGACCCACATCGTCCCGCTGCTCAAGCGCGGCAACCGGCTGTCGGTGCTGTTGTCGGACCCGACCGACCAGGCAGCGCTCGACCGGGTCAAGTTCCAGCAGCAGGCGACCATCGACGCCATCGTGGTCGAGCATGACAAGCTGCGCCGGCTGCTCGAGAAGCTTGGCCAGAGCGCTGCGGACAAGCTCTCCGACATGGTGGGGGATGCGCTCGACATCGAGATGACCAACGACGAGCAGGCCGGTGCCGTCGTCGAGGACAGCTCCGAGGTCGACGACGCGCCGGTCGTCCGCTTCCTGCAGAAGGTGCTGATGGATGCGATCCAGTCCGGCGCCTCCGACATCCATTTCGAGCCCTACGAGAAGTTCTACCGGATCCGCCTGCGCATCGACGGCGAACTGCGCGAGTTCGCCCAGCCGCCGCTGGCAATCAAGGAAAAGCTCGCCTCGCGCATCAAGGTCATCTCGCGCCTCGACATCTCGGAGAAGCGGGTGCCGCAGGACGGCCGGATGAAGCTGGTCATCTCCGCCACCCGCGCCATCGACTTCCGGGTATCGACGCTGCCGACGCTGTTCGGCGAGAAGATCGTGATGCGGATTCTCGATCCGTCCTCCGCCCGCCTGGGCATCGATGCGCTCGGCTACGAGCCGGAGCAGAAGGCGATCCTGATGGATGCGATCGCCCGGCCCTACGGCATGGTGCTGGTGACCGGCCCGACCGGCTCCGGCAAGACGGTGTCGCTGTACACCTGCCTCAACATCCTCAACCAGCCCGGCGTCAACATCGCCACGGCCGAGGATCCGGCCGAGATCAACCTGCCGGGCATCAACCAGGTCAACGTCAACGACAAGGCCGGCCTGACCTTCGCCGCCGCTCTCAAGTCGTTCCTGCGGCAGGATCCGGACATCATCATGGTCGGCGAGATCCGCGACCTGGAGACTGCCGACATCTCCATCAAGGCCGCACAGACCGGCCACATGGTGATGTCGACGCTGCACACCAACGACGCGCCGACGACGCTGACGCGGCTGATGAACATGGGCGTCGCGCCGTTCAACATCGCCTCGTCGGTGATCCTGATCACCGCGCAACGGCTGATCCGGCGGCTGTGCACCTGCAAGACCGAGGGCGCCTTCGACGAGGACGCGCTGCTGGCGGCCGGCTTCAAGGAAGCCGATCTCGACGGCAGCTGGAAGCCGATGCGGCCGGTCGGCTGCGAGCGCTGCAACGGCTCCGGCTTCAAGGGCCGGGTCGGCGTCTACCAGGTGATGCCGATCACCGAAGCCATCCAGAGCATCATCCTGAGCAGCGGCAACGCGATGGAAATCGCCGCCCAGGCGCGCAAAGACGGGGTCAAGGATCTCCGCGAATCGGGGCTGCTGAAGGTGAAGCAGGGGCTGACCACGATCGAGGAAGTCCTTGGCGCCACCAATGAATAAGCGGAGTCGATGATGGTTGCGAAAGCGCTGCCCGCCGGGCAAAAGCCGAAGGTCAAGG